>JAFUAW010000184.1 GCA_017460485.1 Lachnospiraceae bacterium | reverse complement strand
CTGAAAATCCTCGTGTCACTGGTTCGATTCCGGTTCTGGGCACTATCCAATTAAATATTTTCTTTATATGCGCGAGTGGCTCAGTTGGTGGAGCACGACCTTGCCAAGGTCGGGGTCGCGGGTTCGAGTCCCGTCTCGCGCTCTATTAATTTTAAAAACAATTCGAATACCCAACGAAGAGAGTGCTGGTAGTAAAATTGTAGCGTGATAGAAAAGATTCATGTTATAATTATTTATAAGATGGAGTATTAGTAAGCGACATGGAGGTACACAGATGTATAGAGAGATTTCCAAACTTATTTTGTATCGGGATCTGGGGGAGGACAGTATTTTGCTCCGATTAGCGAAAATCTTTGAAGATTATGAGGAAGGAACGGTGAATCCAGCGGATCTGACGGGGCGGATCTATGATGAGATGAAGCGTCTCTTAGATCTTGCAACGGCATATGGATTTGATACCAATCTGTGGCATAATTATCTTGCATTCATACTGATCACGAATGAGAATTCCTTCTCCATCACCTCTGAGAAAGTGGGAGCTAATGACGGAACAGTCAATCAGTTTGCAAAGAGCGATTTCCGGATTTTTAAGAAGCTGTTTGATTTTGATTTTCATCCGATCGAGGAGGCTCTTGGCATTGATTGTTTTACAACGATTTCCAATTACCGTGCCATCGGCAAGAAGGAACGGATGTATAATAAGAATGTGAGCGAGAAGGTGCAGGATATCAGCCGAAAGATCGAACTGGCAAAGGATGAGGAGGATATCTTTAAGATCGTAACGGATTTCTACCGGGCTTACGGGGTTGGAATGTTTGGATTAAATAAGGCATTCCGTATCCGGCATCTGGAGCAGGGAGTAGATTTCCTACCAATCAACAACACGGAAAATGTACTGCTTCATGATCTGATCGGATATGAGATTCAGAAGAAGAAGCTTGTTGAGAATACCGAAGCATTCGTACAGGGGCGGCTGGCGAACAATGTGCTGTTGTTCGGAGACAGCGGCACAGGGAAATCTACCTGCATCAAAGCGATTATTAATGAATACTATGATCAGGGGCTTCGGATGATCGAGCTGTACAAGCATCAGTTTCAGGATCTGTCTGCCATTATTTCCCAGATCAAGAACCGGAATTACCGTTTTATCATCTTCATGGATGATCTTTCATTTGAAGAATTTGAGATTGAATATAAGTATCTGAAGGCAGTGATCGAGGGCGGTCTGGAGACGAAGCCGGATAATGTGCTGATCTATGCGACTTCGAACCGGAGACATCTGATTCGGGAGACATGGAACGACCGGAGCGATATGGAGCATAGCGAGGGTGGAGAGGAGATGCATCGTTCCGATACGATGCAGGAGAAATTATCGCTGGTAAACCGGTTTGGTGTGACTATCAGCTTCTCAAGACCGAATCAGAAGGAATATTTCCATATCGTGAAGGAGCTTGCCAAGCGATATGAGAATATTCATATGAGTGAGGACGAATTGTGCGCAGAGGCAAATAAATGGGAACTGGCGCACGGAGGTCTTTCCGGACGGACCGCACAGCAGTTCATGAATTATCTGGCCGGGAAGGGTGAATGACCGTTCGTGATTATCATGCTGGGAAAGAGAGAAAACTGTTCGTGAATGCCTGACCGGGAAGAGAAAATCATACATAAAAATATAAAATGAGGTTAGAATACATATGACAAAGAAAGAGCGTGCGAAGCGCGTAACGGAAATCTTAAATTCCATGTACGGAACGGACTATGTCTGTTATCTGGAACATGAGAATGCGTGGCAGCTGTTGATCGCTACGATATTAAGTGCTCAGTGTACAGACGCCAGAGTGAATATTGTTACCAAGGATTTGTTTGTAAAATATCCGACCTTGGAAGCGTTTGCGGAATGTGATCTGAAGGAATTGGAAAAGGATATCTATTCTACCGGCTTTTATAAGAATAAAGCGAAGAATATCAAGGGCTGTGCCAGAAAGCTGATTGATGACTACGGCGGTGAGGTGCCGCGGGAGATTGAAGAGCTTACAAAGCTGGACGGGGTCGGACGCAAGACGGCGAATGTGATCCGCGGTAATATCTATCACGAACCAAGCGTGGTTGTAGATACACATGTCAAACGGATATCGAAGAAATTGGGACTTGCTAAGAGTGATGATCCTGAAAAGGTAGAGCAGGAGTTGATGAAGGTACTCCCGAAGGAGCAGTGGATTCTATATAATATTCAGGTCATTGCTTTGGGAAGATCGATATGTCCGGCGCGAAGCCCCAAATGTGAAGAATGCCCGCTGTCAGAGGTCTGTGCCGATTACCAGAGCAGGCATAAATAGGAGATATCCGGCTTAATGCTTAGCGATATCAATGCACCAATGGGATAATACGATTATTGATCCTGAGAATGATCGAGGGCTTCCTGAATATAATTCCGGATCTGCCCGGAAGTGATACCGGTCAGATTATCTGCGTGCTGCATAAGATCCTGCAGTGCAGACACATCATTTTCCAAGTTATAATAATCTGTCAGCATATAATAGATGCCGGAAAGATCAGCATCGATATCAATACAGTACTTTGCTACCGTGACGGCTTCTTCGATATGTCCGTGATCCATCAACAGACAAGCCCATTGATACAGGGTGCGCACTAATGTTGTATATCGGTCGTCGCATTCCGATAAAAACGGAAGATTTGCAGCTCCGTATTGCAACTTCAGATCAGTATTGGTATACTGATTAAGGTTCAGGATCTTGGTGTTGTCCAGACGGCGCAAAGTATCTTCAAGCTCTGTCACATCCGGTGTATGATCAACACCGAAGGGCAGAAGCTCGATCGGGATATAGATATAATCGAGGTCGGATATGTCCTGCTTACGGACTTGATCTGCTTTTGCTTCCCGTGCCCAGAACTGATCACTGCCTTCCTTTTCTTTTTTCTTGACATATCGAAGGCGGTGCATTAAAACAAGACATAGCAATGCAAATATTATTATAAATGGATATCGCATAGATGAATCCTTTCCGAAAAGAGGTGTTAGTATGTTCAAAAGTCGTAAATCCAAAAGGATCTTTGCCGGAATCATAGCAGGGATCATTGTTCTTGCCATGGTTATTGGCGTTATTTTCGCAGGTTTGTATTAATCAGCGGTTGTGCGGATGCTTAATCCGTCATAATATCGTGTTCATTATATTCTTATCATAAACAGTGCAGATTCTGCGATTTTGATCTTGCTGAACATATACGATTGTATGTGTTCAGCAAATAACACGGATCAGTGTCTGCGTTATTTCTATATTTCATAGCTTATCATAGCACAGAATTCCGTAAAATCCAAAGAAAATGAATGAAATTCTCCAATCTGAAAAAAATATACAAAGAGAATAGGTAAAAAACCTTGTTTCAAGGTAAAAACAACGAAATTATCTTTGTTTCTTGAAATGTAAGTTTGATGTGATAAAATGAACATGATTAGATGACAAAGTAATGATTCGGATGATTCAGATAAGGATGATTAAGATGAAGAAAACATGGAAAACAATTGGATGTCTTCTGATGGGTGCGGCTGTACTGGTAATCATATCCGGCGGGCTTGTCTATACACGTGCGAAGGAAGCGGATGATAATACGATATACCAGGGGATATATCTGGGCAATGTGGATGTTGGCGGATTGAGCAAACAGGAAGCGATTGCCAAATACCGGGATTATTTGACAGAGCTTGGTAATGTCGAACTGGATTTTCAGATGGAGGATGCGCACTGTTCATTTCCAATGTCTGAACTTAACCTGACCGCTAAGCTGGATCAGGCAGTTGAGGATGCGCTGATGTATGGAAGAAGCGGCAATATCCTGATGCGCTATCGGGAAATCACGGATATTTCCCATGAAAATGTCGAACTTCCGATTGAGATTACGTTCAATGAGAATTATATAACAGAGAAGATTCATGAGAATTTTGAAGAATATATTAACGGACCGACAGAAGCAGGATTGTCCATGGCGGATGGAACTCTAACTGTTGTTCCGGGCTCCAACGGAACAGAGATTGATGATGAAGCGAATATCCAGGCGGTTTGGGACATTCTTCACTCATGGAATGGTAACTCAAATGCCGAGATTGAGGTTGCTACTATCGATATAGAACCGACCCATTCTACGGAGGAATTATCAAATGTGACCGATGTAATCGGAACTTTTGAGACCACATATTCATCTTCGGATGTATCCCGTAATAACAATATTGCGAATGCGGCAAGTAAGATCAATGGTAATGTGGTATATCCCGGCGAAGAATTTGACACCATGTCTCATTTGGTTCCTTTTACCGAGGCAAATGGATGGAGTTATGCCGGTGCTTATCTGAACGGAGAAGTAATCTCCGATATCGGCGGCGGAATCTGTCAGGTATCGACTACATTATACAATGCAGTATTGAGAGCGGAACTGGAAGTGACAGAACGTTATCCTCACTCTATGGCAGTCGGATATGTGCAGTTATCCGCTGACGCGGCATTGAATGAAGGCTCTAAGAACTTCTGTTTCCGTAACAATACGGATTATCCGGTATATATCAATGCATATGCCGGAGGCGGGGTTCTTCATGTCAGTCTGTATGGCAAAGAAACCAGACCATCGAATCGTACAGTTGAATATAAAAATGAGATCCTTGAAGTTCGGGATGCGGGAGAACCGATCGAAACGATTGATGAGTCACTTCCTTCCGATTACCGGGAAGTAACGCAGTCTGCCCATACCGGTTATGTTGCAAGATTATGGAAATACATCTATGAAAATGGGGAACTGGTGGATTCCATTCAGGTAAATTCCAGTACCTATGCTGCATCTCCGCAAAGAGTGACAATAGGCAAGCCTGGAGAAGAACCACCTCCGGAGGAGGCTTCGCCTGAGACTCCTGTAGATCCCGCATCGAGCGAAGCTGCAGCAACAGAATCCAGTGATACTACAGAGACTCATTCAACATCAGATAATACAACGGAGACAACAGAAGTAACAACATCAGAGGATAACACAACAGATGATTTAAGTAATTCTTCGGATGAAACGTCTGGAATTGAACCGGAAGATGGACTGAATGAATCTGTAGAATGAATTACATAGAATTATAGTATTTTTCAAACCGCATTCTTGGTTACAGGAAGGCGGTTTGGATTTTTTCGGGATATAGAATGGGATAAGGATGAAGTCAGGAAAAATAACAGAACCACAATGTAAAAGATCCGTGCTGAAATGGCTGCCGCATGACCGGGAGGCAGTTATTCAGGGAGCTGGAATCGGTAACGATTACAGCAGGGTACATCCTTCTTCTGCGGGGGATTGTGTGCTTGCTGAGGCAAGTGTAACGATCCATACAAAGGATCCTGAAAAATATGCATTCTGGAAGGCACTCAATAAATTGGAATCATCCGGGGCAAAGCCCTATGCGATGATGGCGGTTATTTTTCTTCCGGCTCGGGGGAGTGAAGATCGGATTCGGCATATGACGCAAAGGCTGGCACAGCTGTGTGAACGATATGGGATCAGTTATGTGGGCGGACATACGGAATTATTAGAGTCTTTGAGGGCTCCCATAATCACGGTCACGATATATGGGAATCTGCATGAGAAGAAGAATAATATAAGTAAGCCGGTGAAGGACATTGTTCAGATCGGTCCGATTGCCATGGAAACAACTATGATGCTGGTTTCGGATCATTATGAGGAATTACACTCAAGATATCCAGCCGCGTATTTGAATGATGCCATGCAATATTGTGGAGATTTGTCTTTGCATACTGTATTTCAGGAAATATTTAAGTCAGAGTATTCGATCTCTTATGTTCATAATCTGTCTACCGGCGGCGTATATGCGGGGTTGTGGGAGCTTGGAGAAGCCTGTCAATGCGGGATCGATGTGGATATAAAGCAGATTCCGATCCTTCAGGAAACGATCGAGGTATGTGAGTTCTTTGATATCAATCCTTATATGACCTTTAGCGGCGGAAGCGTATTGATCCTGACTGATCATGGCGATGATCTGGCAGAGCATTTAAAAAAACTCGGTTTTTTTGCAAGAATGATTGGACAGACTACTACCGGAAATGATAGAATAGTTAATAGTGGTGACATTCATAGCTATTTGACACCGCCTAAAGGCGACGATTGTTATAAACTTTATGGAGTCTGACTTTGATAATATCATTCTATGTGATAAGAGAAATATTAAAGCAAATGTTATAGAATCGAGGGCAATATTATGAGAACGAGAATTCTGAAGCTGATCGAGGAAGATTGTAAATTAACAGCCAGAGACATTGCGGCAATGTTAGGGGAATCCGAAGAGACAGTTGCGGCGGAACTGGCAGCGATGGAAAAAGAGCATGTGATCTGTGGGTATACCACGATCATCGATTGGGATAAGACGGATGAAGAATTTGTGACAGCAATCATTGAACTTCGGGTAACACCGCAGCGAGGGGAAGGTTTTGATAAGATTGCGGACAGAATCATCAATTATCCGGAAGTGGATACGGTATATCTGATGTCGGGAGGATATGATTTCGCAGTGATCGTTAAGGGAAAGACGATGAAAGAAGTCGCTTTGTTTGTGGCGAATAAGTTAGCTCCGATGGAAGCGGTTGTTGGTACTGCAACACATTTTGTATTGAAGAAGCATAAGGAACACGGAGTGGGAATTACGAATATTACTAAGTCAGAAAGGTTAGCGGTAATGCCATGAGAAATCCATTGTCAGAAACAATCATTCAGATTAAACCATCGGGAATTCGTAAATTCTTTGATATTGTCAGTGAAATGCCGGATGCTATATCTCTTGGTGTAGGAGAACCGGATTTTGATACACCTTGGCATGTGCGGGACGAGGGGATATACGCATTAGAAAAAGGACGGACTTTTTACACTTCTAATTCCGGTCTCAAAGAGCTTCGGGAGGAAATCTGTAAGTATTATACACGAAAATTTCAGGCATCATATGATCCGATTCATGAGTGTCTAATCACAGTAGGAGGAAGTGAAGGGATTGATATTGCACTGCGTGCTATGCTGGATCCCGGGGATGAGGTTATTATTCCGGAACCATGTTATGTATCCTATCTTCCGTGCGTGGAACTGACACATGGTGTACCGGTGCATCTCCCTTTGAAAGCAGAGAATGAATTCCGTCTGACGGCGGAAGAATTAGAAGCTGCGATTACGGATAAGACGAAGGTTGTGATACTTCCGTTTCCGAATAATCCGACCGGAGCGATCATGGAACGTTCGGATCTGGAACAGGTCGCAAAAGTTATTATTGAGCATGACCTGTATGTTCTTTCTGATGAGATTTATGCAGAGCTTTCGTATAAAGATAAGCATGTGAGTATAGCGTCCTTGCCGGGAATGAGGGATCGGACAATCGTCATCAATGGTTTCTCAAAAGCCTACGCAATGACCGGCTGGAGACTGGGATATGCCTTGGCACCGCAGATTATTTGTGAGCAAATGACCAAGATTCATCAATTTGCTATCATGTGTGCACCTACGAACAGTCAGTATGCTGCAATTGATGCGATAAAGAACGGTGATAAGGATATTGAAATGATGGTGCAGGCATATGATCAGAGAAGGCATTTTTTGCTGCAGTCTTTTAAAGAAATGGGGTTGGAATGCTTTGAGCCGTATGGAGCATTTTATGTATTTCCGAGCATTAAACAGTTTGGAATGTCCAGTGATGATTTTGCTTTGGAATTATTGCAAAAGGAAAAAGTAGCGGTTGTACCGGGGACAGCTTTTGGCGATTGCGGGGAAGGTTTCTTACGGATTTCGTATGCATACTCCATTGAAGAGTTAAAAGAGGCACTAGGACGGATTCGTCATTTTATCGAAACACTGTAAAATCAATGGTTTCTGGAAAGAATACTATTTTATAAAAACATTATAAAAATTATGAGGACAATTTATAAAATATGTGGTACAATAATAAGTACGATTGAAATGGATAGGATAGAACCAGACGGGGGAAGGAACTAATGGCAAGAATTAGTGCAGAACACGTAAATACATTTCTGATGGCCGCAACCAAGGTCATTAGTGAGGCGTGCATGTTAACACCAAAGGTTGGTAAGCCATCAATTCGAAATGGCAATTATACAGATGACAGTATCGTAATCATGATCGGTGTGACCGGAGAGATGCAGGGGCAGGTATTGCTAGTATTTAAGAAAGAGGTTGCATTGGCAATTGCTTCTAAGATGATGTTTATGGAAGTTACACAGTTGGATGAGATTTCCATGAGTGCTATTTGCGAGCTTGGTAATATGATCATGGGTAATGCCTCAACTGTGTTTTCTACAAAGAATATAGGTATAGATATTACACCACCTACTATGTGTGAGGGTAATTTTACTGTATCCGGAGCAGTGGCAAATATGTGTATTCCGATCTATATCAATGATAATGATTATGTAGAATTAGATCTTTGTGTAAAGCAGGATTAAGATATGGTTAATATAGTATTGCTGGAGCCTGAACAGGGAGGCAATGTGGGTAATATCGGAAGAACTTGTCTTGCGATCGGAGCAAGACTTCATCTGATTGAACCACTTGGTTTTCAGTTGACGGACCGGCAGATTCGGAGAGCGGGAATGGATTACTGGTATCAGGTAGACGTGACCCGCTATATGAATTTTAAGGATTTTCTGGGTAAGAATCCGGAAGCCAGGATCTATATGGCAACCACAAAGTCAAAACAGACGTATGCGGATGTAACATATGCGGATGGATGTTATATTATGTTTGGCAAAGAAAGTGCCGGGATTCCGGAAGAAATTCTTCTGGATTACAGAGAGACCTGTGTTAGGATTCCGATGCTTCCGGATATCCGTTCTTTGAATCTTGCTAATTCAGTAGCTGTCATTGCATATGAAGCCATGAGACAGCAAGGCTTTGAGAGCTTTCAGATGGAGGGGCAGCTGCATCGGCATACATGGTAGTATAACTGAACGAGAAAAGATAGGTTATTCATTTTCATAGCTTGCAGGAAAAAAGGATTGATGGCATCAGCCGTCAATCCTTTTTAATGTGAAAATGAATTCCGTACCTTTTCCCGGAGTGCTGTTCATGGTGATATCCTCTCCATGAGCACGAATGATCTCACGGATAATGGCAAGCCCCAGTCCGGATCCTTTTTTATCTTTTCCCCGGGATTCATCTCCTTTGTAGAACCGATCCCAGACTTTGTTTTGCTGTTCCTTAGCAATTCCTTGACCGGTATCCCTGACGGATACCAGTATTTTATCTTCTAATGCATTGACGGACAGGGTAATGGTGGATCCGTGCGGACTGAATTTGATCGCGTTATCAACCAGATTGTAGATTACCTGCTGTATCCTTGTCTTATCAGCCCGAACCATAGGATTATCGACATTGCAGACTTTTCGGATGACGATATATCGTTCTTTGCAGGTTCCTTCAAATATATCACTGGTAGAATCAATGATCTCCATAATATTAAAGTTAATGAGATTTAATTTTAACCCTTTAGTGTCATTTTCATTCATTTCCAGCATACTTGAAGTCAATTTGGTCAGCCGCTGGGTTTCGGACAGGACAATATTAAGATATCGCTCCTGATTGTCCTTAGGAATCGTTCCGTCTAACATGGCTTCAATATAGCCTTTGATTGAAGTTAATGGGGAACGAAAATCATGAGAGATATTAGCAACAAATGATTTTCGGTATTCATCCAATTTACTGAGCTCGGAAGCCATGAATTCCAGATTGGAAGCAAGTTCTCCAAACTCATCATTCGAAGTGATATCGGTTCTGGCTTCAAAGTTGCCGGCAGCATATTCTTTGGCGGCATAATTTAATTGATTTACCGGTTTCAGAATCCTTCGTGCCAAGAATAATAATCCGATCATGGAGAGAACGATGATCACAAGAACCGGAACCAAAAAGTTAAGGAACATGGTCTGGGTAATATTTAATACTTCACTAAACGGAGCATGTACCAGAACGGTGCCGGCACCTGAAGAAGACTTTCCGTCTACCGGAAGTCCAACACTAAGCATCTGTTCAGGAAAGACATTATAGAAGTCTCCGGTCATGGCAAATATGCCGGTCAGAGCTCCGCTTGAATCATTATCGAAGATATTATCCGGCAGATAGTAATATACAATGCTTTGGTTTGTATTCTGCGGGAGAGATGCGAAAACCAGATTGCCTCGTTCGTCCGCGTACCAGATTCGGACATTAAAGTTGTCATCCAGATTGTTCAGTGCCTCCAACAATTCATCATCCGTCAATTCCCCGTTGTGATATGGGATCAAATATTTCTGACTGGTATATGTTGCAATTCTGGTAATGGCATCTGTCTTAACTTCAATCTGGCTTTGCCTGGCAGCGTTTGAAGCGTAAAGAATAACAATAATAAATATAACACCGATCGCAACAATATATCCAATCGCGATACGGTCAAAGAATCTTCTGTACATTATGATACCTCAAATTTGTAGCCGACTCCCCATACAGTAGTAAGTGCCCAGTTCGGATTGATCGGCAATTTCTCACGGATCCGTTTTACATGTACATCAACAGTCCGGGTATCTCCGATATATTCATATCCCCACAGGCGATCCAGTAATTGTTCTCTGGTAAAGACCTGATTCGGCTGACTTGCAAGAAAATAAAGAAGCTCTAATTCTTTTGGCGGCATATCCAGTGTATGTCCGTTGACGGTAGTGGTGTAATTGGAAATGTTGACAATGAGACCATCATATTCTACATAGTCTCCGGTATGTGCCGCATTGGTGGCTGCCGCATTTACCGGCGCAGCAGGCTGGGATCTGCGAAGAACAGCCCGGACTCTTGCAACCATTTCGTTCGAATCAAAGGGTTTCATGATGTAATCGTCGGCACCCATTTTCAGTCCGAGAACCTTGTCAAATACCTCGCCCTTTGCAGACAGGAAGATGATCGGAACCTGACTGGATTTGCGGATCTCGCTGCAGACTTCATAACCATCGATTCCCGGCAGCATGATATCAAGCAGGATCAGATCCGGCTGATATTCATGGAAGGCATGAAGCGCATTTTCCCCATTTCCTTCGATCCTGGTTTCAAAGCATTCTTTCATCAGATACAAGGAAATCAGTTCCGCAATATTCTCATCATCATCAACAATCAATATTTTCTGCTTATCCACAAACGGTTCTCCTTTCATTGATTCCTGCAGACAGGTTGTAAAGTATGATCACTTGTTATGTCAACATGTATTGTTCACATTATACATAAGAATGGTGCTATAATCAAATATGGTTTTATAAAAATGTTATATTGTATTTGTTGTATTATCCATTATTTATAGTATATTGTTTATTGCAGTTCAGCGATGGTAACTCCCATATCTCCGTCCCCGAATTCCGCGTTATGATAGGAAGCTACATGTTTTTGGCGTTTTAAATAATCCTGAACACCGTTACGCAGTGCACCGGTTCCTTTCCCATGTATGATCCGAACTTGATTCAGGTTGGAAAGCAGAGCTTCGTTTAAGTATTGATCCAGCTTGGCAACCGCTTCATCCACGGTCAGTCCGATCAGATTGATCTCCGGCCGGATCGTCTTGCTGCGGCTTAAGTCTGTATGGTAGGAGGTGTTTCTGGAAGATTGCTTCCTACCTGTGGCAGAAGTTTCCTTCGGAGCATCCGTGATCTCACAGTCTGTGATAGGAAGGTTCATATGAAGAATTCCCACCTGAACCGATAATTCCTTCTTGCTGTTCGGAAGGGAAAGCACGGTTCCGGTTGTGTCCATGCTGATAATATATACCGTATCGCCCACTTGAAAATCTTCCGCATTCTGCTTTGAACGGCGGTTCTTTTTCGCTTTTGGCATAGAGGCATCCATATCCTTTAATTTACCGCGCAGCTTCGCCCGTTCTGCTTCCATGGACTTGTTATCTGCTTTATATGGATTGCGTTCCCATTTCTGATATTTTCGGATTGATTGATCGGCAATCTCCTTCGCCTCTTCCAGAATTACTCTGGCCTCTTCCCTGGCATCCTGTAACAGCTTTGCCTGCTTCTGATCGATGGAAGCCTGCTTCTGCTTTAACTGATTCCGAAGCTGTTCCACCTCCTGCTTGTAGGCGGTGATCTGTGCCTGCTCTTCCTCTATGGTCCGACGGCTTTTTTCCAGATCGTTCAGCAATGTCTCGAAGTCCAGTGCGGAATCATCTAAGGTTCCCTTGGCATTCTCGATCAAGGCATCCGGAAGTCCCAATTTCTTGGAGATCGCAAATGCATTGGATTTGCCCGGGATTCCGATCATCAGCCGGTAGGTTGGACGGAGAGAGGCTAAGTCGAACTCACAGCTTGCGTTTTCCACGCCTTCTGTTGACAGCGCATAGGTCTTAAGCTCACTGTAATGGGTGGTTGCCATACAACGAATTCCCTGTGTGTGCAGATGATTTAAGATCGATATAGCAAGTGCAGCACCTTCTACCGGGTCGGTTCCACCTCCGATCTCATCGAATAATACTAATGTTTCCGGTGTCGCGTGCTTTACAATATATACAATATTGGACATATGGGAGGAGAAGGTACTTAAGCTCTGCTCAATACTCTGCTCGTCGCCGATATCTGCAAATACATCCTGAAAGACTGCCAAAGAACTTCCTTCAAAGGCCGGAATATGAAGACCTGCCTGTCCCATCAGCGTAAATAAACCGATCGTCTTTAAGGATACGGTCTTGCCGCCGGTATTCGGACCGGTAACGATCAACAGGTCGTAATCTTTGCCCAGTGTCAGATCGATCGGTACAACGGTCTTCTTATCGATCAGAGGATGCCGCCCCTGCTTGATATGAATATAACCGTCCGTGTTGAAATGCGGCTCCGTTCCGTCATAGGACTTGGCGAGCTTGGCTCTTGCAAAGATGAAATCAAGCTCTGTAAGCAGTGTGATATTCCCTTTGATCGCCTCGATCTCAAAGCCTGCCTGTTCCGTAAGACCGGCAAGGATCCGGTCGATCTCGATCAGCTCTTTATTCTCATATTCCTTTAATTCATTATTCAGGTTCACGACCGACATCGGTTCGATAAACAGGGTAGACCCGCTGGAGGATTGATCATGGATCATTCCCGGAAACTTACTGCGGTATTCCTGCTTGACTGGAATACAATATCTGCCGTTTCTTATCGTGACCAAGCTCTCCTGCAGCAGACTTTGATTATCCTGTGCATTCACAATATGAAGCAGCTGGGAATGGATCTTATCATTCATCTGCTTCTTCTGGCGGCGCAGATCCTTTAAGGTGGAAGAGGCATCGTCCGCGATCATATCCTCGGACAGGATGCAGCGATGGATCTCTCTGCTTAAGTGCTCACATGGCATCAGGTCAGTGAAGCGGGCGGTCAGGGAATCCAGTTCTGATTCGGGATCATCGGAGACACCATAGCTTCGCACCTGGGTCGCAGCGTCTAGCAGCCGCGCAAGCTCCAACAGTTCGGACATACTCAAGGTTGCTCCAACCTCGATCCGTTTCAGTGACATTCCGATATCGTTGACACCCTGAAAAGACACATTTCCCTGCTTATAAAGCCTTGTTAATGCGTCTCTTGTCTCCTCCTGCATCCGAAGGATCTCAGTAAGCTCCCGGGAGGGTTTTAAGTACTTACATAGCTTCTGCCCCATCGGAGATCCCGCATAAGGGATCAGGAGATCGATGATCTTATAATATTCAAGAACTCGTAAGGATCGTTTGTTCATAATTATTACCTTTGATTCGTTGTTATAACCTGTTATATTGTAACATACATATTCTGCCTGCGCCATATGAAAATAGGGATCTTGCAATAGGAAAAGGCAGGTTGCTATTTTGACACAAATTATATAAAATGGAATAAGTGCAGGTATATATGATCTGTGAAATATGTTCATAAAGGAAACAGCTGGTTTCTAAGAAAGGATTGAATATGCAGTATATTAATGAGTTACGTGACGGAGAAATGATCAAGGAGATTTATCTGTGCAAGCAGAAGCAGACCTTACAGACTAAGGCGGGAAAGAGCTATTATTCTCTGATTCTTCAAGATAAAACGGGAACGATCGATGCAAAGGTATGGGACTTAAATAATGGCATTGGACACTTTGAATCGATGGATTATATTGAAGTGAACGCACAGGTTATTCTCTATCAGGGCAATCCCCAGTTGAATGTCAGACAGATTCGGAAAGCAGACGAGGGAGAATATACGATCAGTGACTATATGCCTTGCTCACCATTTGATACGGAGCAGATGTATCAGGAGCTTCTTGCCCTGATCGCTTCCGTGAAGGAGACGCACCTGCATCAGTTACTAGAGAACTTCTTTGTGAACGATGCGGCTTTTATTCAAAGCTTTAAGAAACATTCGGCAGCCAAATCCATTCATCACGGATTTATCGGGGGATTATTACAGCATACTTTGGCAGTCACCAGATTGTGTGATTATATGGCTTCCCAGTATCCTGCCATTCATCGGGATCTTCTGATTACGGCGGCCATCTGTCATGATATCGGGAAGATTTATGAGATCTCTGACTTCCCGGAAAATGATTATACAGATGAGGGACAGCTGATCGGGCATATTGTCAAAGGTACCATGATGGTAGAAGAGAAGATCCAGTCTATTGACGGATTCCCTGTAAAGCTTGGAAATGAATTAAAACACTGCATTCTGGCACATCACGGAGAATTGGAATTCGGTTCACCAAAAAAGCCGTCCCTGATCGAAGCAGTAGCACTATCATTTGCGGATAATACTGATGCCAAACTGCAGACTTTTACGGAGACTCTAAATGGTACAACAAATACTGGTTGGCTGGGATATAACCGGTTGTTTGAAAGTAATATTCGTGCAACCTCCAATCCGGAATAGTACCATGAAAATAATTGATATGAAAAAATGCAGAGCACTTCCTGCCTAGAGGAAAACAAAAAAGCATAAACAAAACATAACAAAGATATTATGAAAAAAAACGAAGTATATGAAGTAACAATAGATGATATCAGTACAGATGGTGAGGGAATTGGTCACATAGCGGTAAATGATTCCCGCATTACCATATTTGTAAAGGATACCGTAATGGGTGACCGGATTAAGGCACGGATCATTAAGGTAAAAAAGACTTATGTTTATGGAAGATTGGAACAGCTTCTGATTCCGTCTCCGTACCGGGTGGAGGCCAGATGTCGTAATGCACGCAGCTGCGGTGGCTGTACCCTAATGCATATGACCTATGATAAACAGTTAGAATACAAATGGAATACCGTAAAGAACTGCCTGATCCGGATCGGAGGTTTCAACGATATTGAAGAGAAAATGGAATCAATATGTGGAATGGAATATCCATATGAGTATCGTAACAAGATGCAATTTCCGGTGGGAGTAGATAAGGATGGTAAGGTGGTCATAGGTTTCTATGCCGGTCATACACATTCGATCATTGATCTGAATCGATGTGAGATCGGACATCCGGTGAATAACTATATTCTGAAGGAGCTTCGCCCATGGTTACAGAAATGGCAGGATATAAAGACTGATCTGATCTATCGAGAAGTGACACATACAGGTCTCCTGCGACACATTTTGATCCGAGTCGGTTATGCCACAGGAGAAGTCATGGTTTGCTTTGTTGTGAACGGAACCGATCTGCCTGAGGGAACCAAGGAAGAACTGGTCGGAATTCTGAAGAAGGCAGTTAATAAATATAACCATGAAAATCAGAAACTGAATACCTGTCGGCTAGCCTCTGTTATAATGAATACCAATCAAGATAAGACAAATAAGATTTTGGGAGAAACCTGCGGAACTTTGTATGGATCATCATATATCACCGACTATATCGGGGATGTAGAGTTCCGGATTTCTGCATTGTCCTTCTATCAGGTGAATCCGGTTCAGACAAAAGTATTATATGACAAGGCAGTTGATTATGCCGGTCTCACCGGTCAGGAGATTGTTTGGGATATGTATTGCGGGATTGGAACAATCTCTCTGAATCTGGCAAGGAAGGCAGGAAAAGTATATGGGGTGGAAATTGTACCACAAGCCATTGAGGATGCTAAGAAAAATGCGGAAATAAATGGGATTGCCAATGTAGAATTCTATTGTGGCAAGGCAGAAGAAGTTGTGCCGGAATTCTATCAAAACTATTACACTCAGGAAAAAAATGCAATAAATGATGGATTTTGCATGGGTTTGACTGAGAATGGTGATATAGTAGAAAAGAATAATCAATTATCTTGTACACACCCTGATGTGATTGTAGTGGACCCACCGCGAAAAGGCTGTGATCCGGGATTATTATCAACTATTCTTGCGATGGCACCTGAGCGAATAGTCTATGTCAGCTGCAATCCATCTACTTTGGCGCGGGATCTGAAGATTCTTACAGAGTCAGAATACAGTATTCAGAAAGTGGGGGTAGTAGATCAGTTTTGCCATTCTGTACATGTGGAGTGCGTTGCGAAACTACATCGGGTGAATTCGTAGAAATCCTTGAATTTAGGCACTTTGAGAGGTTTGTGAGATTTGATAAGGATGATCGAAATCATGTAAAAAAGGCGATTTCAGATGGGGTAAATGTGTCGGTAGTACTGCATATAGAGTCTCCGAACACATGAAGGGTAGAATTGTAATTCAATAGGAAAGCAACGGATGAGACCGTTCATTTTCAAGAAATTTGGAAATGAACGGTCTTTTCTTTTTTTGAGATCGATTAGGAAAACGAAAGGAGAAAGCTATGAACGAGAT
>JAFUAW010000183.1 GCA_017460485.1 Lachnospiraceae bacterium | reverse complement strand
GGTTCGTGTTGGCGCAATGTCCGGACCGACGGCGATGGGACTTGTGAAGCTGATGGATGATGCTGAGCAGGGAAGTACCGCGAATACGTATGAATTTGCAGAGCTTTCCACCGACCCGTCTGCTTTTGTGGCACCGCTTACAACAGGCGAATTGGATATTGCAGCGGTTCCTGCCAATCTTGCTTCTGTCCTGTATAATAATACGGATGGAGGAATTCAGGTACTTGCAATCAACAATTTGTGCGTCCTGAATATTGTGGAACGGGGTGACAGCATTCAGACGTTGGCAGATCTTAGCGGGAAAAAGCTCTATGCAACCGGGCAGGGAGCGGTTCCTGAATATACGCTTCGTTATCTCCTAAAACAAAATGGACTCGATCCGGATGCGGATGTTGAGATTCAGTGGTGCGCAGATACCACAGAGGCATTGTCTTATGTTGGAAGTGATGAGGCCGCTATTGCCATGCTTCCGCAGCCATTTGCAACTGTTGCTCTTGCACAGGTTGAGGGACTGCGTATGGCACTTGATTTAAATGAAGAATGGAATTCTTTGAATAACGGCTGTAAGCAGGTAACCGGTGTAATCGTGGTCAGAAAGGAATTTGCCGAAGAACATCCGGTGGCTGTAGATACCTTCCTGCAGGAATATGAAGCGTCGGTTGCGTATACATTCGAGGATGTAGAAGTCGCGGCTGCATTGATTGAAAAATACGGCATTGTCGGCAAGGCGGCAGTGGCTCAGAAAGCATTGCCGGGATGTCATCTTCAGTTTGAAAGCGGTACGGATATGAAGAATTCGTTAGAGGGTTTCCTTCAGATCGTGTATGATGAGAATCCAAAGGCGGTAGGAGGCAGTCTTCCGGGAGAAGATTTCTATTATGGATTATAAGCAAGTATTAAAAAAAGCGGGTGCTGTGTTGATTGCACTCGCTTTTTGGCAATTGGCAGCCATGCTGATTCATCAGAGAATCTTATTAGTGTCACCAATTCAGGTGCTTCTTCGTCTGACAACAATCTGGCAGACAGAGGGGTTCTTTATGTCTATTTGTTTCACCTTCTATCATATTGTGGCAGGTTATTTTCTTGGGGTGGGCTTCGGAATCCTGCTGGCGGTTTTGGCAGACCGGTGGTCATGGATCGAGACTCTGCTTTGGCCTTGGGTGATCACTGTCAAGACGGTTCCGGTGGCATCCTTTGTTGTGATCTGTCTGATCTGGCTGTCTGCAAAGAATCTTTCAAGCTTTATCTCGTTTTTAATTGTGTTTCCGATCATATATCAAAATATGTTGACAGGACTTCGCACGAGAGATCCGAAGCTTACTGAGATGGCGGCGGTGTTCCGGGTTCACGGACTTCGAAGGCTTACTATGATCACACTGCCGCAGATTCGGAGTTATCTGGTCACGGCATGCAGTATAACCGCAGGAATGGCATGGAAAGCGGGAGTAGCTGCCGAGATCATTGGCACGCCGAATGGTTCTATTGGTAAAATGCTCTATACCTCGAAGATTTATCTGGATACTGATGATCTGCTGGCATGGACCGTGATTATTGTGATCTTAAGTGTCGGATTTGAGAAGCTGTTTGTATGGCTGCTTAAGAAGCTGTTGAGGAATTCATAATGAATATTGAAATTAAAAATCTCACAAAATCATATGGTGATCAGGGAATCTTCCGGGATTATAGTCTGACGATTAAGGAACATGGTATTCTTGTGATCATGGGAAGCTCCGGTGCCGGTAAGACAACACTGCTTCGTCTGCTTGCAGGACTGGATCATCAAGACGCCGGTACGATCACGGGAACACCGGAGAAGATCGGAATGATATTTCAGGAGGATCGCTTATGCGAGGAATTCTCGGCTGTGGAGAATGTATGGCTGGTGCTTCCGAGAGTGTCAGGAAGAGAGAAGGGGAAGACTGATCAGGTAATCCGCGAACATCTTAAGAAGGTGGGAATTCCGGAAGATAGTCAGGATCAGTCGGTCAGCGAGTATAGCGGTGGGATGAAGCGAAGAGTGGCACTGGTCCGGGCTATGATGGCAGATGCGGAGCTGCTTCTTCTGGATGAGCCATGCACCGGTCTGGATGAGGATACGAAGGAACAGGTGATGAAGTATATCCTGGAGCAGCGAAGGGATCGGACGATGGTGGTCGTAACCCACAGTGAGGAAGAGGCAGGAGGCTACGGAGGAGAGCTTCTTCAACTGAAATGACACAGAATTATTCTGGAAGATTACGTCCGTAACATTGACAATAACATTTACGATTGCTATACTTAAAACAGTGTTTTTAATAGTGTTTCTATGGTATATTTGGTTATTGATCCTTGCAGATTAAGTCGGAAGTTTATATATTTCATCTGTGATGATCAGACCTATATCAGAACAGAATATAATGGAGAAGCGGGGTACGAGTACATGAATGAAAAGTTGCATCGTTGGATTAACTGGATCCAGTATGATGAGTTAATTGCAGGTAAGAATAACTGCCCGG
>JAFUAW010000182.1 GCA_017460485.1 Lachnospiraceae bacterium | reverse complement strand
TCTTGGATAATTTTGCTGAAGAGCTTGCGGATGTGGCAGTGATTGAGAAGCCGGCCAAGGCAGAAGGAAGAAGTATGGTAATGTTTTTAGCTGAAAAACGTTAAAATCATTTATCAAGAGCCGGATAACGGATAGAAGGAACGAAATTGCTCCTTTTGGAATCGGCTCGATTATAGATCAGGATGTTTTATTATAAGGAGGAAGAGTTATGCCAAAGTTAAAGACAAAGAAGGCAGCTGCAAAGCGCTTCAAGAAGACCGCAAACGGTGAATTAAAGAGAATGAAGGCTTATAAGAGCCACATCTTAACCAAGAAGACAACCAAGAGAAAGAGAAATCTTAGACAGGCAACCTTAACAGATGCTACCAATGTTAAGACGATGAAGAAGATTTTACCATATCTGTAAGAGTAGGAGGAAGTTAGTCATGGCAAGAGTTAAGGGCGGATTGAACGCAAAGAAGAAGCATAACCGGGTATTAAAACTCGCAAAAGGATATAGAGGAGCACGTTCTAAGCAGTACAGAGTTGCTAAGCAGTCTGTTATGAGAGGTTTGACAACTTCATATGCAGGACGTAAGCAGAGAAAGAGACAGTTCAGACAGCTGTGGATCGCACGTATCAATGCGGCAGCCAGAATGAACGGTATCTCTTACAGCAAGCTGATGCATGGCTTGAAGGTTGCCGGTGTTGATATCAATCGTAAGATGCTGTCTGAGATGGCAATCAGCGACGCAGATGGATTTGCTAAATTAGTAGATGTTGCTAAGGCAAATATCTAATTCGGTCTGTAAAACAGGAATTATAGAATAGATATCATCTATGAAATGAGCCCCAGGATAGGAATACCTTGGGGCTTGTTTTGCAAATGTCTTTTTTTGGATTAGAATATCAATTATCCTTCCCCATCCATGTATCATGTCCGTTTAAGGTTCGATACTTTTTCGGTGTTATTCCAACATAGTGTTTAAAAGTCTGTATGAAATGACTTTGGGAAGAGAAGGAAAGCTGACAGGCAATATCAATAATACTTCGGTCGGTATTTTTTAAGAGATCCTGCGCGATTTCTATTTTTTTCTCCCGAATGTAATCACTGACGGATACCCCGATCTCTTTTGGAAACTGTCTTGATAAATAGCTTTGGGAGACCTTGGCATATTCAGACAGGTCACCAATGGTAATCCGTTCATTAATATGAATGTAGATATAATTAATGCATTTGGTGATTGGTCTGGAGGTGCCGGTATCCTTACGGAGAAGGCGCATCTTACCGGTAAAGTCAAGTACCATTCGGTCGTGAATATCCGTTACCTGATCGATGGTATTAGCCTGATCTAATTGCTGGATATAGAAATCGCTCATACGGAATGCCCGTTCGGATTCCAATCCCTTTTCAATGCATAATCGTGTGGTCATGGCTGCAGTGATCACCATATGATATTTTAGGTTGGTAACTGGATCCTGAGAAAGACGTCCTACTCCCTCCTGATCATGAAATCGTTTTTCTTCACAGTTTTTCCGTATCGCATCCATATCCCCGCTGCATATGGCGCGATAGAACGCAATCTCTTCGTCAACGGATTTGTGAACCATTTCTTCATCCGGAGCATAAGAATCTATTTGATAATAGTCGGAAAACACTCCCATAAGCACTCCTTCCCATTCATAGCTGCGATGCAATTGGCTTGGTTTCAGTATAATAAGAAGTTATTTTGATTTCAAGAGACAAAATGACGCTTGCATTTTCTATCATATTTCGATATGATAAATGCGTACATGACTGGCGGATAATGATAGGAGATAAGACTATCGGGGAGTGTACGATCATAGGAGCCGACCGCCTGGGCAGCGCAGGGATCTGCAAGTATGCCCGGGCGTTTTTTATGCGCTGTCCTTATCGGAAGGCAGATGTGCCCTCATGGATATTTGCCAAGGGATGCGGCACCGTCTTTCCTGCTCAGCTTATAATGAGTGTGGATATTGTCAGATGGAATCAGGGTGTATTATGTAATTGCGAAGTGTATGTCAGGAAGAGAAAGGAAGGAGAACCGAAGATGAAGATGCTGTCATTAGAACAGGAGTTAAAGAGCAACACCTATCCGGGAAGAGGAATCGTGATCGGTAAATCTACGGATGGAACCAAGGCGGTAACTGCTTATTTTATCATGGGAAGAAGCAATAACAGCCGGAATCGTGTGTTTGTTACCGAGGGAGAGGGAATCCGCACGGAGGCCTATGATCCTTCGAAGATGGAGGATCCGAGTCTGATTATCTATGCACCGGTACGGGTGCTGGGGAATAAGACGATTGTCACCAACGGAGATCAGACCGATACGATCTATGATGGTATGAAGGATGGGCTTACCTTTGAACAGTCTCTTCGCAGCCGGCAGTTCGAACCGGATGCACCGAATTATACGCCGCGTATCTCCGGTATCATGAATATAGAAGATGGTAATTATGCGTATGCAATGTCAATCTTAAAGAGCAATAACGGGAATCCGGATGCCTGCAATCGGTTTACCTTCGCTTATAAGAATCCGATCAGCGGAGAAGGGCATTTCATCCATACCTATGCGAGAAATGAGGAGCCGCTTCCGAGCTTTGAAGGAGAACCAAAGCTTGTGGATATTACAGGTGATATTGATTCTTTTACCGAGATGGTATGGAAGAGCCTGAATGAGGAGAATAAGGTGTCCCTGTTCGTGCGGTTTATTGATATTGAGACGGGAATTGCTGAGACACGGATCGTAAATAAGAATCAGGGGTAATCGTGAAAAGTGGAATATGGAGGTTAGAATATGAACGAGATTGAATTGAAATATGGTTGTAATCCGAATCAGAAGCCATCCCGGATCTTTATGGAGGATGGAAGTGATCTTCCGGTCAAGGTGCTGAATGGTAAGCCGGGATATATTAATTTTCTGGATGCATTCAATGGCTGGCAGCTGGTGAAGGAATTGAAGGAGGCAACCGGACTTCCGGCAGCTACATCCTTCAAGCATGTATCACCTGCCGGCGCCGCTGTTGGTCTTCCGTTGGATGATACGCTGGCTAAGATCTATTGGGTGGATGATCTGGGCCCTCTTTCTCCACTTGCATGTGCGTATGCAAGAGCCAGAGGCGCAGACCGTATGTCATCCTTTGGAGATTTCATTGCCTTGTCCAATGTCTGTGATGTAGATACGGCACGCCTGATCAAGCGCGAGGTATCAGATGGAGTGATCGCTCCTGGATATACGGAGGAAGCACTGGAGCTCTTAAAGCAGAAGAAAAAGGGCAATTATAATGTGATCCAGATCGATCCGACCTACGTTCCGGCGGAATTAGAGCGTAAGCAGGTATATGGAATCACCTTTGAACAGGGAAGAAATGAGTTGAACATTGATGCAGATCTTCTGTCAAATATCGTGACCAAAAACAAGGAATTGCCGGAATCTGCTTTGATCGATATCAAGATTGCATTGATCACCTTAAAGTATACTCAGTCGAATTCCGTATGCTATGTGAAGGGTGGACAGGCAATCGGTATCGGTGCCGGACAGCAGTCCCGTATCCATTGTACCAGACTTGCCGGACAGAAGGCAGATAACTGGTATCTTCGTCAGTCACCGCAGGTATTGGCCTTACAGTTTGTGGATGATCTGGGACGTGCAGATCGGGATAATGCAATTGATGTCTATATTGGCGATGAATATGAGGATGTACTGCGGGAAGGTGAGTGGCAGAAGCGGTTCAAGGTTAAGCCGCCGGTATTCACCAGAGAAGAGAAACGCGCATGGTTAGACGGTAACACCGATGTTACGCTTGGTTCGGATGCATTCTTCCCGTTCTCAGATAATATCGAACGTGCTAAGAAGAGCGGCGTCAAGTATATCGCTCAGCCGGGCGGCTCTGTGCGGGATGATCTGGTAATTGAATGTGCAGATCAGTATGATATGGTGATGGCATTTACCGGAATCCGTCTGTTCCATCACTAATATCCGCCTTTTTTGAAAATGTTCTTGACAAAGAAATAGATTTTAAGTATACTATAAAAGCTGTGTGATTCACAGCTTACGCGGAAGTGTCGGAACTGGCAGACGAGCAAGACTAAGGATCTTGTGGCAGCAATGTCGTGTGGGTTCAAGTCCCATCTTCCGCAGTAATT
>JAFUAW010000021.1 GCA_017460485.1 Lachnospiraceae bacterium | reverse complement strand
TCCGCCAGAAGCTCCTTCTCCCTGCGCTCCTTCTCCTTCTCCGCCACGCAGATCTCGGTATTCAGTTCATTCTCACGTATCAGACGCTCCTGCTCGATTGCCGCATTCCGCCGCATGTAGATCGCGTCATCCTGCTGCTTTAAGATCTCCTCTCTCGCTGCCGCCTCCAATGCCTTCTTTGTCTCAGGCTTAGCCGCGATCCCAAGAATATTCACAGATAACACTTCAATTCCAAGCTCATGCACCGTCGGGTCCTCCTTCAGGTTCCGCATCAGCTGTCCCGCCAGCGCCTCCTCCAGCATAATCGTTTCGCGAATGGTGTGTCTGGCGATCTCATTCGCGATCATAGCCTTCGCGATATTATTCAGACGCTTGCCGATCGTCCGCTTGCCCTCTGCCTGAATCTCCGCCTGCTTAGCAGCATTTTCACAATAAGAGAAATCAACCATTCTCGCCACCTGTTCATAATCATGCGCGGCAAAGGTCACAACACCCTGCACACACACAGTCTGAAAATCATTCGTCACAATATCATCAAAAGCAAAGCACTCATCGATTGCGATCGCCGGGATCACAACGATGCCGTTCTTGTATGTGTTATAAAAGAACGCGATTCCCTTCCCCTGCTTGATGACCTTCCCATTCTCCAACAGCAGAACATATTCTGCCGGTTGGAACTTCCGATACTTAATGATCATAGTAATCACTCCCTTCCTGAACACGATCACTGTCTCCTGCCAAACATTTCTCTAAGGTTAGCAGCTGATATACCTTCTGTCCTTCTTATGTTTGCCTTATGTCCGCCTTCCATCAGTCTTTCGTTATCACTATGGACTTGTTAGTATAGAATTGCTACTAACCTTATATGTATAATAGTATCATTTTGCTACTAAGTCAAGTGTTTTTTTAAAAAAACAGCCCTGAGAATCTAAGTCTCAAGACTGCCTTCCATCGTGCCATGCACTGGCTATTCTATTATTTCTGATGTAAATACTTCTCTCTCGTTGCCAGACCACCACGGATATGCCGCTCCGATTTGTTAATATCTAAGATCACTCTTGCCTCTGCCGCAAGTTGTGGATGAATCTGGGATAATCGCTCGGTGATGTCCTTATGTGCGGTCGATACATTTTGGAGAGGCGGATTCTTCACCCTCGCTTGCGTCGATCAGCACATTCTCATCTAGTCCAAGATCCCCGACCAATCGCATGTAGATATCGACATTTCCATCCTTGTCCACTTCAATCTTCTTAAGTAGCTTCTTTAATTGCGTATTCGACATCTCATGAACATCCGCTATATCCTCTAACTGCTTAAATGTACTATTTAAGATTGCCTCTAATTGATCTCCTTTCGTCAGATTATAGGACACCATTTTCAATTCCGTTTCCAGCCGTTCTATCTCCTTACGCATACCGCCGATCTTTGCATTCAATTCCTCTCTGGTAATCAGATCATCGGTATACATATCCATATACTTCTCCCGCGCTTTCTGAAGGCGTGTAAGCTCTGCAGTCAGCTCCTTCTCATACTCAATATTCTCATCCTTTGCTTTATATACCCGCCGGAATTCCCGAATCACATAGTCCGTTATCTTCTTCTTATTCCCAAGTACCTCTTGAAAATATTCCTGTAAGGTCTGGATCAATTCTTCTTCATCTACCGTTACTGCATTCGGACAGCTATCCGCTCCCCGCCCATTATGTCCGGAGCACACCCAGCGAATATAGGTATTCTTATAATGATGAACCGTCCTGCGAAAAGACCATCCACAATCCTTGCACTTGATCAGAGTAGAGAATAGATATTTATTGCTCTGGCGCTCATGCGTGATATGAAATGCTTCATGTCTTCCGTGTAAGATCTCTTGAACCTTATCAAATATCTCATCCTCAACAATCCGAAGTTCAGGGCGAACTGTAATCATCCATTCCGATTCATCCTTTCCCTTTCTCTGTCCTGTCAGAAAATCAGCAACCTCCTCTTTCCCATTGATAATCCTACCGGTATAGAGTTCATTATTCAGAATCCGTCTCACAGAAGCCTGACTCCAGCTGCAATTACGCTTGGTCGTGATTCCCTGCTCATTTAAGCGATTCGCAATCTTCGCACAGCCCATGCCTCCCTCGACATACCACGCAAACATCTGCCTGACAACCTTTGCCTCCTCCTTATTGATCGTCAAGTTGAAATAATCCCCGATCGTCTTATCATATCCAAACACAATATTTGGCACTCTGCCCTTCTCTGCATTGATCTTCTTACCAAACTTCACACGCTTAGAAGTATTGGCGCTCTCTTCCTGTGCCAATGCGCCAAAGATTGTCAAGACAAATTCGCTATTACCCATACTGGTCATATTCGCAGTCAAGAACACGGTCTCAATCCCCAACGCCTTCAGCTTCCGGACACTCTGAAGCAGATCCACCGTATTTCTGGCAAACCGTGAGATATCCTTAACAACAACCATATCGAACAATCCCTGTTCTGCGTCCCGAAGCATACATAAAAATTCCTTCCGGTTCTTGATCTTCGTTCCGGAGATTCCCTCATCTGCATAAAGCTTGATCAGATTATCCCCTGTCCGCTTCGTATACTCCATAAAGAATTCCTTCTGTGCTTCCAAGCTATTCAGCTGATCCTCTTTATCCGTAGATACCCGACAATATGCGGCTATATTCATATACATCACCCTCTCTGTGTTATTATTATCTCTCTGTTACTACCCTAATTCTATATTACGGATAAGAAAAAAGCAATAGTTATTTTTGCATTTTAACTACTGCTTTTT
>JAFUAW010000181.1 GCA_017460485.1 Lachnospiraceae bacterium | reverse complement strand
TGCATCGCCGATCCCCAGTACCTTTTCCCCGGTCAGCTGCCAGTGGATATAACCGGCAAGTGTCGTGAAATATGCAATCTCCTTCACGTGCTCCTCTCCATTTAAGATTGCCTGATACAGATGCGCGATACTATATCTTTGTGGAACATTAAAGCGAAAGGCATCCGTCAACTTAGAGGCTGCTTCCTCGGTAATGGTGTTACGCCAAGTTCTGAACGGAACCAAGAGGCAACCGTCCGAATCAAAAGCAAGATAGCCATGCATCATTGCGCTGAACCCGATCGCGCTGACCGTTCGGATCACAGTATCATATTGCTGCCTTACATTCTGAAAAAGATCCGAATATGCACTTTGCAGCCCTTCCCATATCCTATCAATACTATATGTCCAGATCCCGTCTTCATATTGATTCTCCCAGCCATGGCTTCCCTGGGCAATCACTTTTCCCGAATAATCTACAAGAACAGCCTTGATCCTTGTAGAACCAAGCTCAATACCGATCACTGTCTTACCTGTATCAATACATTCTCTGCTATCCAAATGTATACCCTCCTCTTATCGATAAAAGACTTCTCCCAGTCTCAGTTCCTTCTTAAAAGCAGGTATGGTCGTATGCTCATCAATACAGACCGCTTCAATTCCGACAAGCTCTGCCCATTCCACCATCTGCTCTGCTGTCAGATCATAGGTAAATGCGGTATGATGAGCACCGCCTGCAAGAATCCATGCTTCGGCACCGGTATACAGATCCGGATACGGTGTCCAGTAATTCGTCGCAACCGGGAGCATCGGCATAGGTCGTTCTGTCTTCTTACATTCCACATCATTAATGATCAGACGGAACCGATTCCCGAGATCAACTAATGATACGGCAATTCCTCGACCTTCTTTCGAAGTGAATACCAGTCTTGCCGGATCTTCCCGGTCTCCCATAGATAAAGGAGCCACACGAACACTGATCGGACCGTCTGCGATCGAAGGACAGATCTCCAGCATATGAGCCTCCAGAATCCCTTCTTTTCCACGAACCAGATTATAGGTATAATCCTCCATCATAGAGGTTCCCTTGGCATCCTTCTTACCCTCTGTCATAATCTTCATCAGCCGGACCATTGCGGCAACCTTCCAGTCGCCCTCGGCACCGAATCCATACCCCTTTTCCATTAACCGCTGAATGGCAAGTCCCGGAAGCTGCTGTAAGGCTCCAAGATCGCCAAAATGTGTTACGATCGCCTGATAATGATTCTCTTCCAGAAATCTTTCAAAACCAAGTTCAATTCTCGCCTGAACCGCAACATGCTGCCGGAATTCTTCCGGATCTCTGCCGTCCAGGATCATATTATACTTACTGTAATATTCCTCTAATAAACAGTTCACATCCGCATCGGATACTTCATGAACACGTTCCGCAATGCTGTTAACCGGATAAGCATCAACTTCCCAACCGAATTTGATCTGTGCCTCTACCTTATCTCCTTCGGTAACAGCTACATTACGCATATTATCCGCAACCCGCATCACGCGAATATGACTGGATTCCACAACACCGACCGCTGTTCTCATCCAGGAAGCGATCTTCTCTCTGACAACCGGATCTTTCCAGTAACCCACAACCACCTTGCGCTCGATTCTCATGCGACTGACAATATGGCCATACTCCCGGTCTCCATGTGCCGCCTGATTCTCATTCATAAAATCCATATCAATCGAATCATAAGGAATCTCTTCATTATACTGCGTATGCAGATGAAGCAGAGGCTTCCGATACTCCTGAAGTCCCAGGATCCATGACTTCGCAGGAGAAAATGTATGCATCCATGTGATCACACCTGCACAGAACGGATCTTCATTTGCTTCATTAAATGTCTGACGGATCAGCTGATTCGTAATAAGAACCGGCTTCCATACCACTTCATACGGAAGAACCCCTGACCGGTTCAATTCCTCAACAATCTCTCTGGAATGCGCGGCAACATGCTGCAGTACCTCTTCCCCATAAAGATCCTGCGACCCAGTGCAAAACCAGAACTTGTACTCTTTTCTCTGTAACATTTAAGCATACCTCCTTAGAATCATCCATTATATTGCTTCTACATCCATTCCATCCCCATATCATTTCTGCTTCATCATAAAATCCGGATTCACAACCTATCATTCATTCAATAGATCCGGCCTCCGTTCCTTTGTCCGCTGCAAAGACTGCTCCTGCCGCCATTTCTCAATGTTCGCATGATGACCGGATAACAGGATTTCCGGAACTCTTCTCCCCATGAATTCCTCCGGTCTGGTATATTGCGGATATTCCAGCAGATTGCTGCTGAAGGACTCCTCCTCAGCGGAAGAATCATTATTCAGAACCCCCGGAACCAACCGGGAGATACAATCGATCATTACCATGGCAGGAAGTTCACCGCCGGTCAAGACATAATCCCCGATCGACACATGATCCGTTACGATCATCTCAAGAATCCGCTCATCCACACCCTCATAATGCCCGCAAAGCAGGATCAGATCCTCTTCTGCCGCAAACTCACGAGCCATACTCTGATGAAATACTTTGCCCTGCGGAGTCAGATAGACAACCCTTGGTGTCTTCCCAATCCGGTCAGTAATCGACTTCCAGGTTCGGTAGATTGGTTCCGCCTGCATAACCATTCCGGCACCGCCGCCATACGGATAATCATCCACATGTCCATGCTTCTCTAAGGTATAATCCCGAATATTTACCGCCTCCACATGAATCAGATCCTGATCCATCGCACGTCCCGTAATACTATTCGACAATCCCTGCA
>JAFUAW010000180.1 GCA_017460485.1 Lachnospiraceae bacterium | reverse complement strand
TCAAGATACTTGTGGATATAACGCATAGAAGTCAGGTATTCCACCTGACCGTAGCGGCTTGCGAGACGTTTCTCCTCGTTGAATTTGTTATAATATTGTTCCAGCTCCGACATCTGTTTTGCCATAGTTTTCTACCATTATCAATTCCTAGAACAAGCTCTCTCCCTGCACCGCAAACCGCATGATCAGCATGAGTGCCCCAAGCCCCGCAAGAATCCCTCCGGTGATCCGGTTTAACACCTTGCCATCTACTTTATTCGCGATTACAGCCGCCACCTGTGCCCAGCCAAAGGTAAACAGAATACACAGGATCAGCGGAAGAATATCCTCCTTCGGGATTCCCTGATTTATCACAAAATGGCTGACTGCACCGGTCAGTGCCGTGAAGGTCATGATAAACACACTCGTCCCGACTGCACATTTTATCTCATAATTCAAGATGATCGTCAGGATAAGCAGCATCATCATTCCGCCACCTGCTCCCATAAAACCGCAGATGCATCCGATCACAATACCACCTAAGATCGACTGGATCAGTCGTTTCTTCGGCGATACATTATTCATGGCCTCCTTCGTTGTTGTAACCGGCCAGATAATGAATTTCATTCCGAGTAAAAATGTACTGCACAAAGATATGGTGCTCATCAAAGAATTCGAATTATCAGCAACCACCTTGCCCATGAAACTTCCAATCAAAGTAAACAGCAGAACCACGCCCATCATGATAGATCCATGCTTCACATCCAGATTGCCGTTTTTCTTATAAGTATACGCGCTCACGGCACTGGCAAGCACATCACTTGCAAGCGCGATCCCGATCGCTTCATACGCAGGAACACCCAAAAAAGTAATCAGCATCGGACTGACCACAACCGCCGCGCTCATGCCTGCAAAGCCGGTCCCCAGCCCGGCTCCCATTCCTGCTAAAAAACAAATCAGAATCTTGAATAACACCTTAGAATTCTTCCTCCATCATCGCATACAGCTCTGCAAGCCGCTCCCTGCTAAGCTCCGTCTCATTCAGGATCGTATACCGGTCTGCTCTGGTAGCGGAAGCCTGCTGCCATGCGCCGATAAAGATATCCTCCGTGATCTTCCAATCCGACGGCTTAATCGGAATCTGATAAGCATGAATAATCCGTTTGATTTTCTCGATATTCCGGTTCTGGAAGATCGTCACCGGAACACTGCCCATAGCAACTGCGATCCCATGCGGTACATACAGCTCATCCGCATAATTCTCCTCCAGTGAATGACAGAAGAGATGCTCCGCGCCGCTGCTCGGTCTAGAATTACCGGCAATCTCCATAGCAAGTCCGCCCATTACCAATGCCTGTGCCAATATCTTGATAAAGCTCTTGCTCTTCAAGGTCTTCTCTTCGTTAAAGCAAATGGAATTAAATGCCATTTTCGAGATCATATAGGCAAAGTCATCAATGCTGGTGCCGTTCTTCTCCGCATCCAGTTTCCAGTCATTTAGTGCTGTATATTTACTGATGGTATCTCCGATGCCCGCAAGCAGCTGGGATTCCGGTGCACCCATGATCACATTTACATCCACAATGATACTGCTCGGGATCGTACATTTGAAGGTCTTTCGCTTCAAGCCCTCCGTCCCAAGAACCGCCACAGGAGAAGCCAGACTGTCATTACTAAGCGTCGTCGGCAGACATAAGAACAACGACTTGCTTACAAAAGAGGCATATTTGGCAAGATCCAGTACCATTCCGCCCCCGAAACCGATGATGACCGTCCGGTCGTTCATGCAGCAATATTTCGCCAGTTCCACCGCCTGATCAAAAGAACCATCCTTTACCAGGTACAGCTCACTATCCCGAAAATCCGCCTGAATATCCTTAATGATCTCAGGAAACAGCTTATTCAGATTCTCATCCGTTACTACAACAACCCGCTTGGTATCAATATCCGGTACACAGTCCGCCATCACTTCATTCACTCTGGAAAAAATGCCTTCCTCCACCAACAGGTGATAAGGCAGTCGAAATCGATTCATAGTTACATCCTCCGTGATTCCTATTACTTCCTATACCATAGTCCTTTATATAAGCAACGATACCTTTAAATCCTATGGTTTTTCACTATCTGCTTTAGTTACCAATCTTTTATATTATATCATAGGCATCTTGCCTGCGCAATTAAGCTTCTCAGCATCTAAATAGGTATATTATAACATACTTGATTTTATCTTGATTTTCCTGCTTTCTCACCTTATTTTCAAATGTTAAAACTAATTATTTTTAATATCTATTATTGCCTAATAATGATAGTTTCAATCACGTTTTCCCAATCATTATAACTTATAATTTTCCTATAAAAAACTTTTTAATATTATAATTATTTTACAAAGGAGACCTCATGACTGAACAGGAATTAAAAGATTTAATCAAAACCAGAGTTAACGATCTGCTGAACAAACGTAATACCACCATGCGTTCCTTAAGTAAGAATCTCGGATTTTCAGAAGGATATATCAACCAGATCATGAATAACAACATGATGCCATCCTTACAGGCAATCCTTGTTCTGGCTGACGCAATGGATATGACCTTAAGCGAATTCTTTGATAATTCCGTCAGATATCCAATCGAGTATTATCGGGTTAACAAAGAAGTACAGAAATTATCTGCAAGACGATTAGAAGCACTAAATATCCTCTTACACGAGGAAGGCGAGTACACAAAGACACGACGTAAACGATAAGAGAGCAAATCAAGTAATAATCCCGGGGATACAGAACGAAGAATAGAGTGCTGCTCCTCGGGTTTTAGTTTCTAATACTTTTGATTCTATCCCGAATATCAAAGTTCCAAATTCTACAGATACCCTCCCCCTCTCATTTTCTCATAGCATTACGCACCACATAATGGTATAATACGAGGAAAGGTGTCGCTGCGCTGGCGCAAACGACAATATGACCTGATGATTCTAGAATACAACTTACGAGGTAACAATAATATGCATGACGAATTCTTAATGGGCAACGCCGCCATCGCCATGGGTGCCATCGCGTCCGGTGTCAATCTGGTAGCAGGATATCCCGGCACACCTTCTACAGAGGTCTTGGAAACCATTGCGAAGCACCGGTCCAAGGATACCTATGTAGAATGGTCTGTTAATGAAAAAGCAGCTATGGAACTTGCTGCCGGCGCATCCTATGCCGGTGCCCGCACCATGGTCACCATGAAACAGGTGGGGTTAAATGTTGCATCCGATCCTTTAATGAGTCTGGAATACGTCGGGATCAAGGGCGGTATGGTCATCTTGGTCGCTGATGATCCGGGGCCGGTCTCTTCCCAGACAGAACAGGATACCAGACATTACGCGGCATTTTCCAAACTTCCGTGCTTCGATCCGTCTTCCGCGCAGGAAGCCTACGAGATGGTACAAGAGGCATATGAATACTCTGAACAATACGGCACTCCGGTCTTCCTCCGTCCGACCACGAGAGTCTGCCATGGCTATGCTTCGATCACGGTCAAGGATCCGGACGAATATATCACTCATACACCGGACGGTTTCGTGAAGGACTCCAAGCACTTTGTCATCTTCCCGCGTCTGTCTTACGCCAACCATGCGAAGATTGAGGCAAGAAATGAAGAACTTACTCACGTATTTTCCAAATACAGTAGAAATAAGATTTATCCAGAAACAGTCGAACACACAAGTTCTTCTTCTGTAAATGAAAGCTGCTCAAGAAAGGGCATTGCCTCCGGAGGAATCAGCTTTACCTATGTTATGGAGACACTGAAATCCTGTAACATGGTTCGTACAATGAAGGTGTCTACTCCATTTCCATTTCCAGAGGACTTAGCCGTCACATTCCTGACCGGGCTGGACGAGGTATTATGTATCGAAGAATTAGATCCGGTCATCGAACGGGAGCTGACCTATATCTGCGGCAAATATCATCTGCCGGTGAAAATCTATGGTAAACTGACACACCATATATCCGCGTCCGGAGAGAACACCAGAGACAGCGTGACCCAGGCGATCCGGACATTTCTGGAATTACATAATACCGATACGCAGATTGTTAATGATCCGCATACGTCTGCAGGCGGCGATTCTTCAGCAGATAACAGCTCTGCTTCCGATGCAATGGCTTCAGCGGTTCCGGAGCTTCCGATTCGTCCGCCGGTGCTGTGTGCAGGCTGTCCGCACCGGGCATCCTTCTATGCCGTGAAACAGGCAATGAAAGGGCGCAAGACCATATACTGCGGAGATATTGGCTGTTACACCTTAGGGAATGCCATGCCGTTAGATATGGTAGATACCTGCCTATGTATGGGCGCAGGACTGAATATCGCGCAGGGCGTCGGTCGTATCGAGCCGGATACAGTCTGCTTTGCATTTGTCGGCGATTCCACATTCTTTGCCTCCGCCATTACCGGAGTTGTGAACGCAGTTTACAATCAGGCAGATATGACCCTGATCGTCTTAGATAATTCTACAACAGCCATGACCGGCCATCAGCCGCATCCGGGAACCGGACAAACCATGATGGGCGAGATTGTAGCAAAGATCAGTATAGAAGCCGTGCTTCACGGTATAGGCGTAGAGATTGTGAAGACCGTAAACCCATTGCATCTGATAGAAGCTGTCGATACGATCAAAGAGGTTGCCGATCTTCCGGGCGTGAAGGCAGTCATTTTCAAATCCCCGTGTATTGCTATCGTACCGCCGAATCCGGCACTTCATATTCATGATACCTGTATCAAATGCAAGTGCTGCATTACCGAGCTGGGCTGTCCGGCAATCTTTATTGAGGATGGAAAGGTTCAGATCGATCCGTCCTTATGTACCGGCTGTGGTCTATGCAGTCAGGTGTGTCCGGTGCACGCAATCACAGGAGGTGACGATCATGAATAGAAATATCGTACTGTGCGGGGTCGGAGGACAAGGCACAGTTCTCGCATCCAAGTTGATCGCTGCCGCGGCTATGGCGAACGGAATTTCGGTCATGAGTGCCGAGACGATTGGAATGGCACAGCGTGGCGGGAACGTATTCAGTCATCTTCGCTTGGGAGATAACCTATACTCTCCTATGATCGAGAGTGGAACGGCGGATCTGATCATCGGATTCGAGCCGGGTGAGACCGTTCGTATGCTCCCGTTCTTAAAGCCGGACGGATATGTTGTAGTTAATAAGCGGGCCATTCATCCTGTCACTGCAACCCTGACCGGTTCCAATTATCACGGGCAGGCAATGCTCGACTATCTGCAATCCCAGGTCTCTCATCTGATGATCATTGATGGAGACGCCGCCTGTCAGGAGATCGGTTCCGCCAAGGTCCTTAATATGGTTCTGCTCGGTGCCGCTGTCCGCACCGGCATGCTCGGCATTACAGAGGAAGACATCAAGGATGCCATGCATAAGATTCTGCCGGCGAAATTCCATGCATTAAATGACAAGGCAATTGATTATACAAAGTAAGCAAGAAAGGGAGAAACCATGAAGATTTCAAATGAACAAATCACACAGGTAAACACACAAATTCACAATCTGATCAAAGCAGGGAGCTTCTACGGTAAGAAATTAGAGGAAGCGGGAGTATCGGAGATCAAGGATGCCGATGACTTTGAGAAACTTCCGTTTTCCGAGAAAAATGATTTAAGACAGGCCTATCCGCTTGGTCTGATGACTGCACCGGAGGAGGAGATCGTGCGAATCCATTCCTCTTCGGGAACGACAGGGCTTCCGGTCATTATTCCTTATACTGCCAAAGACGTCGATGATTGGGCAATCATGTTCAAGCGCTGCTATGAGATGGCGGGCATTACCAATATGGACCGGATTCAGATCACACCGGGCTACGGCCTGTGGACTGCCGGGATCGGATTCCAAAACGGTGCCGAGAAATTAGGTGCCATGGTAATTCCGATGGGACCGGGGAATACGGATAAACAGCTGCAGATGATGGTCGATATGAAATCCACCGTTCTGTGCTCTACCTCCTCGTATGCCCTGCTGCTTGCAGAAGAGATTGAGAAGCGCGGCATCAAGGATCAGATTCATTTGAAGAAGGGGGTTATCGGTTCTGAGCGCTGGGGCGAGAAGATGCGGAAGCGTATTTCCGAAGAACTCGGCATTGAATTATATGATATCTATGGTCTGACCGAGATCTACGGGCCGGGTATCGGCATCAACTGTTCTTACAACACTGGTATGCATTATTGGGACGATTATATCTACATTGAGATCATCGATCCGCAAACCGGCAAGACTGTGCCGGACGGCGAACTCGGTGAGATTGTAATCACAACTCTTGTAAAGGAAGGTGCCCCTCTCATCCGTTACCGGACGCACGACCTGTCCCGTATCATTCCGGGCGAATGTCCGTGCGGCTGCAAGCATCCGAGATTAGATGTGATTATGGGACGTACGGATGATATGATCAAGATCAAGGGCGTTAATGTCTTCCCAAGCCAGATTGAAGAGATCCTTCGTGAATTCCCGGAGACCTCCAGTGAATACCAGATCCGTATCTCTCATCTGGATGGCAAGGATACCTTGCGTATCTATGTAGAGACCAACGGAAGCGTGGATTTTGCCGATCTCAGCAAACGCATTGCTGCAAGAGTCAAGAGCAAGATCGGATTCACGCCGCTTGTTAAGGTAGTAGAACTCGGTCTGCTGCCACGAAGCGAGAAGAAGTCTAAACGTGTCATTGATGAGCGGTATGAATGATTATGATTCAAAATATGCCGCAACGGTCTTCAAATGCTCTATGATTGGGAGATGCTGCGGACACGCCCGCTCACATTGACCACAGGCGATACAGTCACTTGCTTTGCCAAACTGCTGTGTCAGACGGTCATAATACTCACGCTGCACGGTCCAGCCCTTCCCTTCTATCTCCTGCTTGTCCGTGTTATATAAAGAGAAATACTTTGGAATCGCGATCTTCATCGGGCAGCCCTCCGTACAATACGAGCAGCCTGTGCATGGGATCGCGATCGCACCATTGATAAGATTCGTTGCTTGCGCGATCACTGCCTGTTCTTCATCCGTTAATGGCTGGAAATCCATCATATATCCGGTATTATCCAGAAGCTGCTCTATATTGCTCATTCCGGACAGCACTACCTTCACGTTCGGCAGACTGGCAACGAAACGGATCGCCCAGGATGGAGCCGACCAGTCGGAATGATAACTCTTGAACAGACTCTCGACCGATGGCGGAACTAAAGCCAGCGTTCCACCCTTCACCGGCTCCATTACGATCACCGGCTTACCATGCTTCACTGCTGTCTCATAACATTTTCTGGACTGGATACCTTCATTTTCCCAATCCAGATAATTGATCTGTAACTGCACGAATTCCATTTCCGGATGCTCGGTCAGCACCTGATCCAGCACCTCGGCATTATCATGAAACGAAAAGCCGACATGCTTCACAAGTCCCTGCCTCTTCTTCTCCATGATCCATTCAAAGCAATCCAACTGCTGGTAAACCTTATAATGATCGACGCCAACATCATGAAGCAGATAATAGTCAAAATATCCGGCTCCGGTCTTATCAAGCTGCGTCTGAAAGATCTTATCCCGATCCTCCTTCGAATGAAGAAAACCAGCATGCAGCTTAGTCGCCAATGTATAGCTGTCTCTCGGATGCCGCTCTACCAGTGCCTTTTTCGTTGCATCTTCACTCTTGAATGCGCAATACATCCATGCAGTGTCAAAATAAGTAAAACCCCGTTCGATAAAGGTATCTACCATACGGCTCATAGTATCAATATCAATACTCCCCGCATCATTCGGGTTCGTAAGCGGTAGACGCATCAAGCCAAACCCCAGCTTCTTCTTTGACAGTATCAATTCCTCCTGCATACCTTGTACCTCCTACATTGTCTTATCAACACTCAAGCTATCTGATTGCTCCTACCTACTGATTCCTATCTTCTCCCCATACAATTATCGATTCAGTAACGTACTGAACAATCCTCTCGCCAGCGAGGATCCTACGCTTCCTCCCAAACTCTTTCCGGAGCTTCCTCCAATCTTGACGCCGATCTGCTTGCCTAATTCCCGGCCAACAGAGGAAGCCACATTCTTGGTCGTCCGGTTGATCTCACCGGATACGGCTCTGCGGCGCTGTTCCTTCTCACGTTCCTTCTCCCGAAGCTCCTTCTCTTTCAGCTTCTCATATTCGCGGTGCTCCCGTTCTTCTTCCTTCTGACGCTTAAGTTCTTCCCGCTCTTCCTGCTTCTTAATCTGCTCTAATTCCTTCTGTGCCTGCAGCTTCTCCTTCTCTTTTTCCGCTGCCAGACGTTCTTCCTCTATTCTTGCTTCTTCCTCCATGCCCTTGCGTTTCAGGAATTCGTATGCAGAATCCCGGTCATACATTTCACTGTATTTTTCCGTCATCGCATCCTGTTTGATATAATCGACAACAATGCTGTCTTCCACAGCCCCCATCTTACTCTCCGGAGGAAGGATCTTGCATTGCTTCACGATCGTCGGAACACCATCCTCATCCAGTACAGAGATCAGTGCCTCCCCGATTCCTAGATTCGCAATGACCTCCTCAGTCTTGAAATCCGGATTCTCCCGGAAGGACTGTGCAGCCGCCTTCACACTCTTCTGTTCTGCCGGTGTATATGCACGCAATGCGTGCTGTACCTTATTACCAAGCTGCGCTAACACCGCATCTGGAATATCCTTTGGATTCTGCGTAATAAAATAGATACCGACCCCCTTCGAACGGATCAATTTGACCAACTGCTCAATCTTCGGCAGAAGTGCCTTATTCATGTTCTGGAACAGCATGTGCGCCTCATCAAAGAAGAATACCAGCTTCGGCTTGTCCATATCTCCGGCCTCCGGAAGCATTTCAAATAATTCCGAAATCAGCCACAGCATAAATGTGGCATACATCGTCGGATTCAGCATTAATTTCTGACAATTCAGAATCTGGATCCTTCCTCTTCCGTCCTCATCCAGTGCCAACCAGTCGTGCAGATCCAGTGCCGGCTCTCCGAAGAATAACTCACCGCCCTCTGACTCCAACGATCCAACTGCACGGGTGATAGCCGCCAGACTCTGCTTCGCCATATTACCATATTCCTGACTGTATGTATCCGAATTCTCACCCACATACTGCAGCATGGACTTCAAATCCTTCGTATCGATTAACAGAAGCCCTTCGTCATCCGCAATCTTGAAGATAATATTCATGATATCGGACTGGGTATCATTTAAGCCGAGAATACTTGCAAGCAGGGTCGGCCCCATCTCGGAAATAGTTGTCCGGAGTGGAATTCCGTTTTCCTGATAGACATCCCAGAAGGATGCCGAATACGATTTCTGCGTAAAACCAAGCTCTGCCAGTCCCAGCTTCTCCACACGCTTGACCACGGACTCCGTCTGCTCGCCCTCTGCAATCATACCTGACAGATCCCCTTTGGCATCCGCCAGAAAGACCGGAACACCGGCATCACTGAAGGACTCTGCCAAGACCTTCAGGGTTACGGTCTTACCGGTTCCCGTTGCACCCGCGATCAGTCCATGCCGATTCGCCATACTCGGATAGATATATACACATTCTTCGCCTGATTTTCCTACTAAAATCTTCCCGTCCTGATACATATTTGCTACCTCTTCCTCTAATACTTTTTCTTTTTTCGTTCCTCTTTAATATTATTCGATATACTTTTTATATTCTTTCCATATATGCCCGCTATTGTTTATTTCTCTTTACCGGGTTGCTCAATTAATCTATCACCGCAGGCTTCACATCCGAATAATGTACCTTCTCAAATCCCCGTCTTACCCAGTAAGTATCCTCTGTCGATAAGCACCTTGCCAACACGGCTTTCACTGCCCGCTTTCGTTCGGTGTCTCCGTTCGTCAGGCTCTCATCTCCGGCTGCTTCTTCTACCACTCCAGAAGCATCCGGCAGTCTTCCTGCACACCAATGATAGAACTGCTGCAAGTTCTCATATTGCAGGTCCAGATTTTCTTCCTTCGTCTCAACTACCTTGAGTCCCTCCGGAAGAAGCGTCTTACGATAGATCTTACAGCTCCCCGTCAGAGATATCGATACTACCTTCTGATCCTCCGACAGTATGATATACTTGATCTCTCCCAGCATCTCCTGCAGGGAAGTTTTCTTCGTTTGTTTCCCCATATACGTACTCCCTTTAATCCGCTATTTTACAGGTACGATTCCATTGTATCAAATCAAAGAAAGGCAATCAAGCCGTGATTCACAATATCTTATGCCAATAACCGTTCATACAGATCAAAATCCTCATTCTTAAACACATTGAATACCACACGGTCCATCTGCCCCTCGTGTGCGTTCAGCCATGCAAGAACGGTATCCACCGCAATTTCTGCCGCCCTGTCATTCGGAAAATGGAACACTCCGGTAGAAATACAGCAGAATGCAACACTCTTCAGCCCATTCTCCAAGCACAGATCAAGCGTGTTCTGATAGCAATCCGCAAGCTCCTGCTCTAGCTTAGGTGTCAGCCGTCCCTGCACGATCGGTCCCACAATATGAACGACCTTCCTTGCCGGCAGATTATAAGCATCCGTCAACATCGGAATCGCGGTCGGCTGTTCATAATCCCTTCCATATTGTATACGGAGCTTATGCATCTGACGGCTGCATGCTTCCCGAAGCTGAACTCCCGCATAGGTATGAATGCAGTTGTCGATACAGGTATGCATCGGTACAAAGCAGCCTAGCATCTGGGAATTCGCCGCATTTACGATTGCATCGCAGGCAAGCCGGGTAATATCGCCCTGCCAGATAGAGATATGCTCCCGAATTACCGGAAAATCTGCGAGTGTTACGATCCCTTTCTCCTCCGCTCTTCCCATCAAGTATTCATTCTGAACCCGCAGGACCTCCTCCGGCAGCTCCTTCGGCATACGGATATTCATAAGAGACCTTAACACCTGCCGCTTCCCGGCCTGATCCGGCGGCGTTGCAAGCTGTCCGTATTGGACGGAATCCGCCTTAAATGCCTCTACCAGATAGTCAAGGCGTTCCTCCTGTGTCATCTGTTTATTCATACGCTAATCACTCCTTTTGGTTCATTATATACGAAAAGGTCCCGTGCAAGCAAGCTTGCGGGACCTTTTCTCATAAATTGAATTTGAACATAATGACTAGCACTTGCTGAACTTAAGTGACACCCGAAATCTTTGATCTCGTTGGCGGAACTTATGTGAGCCACTCCAGCATCTGAAGACTATCGCTTGCTGAACTGTGGAGCACGACGTGCAGCCTTTAAGCCGTACTTCTTTCTCTCCTTCATACGTGGATCACGTGTTAAGAATCCAGCTTTCTTAAGTGCCGGTCTGTAGTCAGCATCTGCAACACACAGTGCTCTTGCAATACCGTGACGGATTGCTCCGGCCTGACCTGTGAATCCACCGCCCTTAACAGTTACGATCACATCGAACTTGCCCTGGGTTGAGGTTGCTTCGAATGGCTGATTAACGATCAGCTTCAAGGTCTCTAATCCGAAGTAGTCATCCATATCTCTCTTATTGATGGTAATCTTACCTGAACCAGGTACCAGATATACTCTAGCTACGGAACTCTTTCTTCTTCCAGTTGCATAATATTTATTCTCTGCTTTCTTAGCCATGCTTTGTTTCCTCCTTCAAATTAGTACTTGATCTCTAATACTTCTGGCTTCTGAGCTGCCTGCTCATGATCCGGACCTGCATATACATGCAGCTTCTTGATCATCTGGCGTCCCAAAGGTCCTTTTGGAAGCATACCCTTCACAGCTAAGGTAATAACGTCTTCCGGCTTCTTATCCATCTTCTCACGTAATGTGGTCTCTCTCATACCACCTACATAATCGGAGTGGTTGTAATAGATCTTCTGATCTAACTTCTTACCGGTTACCTGAATCTTGTCTGCATTCACTACGATTACATAATCACCGGTATCAATATGCGGTGTGTAAGTAGGCTTATTCTTACCTCTTAAGATCTTAGCGATCTCTGATGATAAACGTCCTAATGTATGTCCTGTAGCATCCACTACATACCATTTTCTTTCAATCGTTGATGGGCTGGCCATATAACTCTTCATGGTTGTTCCTCCTGTTTTGCTCCTGTCCGATCCTTAACTTATTCTGATCCGACCTTTTTTACATTCCTAACCGTAACTATCCCGCTTATCCATTATCACGGGTTACTTACACAAGCGAGTTCCTGTCAAATGATTCTTACAAACAATTCTCTCGATCATTGTATACGAATATTGTGTATGATATCCTCTCACCGGGGCTTTTGGTGTTGATTCAATCTAACTCGCCACAGTTTTATATTATATTACATCCATTTTTTTCTGTCAACGGATTTATTATGAAAATCCGGTACTTTTACACATTATAAAACTCAAAATATAGGTTTTTCCACAATTACAGGTCTTTCATGTATAAATTTTTTGCTGAGTTATCCACAGATTGTTAATATTTTTGTGGGTAACTTTGCAAAAAATGACGATTTGGGTCATTTGACATCATAAAAATCTCATGATTTCATACTTTTTTAATTTTTCTGAATTTTTACACAGATTTTCCCCAACTTTTATACAAGTGCTTAATCCCGTTTACATGTATTCGATCCCGATCAGTGTCAGACCGCATGCTTCTGCCTTCGGACCGGCTTTTTGACGATCCTTCGCTTCCAAGATTTCTTTTACATGCTCCGGAGGATAGAAGCCCGTCCCGACTTTGATCAGGGTTCCTACAATGATCCGCACCATATTATAGAGGAATCCATTGCCGTTAATGCGGATCGTGATCCTGTCTCCGTCCCTTTTTACCTCCAGGGAGTAGATGGTACGGACTGTTGTCTCAACCTGCGTCCGCGGTGTACAGAAGCTCTTAAAATCATGCTCTCCTATCAGATAATCCGCTGCTGCCTGCATTTTCTCCACATCCAACGGATAATAGAAGAAATGAGAATACAAGCGTTCGGTAGGTACTGCAAATCTGCGGTTTAAGATTCGGTATTCATAGGTCTTCCTGCTGTCACAGTAGCGCGGATGCCAATCAAGAGGAACTTCACACGACTCCTGGATCCGAATATCGTCCGGAAGCCGCTGATTCAATGCGAAGCTGAATTTTTCGGCCGGTATTCGGCTTTCTGTATCAAATACCGCCACATTCCCCAAGGCATGTACACCGGAATCGGTACGACTGGCTCCGATAACCGCGATCTCTTCGCCTACCAGACCGGAAATGGTCTTATTTAAGACCTCTTCCACCGTTATTCCGTTAATCTGGATCTGCCACCCGCAATAATTGGTTCCATCGTAGGCGACGATAAGTTTTACACGCTTCATAACTATTGATTCCCCTAACTGTTACCGGATCAGTGCTGCCGGCAGCTGCATTTGTTCCAGCCTTTCTATCAGTCCTTGTGTATATATGATCCGAATCGCGATCATAGCAGCAAGATATATCAGCATCATACCATAGGTAATTCCATCTGCTGCCGTATATTTTAACGGGTGAAGCTTGGTTCTTCCTTCTCCCCCGCGATAACATCTTGCTTCCATTGCCAAAGCCAGATCATTGGCCCGCCTGATCGCAGAGACAAACATCGGAACAAAGATCGGGATCATATTCTTCAACCGGCGAAATATCGATCCATGCTCATAATCCGCCCCTCTTGCCTGCTGGGCTTTCATGATCTTGTTCAGTTCCTCTATCAGGATCGGTATGAACCGAAGCGCGATCCCGATCATCATACTGATCTCATGAACCGGAATCTTCCATTTCTTCAGTCCACGCATCCCTTTTTCCAATCCGTCCGTCAGCTTGGTCGGAGTAGTCGTATAGGTAAGAACCGATGAGCCCATGACCAGCATTAAGATTCTGAGCATTGTAAATACAGCGGTTCTGAACCCTTGCCATGTGATCGTTACAACACCAAGGCTGATAAAAGGATCTCCTTTGGTAAAGAACATATTGATCACCACCGAAGCCGCGATAAACAGCAGGATTCCCTTGATCCCTTTTAACATATACCTCACAGGCACCTTGGAAGCAATAATGTATGCCGTCAGAACCATAGCCGCAAGCAGGAACATATAGCGGTTATTCGCAAGAAATAGACTGACCAGATAGACAAAGGTCAGACTGAGCTTAGTCCTTGGATCTAATCTATGTATCACGGATTCTGCCGGATAATATTGTCCAATTGTGATATCACGTATCATATCTACTGTTCCTCTCCGGTAATTGCTGTCATGTGATCAGGATCTAATATAATCAACGATATACTGAATGGCATCTTCCTTTCGATACAAATCCTCCGGTACAGCATATCCGTTTTGCCGCATTTCTTTCATCAGACGGGTAACGGCCGGAACCTGAAGTCCCATTTTTTTAAGTTCCTTTCCATATTCGAAGATATGTCCAACAGGGGCATCATATACAATGGACCCCTGATCCATTACCAGAACCCGTCGTGCATATTCAGCCACTTCTTCCATATTGTGCGTAATATAGAGGATCGTCATACCTATCTCATGCAGAGATTTCAAGATCTCAAATAACTCTCTCCGTCCCATCGGATCCAGACCGGCAGACGGCTCATCAAGGATCAAAATGTCCGGCTTCATCGCCAGAACTCCGGCAATGGCAACACGACGCATCTGTCCCCCTGATAATTCAAATGGCGAGAGATCGTATACATCATCGGTAAGTCCTACCAGATGGATTGCTTCGAATGCTCTTTGCTGAACTTCAAGAAGAGGCAGCTTCAAATTCTTCGGACCAAAGCATACATCATTGAGTACGGTATCAGCAAATAACTGATGCTCCGGATACTGAAAGACCAGACCGACCTTGCTTCTCAGATAAGAACGGTCATAATCCTTCTCATGAATATCATTGCCTTCAAAGAAGATCTGCCCTTCTGTCGGCTTTAAAAGTCCGTTCAAATGCTGTACCAGGGTAGACTTTCCGGAGCCGGTATGACCGATCAGCGCGATGAAATCCCCTTTGTTAATGGTTAGGTTCACATCATGCAGTACTTTTGTCTCATATGCGGTTCCAGGCTGGTATACATATGATATATGATTGCACACCAATCCTTCTGTCACGGCACGATGCTGATCCGCCTCATCCACCTCAGACTTCTGCGTATCTTCTGCAGATCCATATGGCCGGTTAGAAGACATTCCTCTTGTGTTCCGGACGATATCGGCATTCCTGTATGCCATTTGTCGGTTCATTTCACTGATAAAATCATCAATATCGAGTATATCTGTGGCAAATTCAACTCCCTGCCGGCGGATTCCTGCGGCTATTTCCGTAACTGCAGGTAATGCCAGTCCATATTGAAGAAGCTCTTCCTGTCTGGCAAATATCTGCTTGGGGCTCCCTTCCATTACAAGAGCTCCTTCATGCAGTACACAGATTCTGTCTGCGATTACAGCCTCTTCCATCTCATGCGTAATATACAGGATCGTAATCCCCTCGGCTTCGTTTAATCTTCGAGCAATCTGAAGTACTTCTTCCCGTCCGGAAGGATCCAGCATTGCCGTAGATTCGTCAAAGATAATACATTGCGGATGCATCGCCAGAACTCCAGAGATCGCCACACGCTGCTTCTGTCCGCCAGACAGATGATTCGGAGAGGTCAATCGGTATGCTGCCATACCAACCTGCTCCAGGCTCTCGGCAACCCTGTTGATCATAATGTCTTCCGGTGTTCCAAGATTCTCAGGTCCAAATGCCACATCTTCTTCCACCACGGTACCGACGATCTGATTATCGGGATTCTGGAATATCATACCGGTCTTCTTACGGATATCCCATTTGAGATCCTCATCGGATGCATCCAGTCCACCGATCATCAAAGTACCTTCGGACGGTGTCAGCAGGGCATTGATCAACTTGGCAAAGGTAGACTTTCCCGATCCGTTTCTGCCAAGGATTGCAACAAATTCTCCGGAGGTAATCCGTAAGGAGACATCTTTTACCGCTTCAACCAATTCTGAGACATTTCCATCATCATCCCGCCTGAAATATTCAAATTGTACATGTTCCGCCTGTATCATGATTGTTCCTTTTATCTCTGATTAATATCGATCGAATCGGAATAACCAAATCGATTAATAATGAGTGTATGTAATCGGGCAGGAGAATACATCCCTACTCGATGCCGCATATCCCGGCAAATATCCGTACAAGCACATCTGTCTGCCACAGGGAACGCGCATAAAGCAAAGGGGCTGTCCTATATGACAGCCCCTTCATTCCATGACTATACTAATTCAAGAATTACTTCCATAGCAGCATCGCCCTTACGTGGCCCGATCTTAACGATCCGAGTATATCCACCCTGACGGCCTGCATATTTTGGTCCATATTCATCAAATAACTTAGCAGTCAAATCAACTTTCTTAGTCTGAGCCTTTTTACCGGCACCCTCTGTCGGAACACTGACAACCGGATACAGAACCTTCAGCATCTGTCTTCTGGCATGAAGTCTGGAAGGCTGATCCTTCTTCACTTTCTTCTCTACAGTATCATACTGTGTTACCTTCTTGCCATCAACAACTTCCTTGATCCGCTTGCCATCTTTATCCAACTTTGGAACCTTAGCAGATACCGTTACCTCATCATAATTGTCCTTCTCACGAACTGCCAGTGTAATCAAATGCTCTGCAATCTGACGAACTTCCTTGGCTCTTGCCTCAGTCGTCTTGATCTTTCCGTTATATAACAACATGGTTACCTGATTACGTAATAATGCCTGTCTGGCACTTGACTTCTTGCCAAGCTTTCTATACATTGCCATATAGATAATCCTCCTTGTGGATAATTATACAGAATCCTCTGTATCTTCACTATGCTTACTATTATTCAGCTTTAGTGGTATTTGTGTCATAAGGGGGGACCTATTCTTCACTGCTGCGAAGCTCTAATCCCAACTCTTTTAACTTGCCTAATACTTCCTCCAAAGACTTTCGTCCAAGATTCCGTACCTTCATCATATCTTCTGATGTCTTATTGGTCAGTTCCTGAACAGTATTGATACCTGCACGCTTCAAACAGTTATAAGAACGAACAGATAATTCCAGTTCATCAATACTCATTTCAAGTACCTTACCCTTCTCATCATCCTTCGTCTCAACCATAACTTCCGTAGACTTTGCATTCTCTGACAAATCAATAAACAGACTTAAATGATCATTTAGTACTTTAGCAGCAAGGCTGACTGCCTCATCCGGTGCCAGTGTACCATTCGTAAATACATCCAATGTCAGCTTATCATAATCGGTAACCTGTCCAACACGGGTATTCTCAACTGTCATATTAACACGCTCAACCGGCGTATAGATAGAATCTACAGCGATGAAATCAATAGAAAGATCTTCTTTCTTATTCTTATCAGCACCAACATAGCCTCTGCCCTTTGAAATGGTAAGTTCCATGTCCAGACGTGCTTCCGGACCGCTTAAGGTTGCGATCACCTGATCTTTATTGATAATCTCAATATTGCTGTCTACATGAATATCAGCTGCAGTAACAACGCCTTCGCCTTCATACTCAATATATGCGGTAGAAACTTCTGCAGATGAACTGTTCTTAATTGCCAGTTCCTTAATATTCATAATAATCTCAGTCACATCTTCCTTCACCCCCGGAATCGAACTGAATTCATGTAATATACCCTTAATCTTTACGGCAGTAACCGCTGAGCCGGGTAATGAAGAAAGCATGATTCTTCTAAGGGAGTTGCCAAGAGTTGTACCATAACCTCTTTCTAATGGTTCAACTACAAAACGACCATACTTGTTATCTTCGGATATCTCTGCAATTTCAATTCTAGGCTTTTCAAACTCAAACACTATTCATGACCCTCCTTTTGGGTATTGCTGCTTACTGCCGGACCGGATGGTTGTTCGGTCATGCAGTAACCGTTTTTAGTGGTATTCCTTTTATTGCGGTTATCCTATTTGTGGATTACTTAGAATACAACTCGACAATCAGTGTCTCATTGACAGGAACATCAATCTGCTCTCTGTTTGGTAATTCAACAACAGTACCGGTCAAATTCTCCTGATCAGCCTCTAACCATGCCGGAATCAATCTTCCGCCGGTCACTTCTAAGATATCCTTGTATCTCTGGCAAGACTTGCTCTTCTCTCTGATCTCGATCTTATCCCCTGCCTTCACTCTGTAAGAAGGGATATTAACGCATTTACCATTAACCAGTACATGCTTATGATCTACAATCTGTCTTGCTTCCTTACGGGTTCTTGCAAATCCAAGACGGAAAATAACATTATCCAATCTGGACTCCAGTAAGATCATAAGGTTCGGACCGGTTAAACCCTTCTGACGTTCTGCAATCGCATACAGATTACGGAACGGCTTCTCTAATACACCATAAATGAACTTTGCCTTCTGCTTCTCTCGCAGCTGAAGACCATATTCACTCATCTTTCTGTTTGCTCTATTTAATGTTCTGTTAGACTTCTTGTCAATTCCGAGATACATAGGCTCCATACCCAAAGATCTGCATCTCTTAAGAACGGGAGTTCTATCTACTGCCATCTATCTGTACCTCCTATTATTAGACTCTACGACGCTTTGGTGGACGGCATCCATTATGTGGAACCGGTGTTACATCAGTAATACTTAATACAGTTAATCCACATGCTGAAAGAGCACGGATTGCTGCTTCACGACCGGATCCCGGACCCTTAACCATAACATCAACGGACTTCAAACCATGAACCAAAGCTGCCTTTGTTGCAGCCTCTGCTGCCATCTGTGCGGCATACGGTGTAGACTTTCTGGAACCTCTGAAGCCCATCTCGCCTGCACTTGCCCATGATAATGCGTTACCCTCAGCATCAGTAAGAGTAACGATCGTATTATTAAAAGATGACTGAATGTGTGCCTGACCGCGTTCAACGTTCTTCTTAACACGCTTCTTAGCCACTTTTTTTGTAACTTTATTAGCTGCCATTACATAAACCTCCTAGGTGATTACGGACTACCGTTATACAATAATTACTTCTTCTTATTAGCTACAGTTCTCTTAGGACCCTTGCGTGTTCTGGCATTGGTCTTTGTCTTCTGACCACGAACCGGCAGACCCTTTCTGTGACGAATACCACGATAGCATCCGATCTCCTGTAAACGCTTAATATTCATAGCTATTTCTCTACGAAGATCACCTTCTACAACCTGAGATGCATTAATGACTTCGCTGATTCTCTTTACTTCGTCATCCGTCAAATCACGAACACGAGTATCCGGATTTACGTTAGCTTCTTTCAAGATACGCTTTGCGCTGGTATTACCGATACCATAGATATAGGTAAGACCGATTTCAATACGCTTTTCTCTTGGTAAATCAACACCTGAAATACGAGCCATGTATTTCTACCTCCATAAAAATAGTATTTCTCTTGTTTCATAATATAAATAGCAAAACGTATCCGCATACATATGTATGGGTGAAATGCATACGCCACCTTTATATTATAGTTAATGACACTTTATAATAATCAGCATGATCACTCATGCTACAGCCGCTTCAATAATAAGTGTAATCCGGTGTAGATACTCACCGAACTACGAGTGGAAGTTATCCCTGTCTCTGCTTATGCTTAGGATTCTCACAGATGATCCGGATGCTTCCTTTTCTTTTAATGATTTTGCACTTGTCGCAAATTGGTTTTACGGATGCTCTAACCTTCATTAAAATCTCTCCTTTCGAAAAAAGTCCGCTACAAGCCTATATGATAACACTATTTTCCAGTGTTTGCAAGAGTTTTTTTATCGATTTTTTAGTAATTTCCTTTTTACTATCTGCGGATTATTTATTTCTCCAAACAATCCTTCCCTTTGTCAGATCATATGGCGACAACTCAATCTTAACTGTATCTCCCGGCAGGATCTTGATATATCCCATCCGGATCTTACCGCTGATATGTCCAAGAACCACATGTCCGTTCTCTAACTGCACCCGAAACATTGCATTCGGTAACTTTTCAAGTACTACGCCTTCAACTTCTATTGCATCAGTTTTTGCCATGTTCAAAACCTCCTAAAATAAAACTTACTTGATATATGCTTCTCTATCCTGATATTACATCTAGAGTTCGATTCCCTCCGCTCTCGAGAGGATCTCCGGCTCTCCGTCTGTAATCAATATTGTATTTTCATAATGGGCGGATAAAGAACCATCGTAGGTAACTACTGTCCAATCATCGTCCATCCAGACCACATCGTATTCTCCGGCATTTACCATAGGCTCTACCGCAATGGTCATACCTGCTTTTAATTTCATGCCCCGGCGGTCTGCATAATTCGGAACATTCGGTTTCTCATGCACTTTCTTGCCGATCCCGTGTCCGGTCAGGTCCCGCACTACGGAAAAGCCTTGTGCCTCCACATATTCCTGAATTGCTCTTCCGATATCAATAATATGATTTCCGGCTCTTGCCTGCTTGATGCCTACAAAAAAGCTCTGCTTTGTAACCTCTACCAGACGTCTGGCTTCCTCAGATACATTCCCAATGCAGATCGTCCGCGCAGCATCCGAATGATACCCTCGATAATTCACACCGGCATCCAGACTGACAATATCCCCATCCCGAATGATATGCTTTTCATTCGGAATTCCGTGAACGACCTCATCATTGATGGATACACATATGGATCCCGGAAATCCGTACAGATGTAAGAACGACGGTTCGCAGCCATAGTCCCGGATAATGGTCTCGCCGATCCGGTCTACCTCCTTGGTACTCATTCCTGCCTTGACCTCCTTCGCCAACTGGTCGTGGGTCAAGGCAAGAATCCGTCCCGCTTCTCGCATAAGTTCTATCTCTTCCTGAGATTTTCTGCGAACCATTTTATTCACCTAATATCTTGCAGATTGCAGCGAATACATCGTTCATATCAACGGTACCGTCTACTTCCTTCAAAATATTCTTCTTATTATAGTAATCAATCAGCGGCTGGGTCTGCTCATGATAGACACCCAGTCTCTTCTGTACGGTCTCCGGCTTATCGTCATCCCGAAGGATCAGATCACCGCCGCACGCATCACATTTACCTTCCTCTTTTGTCGGATTATATACAATGTGATAGGTTGCTCCACAGCCAACACATGCACGTCTTCCGGACATTCTGTTCACGATGTTCTCATCCGGTACTTCTACGTTGATCGCATAATCTACATTCTCACCGATCGCTGCAAGAGCCTTATCAAGAGCCTCTGCCTGCGGAATCGTTCTCGGGAATCCGTCTAAGATATAACCATTCTTGCAGTCATCTGCCTTAAAACGATCAATCACAAGATCCACAACCAGCTCATCCGGAACTAAAAGTCCCTGATCCATATATGTCTTAGCCTTAGCACCAAGCTCTGTACCGTTCTTAATATTCGCGCGGAAAATATCACCCGTTGAAATGTGTGGAATTCCGTACTTCTCAGCAATCATTTTTGCCTGTGTTCCCTTACCTGCACCCGGTGCACCCAACATAATAATTTTCATAATCGTTACCTCCTCAATATCCATATTCTTATAAGTATCACTTATTAATTATTCATACAGATTTGTGTACTATTGAAATATAACTAGAGCAGAACCTTTGAGAAAGCCGGTACTTACGCACCGTACTTTGGTGCGTTATGTACCGCTTAGAGCAATAGGTTCCCGATGAGCCAGACGAAGTCGCAGCGAATCGGATAGAACCGAACTGCTCGTTCGAAACGGAACGAGAGTGTGTCTGCAGTTAGTCATATACAATATACACAAATCGTCACTCAGCATAAACACATATAAGCTGCAGACTCTCCACAGCTTATACGACAAATATTTTATTTCAAGAATCCTTCGTAGTTCCGGTCGAGCATCTTGGAATCTAACTGTTGGATTGTCTCTAAGATTACACCAACAATAATGATCAAAGAAGTTCCGCCGAAGGATACATCCGCCCCGAATACACCACTGAAGAAAATCGGAATGATCGCTACGATCACCAATCCGGCAGCACCGATGAAAATGATGTATTTCAACACCTTTTCCAGGTACTCCTGGGTAGGCTTGCCAGGACGGATACCCGGCACTGAGCCGCCACCCTTCTTCAAGTTGTTCGCAACCTCCATCGGATTAAAGGTAATCGATGTA
>JAFUAW010000020.1 GCA_017460485.1 Lachnospiraceae bacterium | reverse complement strand
CGAGGCACAGGATGCGCGCGCCGCAGCCGGCGATGAGGAAGCAGAGCATGTGGATGACGATTTCTTGAACGCACTGGAAGTCGGCATGCCGCCAACGGGCGGAATCGGATATGGCATTGATCGGTTGGTTATGATCATGACCGATTCGCCGGCGATCAGAGATGTGCTGTTGTTCCCGACTCTAAAAAGTCTTAGTTAGAGAAAAGGATATAAGTAATAATACCCCATTGGATGTATGTATCTGATGGGGTATATTGATGCGCTCCAATGTTTACCGCATATCAGGATCGATTAGAGATAACATCAATAGGAACGTTGCCTCCTCATCAGACAAAAGAAGGATTTTACACAGGGGTTTCGATTCCGGTCAATGACAAACTGACAGAGATTTTTGTGCAATTACACATTAGTGAGAAATCTGGTCTTGGTGTTCCACGAATTGTAGGCGAATATGGTGAAAATGCATTTATTTTTGCTGATAACGCGATTACGGTGACTATACCATATAATCGTCTTGACTTGGGGGATATCCCTCAAGTCCCCCCCAAGATGAATATGAGGAACAGGGAGATGTTATTGAGAATAGGATTATTGGGTACTGCAGTAAGGCAAGAAGTACGCAAGAAATTCTTGCATATCTAGAGTTGAAGGATAGAAAGAATCTGATGGTATATATCAGAAAGTTATTAGAACAAGGTCGGCTTGCAAGGACTATTCCTGATAAACCGAATAGCAGAAATCAGAAATATATTGCGATTAAATAAGCATGGAATGGCTGGAAGATGGCCAACGACTACTCCGAGCTCAATGATCCGATCGATCAGAGACAGCACTTCGAGGCATAGGATGCGCGTGTTGCAGCCGACAATGAAGAAGCTTCAGTAAAAAAACAGAATCCATCTATCGATAAGCTCAGGGTTATCTGCGATACCTTAGGTGTGGACCCGTATTATTTGGTTTCAGCTACTGAATGTAATGAGTCGCTGAACAGTGATTACATAACGGTTTACCGAAAAGATGAAGAATATGAGATCCTGGTTGAATATAGAAAAATGAATCGGGATTGTAGGAATCGTCTTTTGGGATACATCTATGCTTTGAATGAGAATAAGAAATGAAATTTTTTTGACTTCATAATTCGACAAAACGAATTATTCACATAATGATTGTTATATTATGAGTTCAATGACAAAACAAATGTCAACTAATAAAATGATATGAGGATGTATTTGATGAGCAAGAGCTTTCGGGCCTTGCCGTAACAGTCGGATATACAAAGAAATGATATGGAGAACAACGATATGGCCGATAGAAATGAGTCGATAATAAAATTGATGGAAGTATTATGAGAAAAACGGCTTGCACTTACTGACTATACAGGGAGAACTGTGTGCTCCCGGAATCCAGAAGAATAGACTGAAGCTTACCAGACCGGAGTGGTACGTGTTTACGATACGTATCAATGGAAAGAGAGTTGGTCTTCGTAAGATGCAGGAAATCTGTGACTCTTTAGGATTGCTGATGGTTCCTGTTGAGGAGCTAGGAAGGAATCTCCCCTTAAAGTATCCGACAGTTGAAGCACTACTTGAAAGAGCAGATGGTGAGTATCCAAAGGGAGGCAAAAAGGAAGGTATCGTGATCCGTCCTACGGAGCCGGTATATAATGAGAGGATCAGCGCAGCACTTTCCATGAAAGTTGTAAGCAACAAATACCTTTTGAAGAATGAGGGATACGGTATCTGATACGTAAATAGTAATCTGGAATGTAAGTGAAGTATTGACAGGTTGAGATATATCTCATATAATGATTACAGAAGAGGAATCTTTATGGCATTTGAAATTGAATTTTACTCAGGCGAAGATGGAAGTGAGCCGGTAGCGGAGTTTTTGGATTCTCTGGATTCCAAGATGTCTGCAAAGTTGGTAGGACTTATGGAAATACTGGAAGAGAAGGGGACAGAATTACGTATGCCCTACTCAGAACATCTTGAGGATGGTATTTTTGAACTTCGCTGTAAACAAGGAAGTAATATCACAAGAGTGATGTATTTCTTTTATGTAGGAAAGAAGATTGTAGCGACAAACGGATTTGTAAAGAAAACGCAGAAAACTCCGGCTAAAGAACTTAAGCTGACCAAAGAACCGCGTGCAGATTGGTTAAGTCGCCATAAGGAGGGATAACATGAATCTCAAAGAATATAAAACCAAAAAGATGAATGATCCGGAATTAGCCAAGGCATATGAGGAAATCCAGCCGGAAATGAATGTGATCCGTGCAATCATAGATGCTCGTATCTCGCAGAATATAACGCAGAAAGAACTTGCTGAGAGAACTGGAATCGCTCAAACCGAGATCAGCAAGTTGGAGAACGGAACAAGAAATCCATCCATTAAACTATTGCAGAGGCTTGCAGAGGGGATGGATATGGTTTTGAACATATCGTTCACGCCTAAAGCAAGTGTTAGAAAATGACACAGATGTCTATATACAGATGTTATGACAGGCAGCTGCCCATCCGATATAATGGGTGGGCAACCTAATATAATATGGAGGTATTTGAAGGATCTCTTCGGAGGTCCTTTTTTGATACAAGATTCCGGCACTAGAAGACGGCTTTCTTCCTGGCTTATGTCGTATCAAGCCCTGCCCTATGCGCCTGTATGTGCTGTTGTTTTCTTGGTATGTTGTATAGCTTTCCGTCTTTTATTAATATGGCACCGGTCTGATGGTAGTAGAAGCTTATACCGTTTTCTATGCACTGCTTGTGAACAGCCTCTACCCAGGTATAATCACAGGCTCGGGCTTCAGGGCCGGATTCGCCACCAACCGAAACATGTTTTATGACAGGGCTGCCATCCTCTGCTCTGTAGCCTTCGATATATGGCTGCAGATCTACTGCGGTCAGCATTGGTTCGATCATTACAGAATGCTTAAAGAGCGGTAGAGATAAATATACAGGGAGTCTTAAGTCTGCCATCTCCTGATTTTCACAGGTAACAGCGATCGTGACATGCTCCCAGCCCTTGCCCCAGTTCTCCGGAAGATGCTCCGCGATCCGTTCCGGTCTCTTCGTGATTATAAAGAAGGAACAGTCTGAACGTTCATACATCATATCCCAGGCTTCCTCCCGCCAGTCATCTGCCACGGGATGGAAGAAGTCGGAAGAAAAACAGGTCCATATGTGCGATCCTTGTGGAATCTTGTATAAGCCTTTATTCTTACCGGACTTCAAGATCCTTACCGGGAGATCAAAGTTCTCGGTCTTTTGCACTACGGAAGGATCCTTTCCTATGGATTCGTCCCTGCGGTACATGTAGCAGTGCAGGCATCCTGCACTGGCTTTGGTGCATCCGTGCCATAGATTCCAGTTAGCTGACATTGGCGGACGCGGATCCATATTCTCTTCCGTAAAAAAGGATAGCTGTTTCATTGTGGAGGTCCTCTATTTTATCAGGGGATATGTTCTGTATATATGAATATACCACTTCGAATACATGTTTCCAAGTAAAAAACTGATCAGATTGGAAAAATTAAAACGACTCGAATCGACAAAAAAAATTGTCTAGCCTCAAAAAATCATGAGGTTATCATATATGTATCCACGACAACAATATCTGAACAAAATAATACCGAAGAAAGATAACGGGCGGATAAAGATAATAACCGGACTTCGCAGAAGCGGTAAATCTGTTCTGCTTTTTTCAGTTATACCACGATTGGCTTATAAGCGAAGGAGTTCAAGAAGATCATATCATTGCATTGGATGTACTTAAAAATGCAAAGTACCTTAATCCGATGGAACTTGATAAATACGTCAGGAATCATATGGCCGATGACGGTGAAAGATATTATATCCTAATAGATGAGATCCAATTTGTTTCCGAAATTCAAAATCCGTATGTAGATAATGCTGATGCTAAGATAACTTTTTTTGATGTTGTCCTTGGCTTTATGCAAATGAAAAATGCAGATGTATATGTGACCGGAAGCAATTCCAAAATGTTGTCTTCCGATATTCTGACTCAGTTTAGAGACAGAGGCGATGAGATACGTGTGTATCCGCTTTCTTTCGCAGAATTCTATACCGTATTATTACATGTATTTAGTATTAGTGACATAAATACAAATAGTTTTACAAAAATAGTGACATTCTGATATAATAATCATGACTTCTATATAAATAGCTTTTCCAAGTTATTTTAATAGAATTAAAAGGCTCTTGAAAAAGAAGAAGTATGAAAAGAATATATTCTGATAACAACTAGACGCTGAGTAATAGATAAAAACAACTACGTTCATTAAAAAATGTTATAGTTGAAATAATCATATGGTAGAGATAAATATGCAAGCGAAAGGCAATAGCACAGGACATGGGATTATTAGAAAAACTATTTGGAAATAAAAAACCACAGCAGAATACAAATCAAATGGAATCTATGTCTGCACAGGATCAGAATGGGAGAGCAAACGCGTTGCGAGTGCAGGAATGTGGAGAATTAATCAATTCATTGCTGAACGCAGACAGGTATATTGCACGAAGTGAATATGTTTCGAAAATCTCGGAGTATTCTTCTGATATTGATTTTTTCTCTGTTCTTAAAAAGAGTGGTATGTTTGAAGCGTTTTGTGTTCGTAATATGTTGTCACCTGACAGCATCGATAGTATTATTGACTTATTTCAGAATATCCGGGTGTTAATTGATGAGCATAATGATAAATATGTTTCTGATTCATTGTTAAGAGAGAAAGTATACTTGGATAATATTCTTAAGAAAGTAGATCCTAATATAGTTTTAGATGAAGATCAGCGTCGGGTGGTATTGACTGATGAGGATTATTGTCTGGTGATCGCAGGGGCAGGAGCTGGGAAAACTACAACTGTTGCTGCAAAGGTAAAATATCTTGTAGAAAAACAGGGGATTGATCCAGAGCAGATTTTGGTTGTCTCTTTTACCAATAAGGCTGTTAATGAACTGAAGGTTAGAATTCAGAAAGAATTGGAGATCCCCTGTCCTATTGCAACATTTCACTCTACCGGTAATGCGATCATTCATAAGAATAATCCGGATGAAAAGCTTAATATTGTAGATCAGTCTAAGTTATACTTTGTTATTCGTGATTATTTCCGTAATTCTATTATGAGAAATGAAACCGCGGTTAATAATCTTATTATGTTCTTTGCATCTTATTTTGACGCTCCCTATGAAGGATCTGATTTGAACGGATTCTTTAATAATATTGCCAAGGCAAACTTCTCAACTATGCGAGGTGATTTGGAAGATTTCAAACGGGAAGTAATTGATGCCAGAACTAAGAAATCAGTTACTATTCAGAATGAAATTCTCCGATCATTTCAGGAGGTGGAGATTGCTAATTTTTTGTATTTGAATAATATAGACTACGAATATGAACCCATTTATAAATATGATATTGAATTCTCTCGTAAACCATATACACCGGATTTTATTATTTTTCAGGGAGATAGAAGTGCATATATAGAGCATTTTGGAATATCGGAATCAGGCAAAAACGACAGATTTACTCCGGAGGAGGTTGAAAGATATAAAAAAGCAGTGAATGATAAGTTTTTATTGCATAAGACTCATGGTACAACGTTGATATATACATTTTCTGTTTATAATGATGGAAGACCATTGCTGGATCATCTTAAGGAAAACCTTGAAGCGAATGGTTTTGAGTTGAAACCAAGGTCTAATAAAGAAGTGATGGAGATGCTTGTCGCAGGTGAGGAGAATCGCTATATTCGAAAGCTGATCAATCTTATCTGTAGATTTATCTCTAATTTTAAGGTGAATGCATATCAGGCAGATGATTTTAACCGAATGTATCATTCTACGCAAAATGTGAGAAGCAGATTGTTTTTAAATATTTGCAATGATTGTTATCTAGAATATGAACGGTGGTTAAAGGAGAATAAAGCGGTTGATTTTGAAGATATGATTAATGAGTCGGCAAGGCTTCTTCGTGAAGTGAAGGATATGAAGAGGAAGCTTGACTATAAATATATTATTGTTGATGAATATCAGGATATTTCCAGACAAAGATTTGATCTGACAAAAGAGTTGTCTGAGGTTACAGATGCAAAGATCATTGCTGTTGGTGATGATTGGCAGTCTATATATGCATTCAGCGGTTCTGATATAACATTATTTACTAAGTTTGAAGAGAAGATGGGGTATGCAAAAATGCTGAAGATTGTGAGAACCTATCGTAATTCTCAAGAAGTAATTGATATTGCCGGAAACTTTATTCAGAGAAATAAGGAACAGATTAATAAGCAGCTTATATCGCCCAAACATATTACAGATCCTGTACTAATATATACATACGATGGCTCTGTAAAGAAAAAAGATGGTAATAGAAAAAGTGGTGCTAATTATGAAATGGCTCGCTCTATTGAGACGATAATCGGGGATTTATTAAAATATAAAAAGGCAGAGGGTAAAGAACCAGGCCCAATTTTATTGATTGGTAGATACGGCTTCGATGGAGATCATTTGGAGAAAACAGGCTTGTTTGAATACATTAATCGTACAAATAAGATCAAGAGTGTAAAGTACCCAAGGTTAGATATCACCTTTATGACTGCTCATTCTTCAAAAGGACTTGGATTTGATGATGTAATTGTTATTAATGGTAAGAATGAGACATATGGTTTTCCGTCTAAAGTAGAAGATGATCCGGTGTTATCCTTTGTAATTAAGGGAGACCATTCAATAGACTATGCAGAAGAACGCAGGCTCTTTTATGTTGCTATGACTAGAACCAAGAACAGGGTGTTCTTTGTGGCACCTGAGGAAAATCCGTCTGAATTCTTGTTAGAATTAAAGCATTCTTATAAAAATGTGAAATTGCTTGGTAATTGGAATGAGGAAGAGCCGATAAGTATTGCTAAGAAACCTTGTCCTTTGTGCGGATACCCTATGCAGCTCAAGTATAAAAAATCATATGGACTTAAATTGTTTATCTGCACGAATGAACCGGAATTATGTGGCTTCATGACCAACAATTATCAGGCAGGAAAGCTCGCAATTCAGAAATGTGATAAGTGTCGTGATGGATATTTGATTGCTAAACAGGGGAGAGATAAAGATTATTTTCTTGGATGTACTAATTATAAACAAAATGGTACTGGCTGCAATAAAATGATAAGTAAGCAGATGTACTATTCTCAGATGGGATATGAAATTGAGGCACCTAAGCCGCAAACAATGTTAAATGAGTCTGATAGTATTAAAAAAATACGATATTCGGAAGTCCTTCAGAATGATATCGAGACTCAACGGGAGATTTCGGATAAAAAAGAACATACTTTTTCGAATGCTCCGGATGTTAAAAAATGGAATGCTAGTAATGACGACTATGTGGAAGTGATAAAAGCAGAGATTAAGCCAGTTATATACAAAGAAGTTGACTTGAATGATATGGTATTCAATGTTATCAAAGCACTCCAGAATGTTAGTCGTATCAAATATTATGGAGTAACATTTCTGTGCGACGTTTTACGTGGATCTAAAAACAAAAAAATTACTGACAACAAATTGGATGAAGTACCTGAGTATGGAATTTATCGTGATTTCTCAACAGGAGATGTTAGAGATGTGATCGACTGGATGATTTCTGAACATTATATTCTCAAAACAAAAGGAAAGTATCCGGTGCTCCACTCAACATATGAAGGTCTGCATTATTCGGAAAGCATTACAGTAAATAAATTGAATAAACTGAAAGATTATCTGGAACGAGACAATGCTTCATTCGATATGTAGGGGTATTATTTTACATAGACACAAATGATACACTTTATCTAATGATATATTTACATGTAGCTCAATAAAATTAGTTATGAGTGATTATGATGGATATTATTATTTTAGTCGTGATTTGTGCATATTTCTTACTTGAAATAAGTCAGTGAAGAGGAGATCGCCAAAGTGGGTATCATCAATCATCTTGTTCAAAGAGTTGAAAATAAAAAAACAAAAGCAAATGATATCTGCGATGGGGTTGATGGATATCTCTCATATGTTGATCAAGTATTATCTTCCGGGGATAGTTTTGTTAATGTGACATTCTCGTATGAAGTAACAGGGAAATGTGAGGCTCTGATATCAGAGATTGAAGACCTTGGCTTTGGCGCGGTATTATTGGTTCCAAAACTGAAATCGAAGAAGCAAATGCTATTCGATTTGAATAATAGTATTGCCAATAGAATCGTGGTACATAATGATGAAGTGGCTTCTTTGCTTACAGTAAGAGCACGGGATTTAATTGGAGATGTTGAAGGAAGACAGTTAGATGAACAGCAGATGAAGTGCATTATAAAGCCGGCACCAAATCATCTTGTTATAGCAGGAGCGGGTACAGGGAAAACGACTACGATAGTCGGTAAGGTGAAGTATCTATTAAAAAGTGGAGTATGTGAGGCAAAAGATATTCTTGTATTATCGTTTACCAATGCTTCCGCCTCGGAAATGCGGGATAGGATTCATAAAGAAACCGGCTTGGAAATTGATGCATCAACATTTCATAAACTGGGTCTGAATATTATCCAAAATGTCGAAGGTATTACACCTAAGATAACAAAGATACAATTGCAAAAGTATGTACGTGAACAGCTTGTGGAGAATATGAAGGATCCAAAATATCTTGAACTTCTATGCGTATTCTTCCTTTTTAACCATAAATACTGCAAGTCTGAATTCGATTTTCAAACCAGTGCAGAATATGAAGATTATTTGCGTACCAATCCGCCGGTAACACTTAAAGGCGATATGGTTAAGAGCTACGGTGAGATGGATATTGCCAATTTTCTTTATAGAAATGGTATTGCGTATGAATATGAAAAGGAATATGCAATAGATACACGTACAGAGGATAGATACCAGTATTACCCTGATTTCTATCTAACAGATTATGGTTATTATATAGAGTATTTTGGAATAAATGAAAAAGGCGAAGTGCCGGCATATTTTGCTTCAAGGGCAGGGAAAACTCCTTCAGAAGAGTATCAATCTGCGATGAAATGGAAAAGAAAGCTTCATCAAGCAAACAATACAGTTTTGATAGAATGCTATTCATACGAAAGATCCAAAGGAGATTTATTATTCTCTTTGGAAGAAAAGCTGAAGCAGCGCGGAGTTGTGTTTAAGGAGCTTACAACAGAGGAAGTATGGGACAAGGTCTCAAAAAATAATTCGAAGAATTTTCTGACCGGAATTGCCGAATTAATGGCAACAGTTATTTCTTTGATGAAGAGCAATGAGTGTAATATAGAGAATCTTAGGGGGCTTTGCTATAAGAGCTTTAATTTGGGGCAAAAAACTGTGCTTGTAGATCTTATAGCACCAATATATCAAGCTTATATATCAGCACTTGAACAAAGTGGAGAAATTGATTTTAATGATATGATTAATAAAGCCGCGCATATGATACGCGATGGCAAATATGTGAATCCATATAAGTATGTAATTGTGGATGAATATCAGGATATTTCAAAATCACGGTTTAATTTGCTTAAGGCTTTACGAGAGTCTTCAAATTATGATCTTTTTTGCGTTGGGGATGATTGGCAGAGTATATATCGGTTTGCGGGAAGTGATATGGATTATATCCTTAACTTTTCAAAATACTGGGGAGCTACGGAATATAGCAAGATTGAAACGACTTATAGATTTACGGAAAGCTTAATAGATATCAGCGGACAATTTGTGATGCGTAATCCTGCTCAAATCAAGAAATCTATTAGGGGGCTTCCCAGCCAGCTTGGTTTTGCTATGGGTGAGATTAAGGGATACACAGAGGCTGCTGCTATTGGATTCATGCTTAATAGTCTAAAGGAATTGCCGTATAATAGCTCGGTATTCTTTATTGGGCGATATTCCTATGACAGTAAATTACTGGATAATTGTCCTGAATTGGACTGTAGATATGATACAGTGAAACAAACGGTACAGGTGACACTTCAAGCTAGAAGTGATTTGAAGATGGAATTTATAACTGCTCACCGATCCAAGGGACTTCAGGCTGACTATGTATTTATTATTAATAATAAGAATTGGGGCATGGGATTCCCGAGTAAGATAGAGGATGACCCGCTGGTGGATTGTCTTTTGGAGGGAAAAGAAAAGTTTCCATATGCGGAAGAAAGACGTTTGTTTTATGTGGCTCTTACCCGAGCCAAGGTCAAGGCATATCTTGTGGTTGCCGATGGGAATGAATCTGAGTTCGCAATAGAAATGGAAAAGCGTTATGCGGATCAAATGAAGAAGGAAGCATTTTCTTGCCCGAATTGTGGTGGCCGTCTTATAAAGAGGACCGGTCCATATGGTGAGTTCTATGGTTGTTCAAATTACAGTAGAACAGGGTGTACCTATCAGAGAAAGATACAGAAAAAAATATTATATTAGTGTCTTACGCGCAGAACAGATAAGAGGCAATATTGTCTTATAAGCAGAGCGGAGGGGCTATGAACAGAGATTGCTTTTCTTGATCGGCCATTCTCCTGATTCAAATCTTCACATTCTTCTGCCCCAAGTTCTCACATTCTTCCGATTCAAAGTTGATTTTTTCTTCCAATTTTAGTTACAATACTATAAAAGAATTGGATTCTGCAGATTTCCGGATTTGTGTCCGGAATGGTTAAGGAGTGGGCAGCAGATATGAATGATAATAGATATATGAGCAGGTTGTTTGAAGAATTGATAAAGGAGGATTCTATATGGCAGGAATGAAATATCGTACACTTGGTAAGACTGGTCTGAAGGTCAGTGAGATCGGCTTTGGCGGGGAGTGGCTGGAACGCCATGATGAGGAGGAAGCTGTGCAGCTGATGCGTTATGCAGCTGAGAAGGGGATTAATATTATTGACTGCTGGATGCCGGATCCGAAATCCAGGGATATCATCGGCAAGGCGATGGAGGGCAATCGGGAGAACTGGATCGTGCAGGGGCATATCGGCTCTACACACAGAGATGGTCAGTATGTCCGTACGAGGGATATGAAATATGTGGTTCCGGCCTTTGAAGATATCCTGAAGCGAATGAATACGGATTATATCGATCTGGGAATGATTCATTATATTGATGCTCAGGAAGATTGGGATGTGTGCATGAACACGGACTATATCAAATATGTGCACAGGCTTCACGAGCAAGGCGTGATCCGGCATATCGGATTGTCCACGCATAATCCGAGGATTGCGAAGCAGGCTGTGGAGACGGGATTTATTGAGATGATCCTGTTCTCGATCAATCCTGCATTTGATATGCGGCCTGCCACAGAGGATCTGGATTCAATGTATGGCGGCTATGACGGAGCGGATTATTCTGGTATCGATCCGGAGCGGGCAGCACTGTATCAGCTCTGCGAGGAGAAGAATGTCGGGATCACGGTGATGAAGGGCTTCTTCGGAGGACGGTTGTTCGATGCGAAGACGTCACCGTTTGGCGTGGCATTTACTCCACTTCAATGTATTCATTATGCGCTGACCAGACCGGGAGTGTCATCGATCCTGTGCGGCTATGATACCAAGGAGCAGGTGGATGAGGCGGTCTCCTATGAGACGGCATCCGAGGATGAGAAGGATTATGCTTCCGTGATTGCATCGGCACCTCTTCACGCTTATGCGGGTCAGTGTACATACTGCGGACATTGCAAGCCGTGTCCGGTGAATATTGATATCGCTATGGTGAATAAGTTCTATGATCTTGCGGTGCAGCAGCCGGAGGCTCCTGAGAGTGTCAAGGCGCATTACGAGGCACTTGGAACCACAGCTTCGGCATGCATTGGCTGTAAGAGCTGCGAGAGCAGATGTCCATTTGGCGTAGAGGTGGCGGCGAGAATGAGGAAGACGGCAGAGATGTTCGGGTGTTAAATCAGGCCGGTAATAATGACGACATACTAATGTCGCATATCTGAATGATCCATTTGCTATAATCCATGACATCATCATATTACAAGTAAAGGAGAGCCGCTATGAGATATTATGGATTATGCCTAAGATCAAATCAAAAACAGATGGAACAGACCCAAAAGATCAGACTGAAGGATTATAGTTATAACTGTGCGATTGCTGCAGTCAACGATTACTTATATCAATTCTTACAGAATGGAGTCAATTTCTTGGCTTATCGGGAGGAAGAGAACAAGATCCGGACCGTTTTTTCCTTTGATGAGCAGGTGTGCGGCTATGATAAGGCGTTCGGTCATCTTACGGATATGCTCAACAGTATCTTTGATTACAAGGGCTTGATCGGTGAACCGTATGAAATGACAATGTCTGATTATTATGACGCGACTCTTGAATGCAGGAGACGGCAGCTGATGGATCGTGGGTTTCAGGCCATGTATGACAATGCCGGATTATGGCTGCACTATTATATCAGAGATATCGATAAAAATAAGTATCCTTTCCGATTTGAGGAACAGCTTGTATCTGATAAGAAAGACAAGGTCCCGGATATATATGATTCCTCTTTGAAGAACGAGTTATGGAATATTGAACAGCATAGTGTGGATCCGGACGCGGCAGGTGTAATGGCGCATTATTATCTCTCGGTAAATAGTTTACAGACGTCCAAGGAGATGCTGGGCGCATTGGCTTCCGCATTGTATAGAGCCGGCCGCTTGACATCCAAACGGATCAACATCATTTCCGAGATGGTTCCTGGTCTATACTGCAGGGATAATTATTTTGAAGATATGATGGAAAATAACTATGGCGGTATGATTGTGTTCTATCTTAGGGAGAAGCTGGGTTATTCTCCTACCGCGTATGGAATGACATGTCAGTACATCAATCAGATGTTTAAATGCTATAAGAACAAATGTGCTTTTGTATTTGTCTATGAAAAGAATGATCCCGGAATTTCATTTTACTTGTTGCCTGAGATCAGAAAACGTGCGATGTGCGTAGAGCTGAGGGAAGGAAAAGGAGATAAAAAAGCAGCGGAAAAATATCTCCGCCGGTTGATCGCGCATTCGGAGGATCCGGGTCGTGCGTCCTATACCAAAGAGTTTATGAAGCAGTTCCCTCAGAAAGAGTTCTCGCAGACGGATGTAATGGAAGCGTTTGAGAAGTTCGAGCCGTGGTGCTTCAATAAAAAAATGCAGGGAATGTATGATTATGATATGCAGGATACGTTTTACCTTGACCGCGATCCTGCAGATACGTCTCCGTATGAACGTCTGTGGAAGCTGATAGGGCTCGATAAGGTCAAGAAGCAGATCGACAGTATTATCGCTTCCGATATCGTTGAGAAAATGCGTAAGAATTATAAGGGCAATTCTTGTGATGAAGGATCGCTGCATATGATATTTGCGGGCAATCCGGGAAGTGCCAAGACTACGGTAGCTAAGCTGTTTGCAGGCATAGCCGCGGAGAAAGGGATTCTGGAAAGCGGCGTGTTCGTGGAGACAGGAGGAATGGATATGAATTACATGCTTCCTCCGATGATCCGTGACAGGTTCGTCGCTGCAAAGGGTGGTGTGCTGTTTATTGATGAGGCTTATTCCTTGATGAATCCTATGTCGATCGCAACTCTGATACAGGAGATGGAAAACCATAGAGAAGATGTGATCGTGATCCTGGCCGGGTATAGTTCTGATATGGAAGCTTTCTTGAAGCGGAATGACGGGCTGAAAAGCAGGATCCCTCATTGGGTGGATTTTCCGGACTATTCGGTTGACGAGCTTACCGAGATCTTCAAGCTTATGGCTAAGGAGCGGGGCTTTACATTGGAAGCTGACACCGTTAAGGAAGCGCAGTATATATTCCAGAAAGCGGTATGTATCACGAACTTTGGAAATGGAAGATATGTAAGAAATCTCCTGGATCAGGCGATACTCAACCAGGCTTCCAGACTTCTTGCTGACGGGAGAGATAAGGAAGCGATAAAGAAGGTAGAACTCTTTACACTGAAAAAGGAGGATATCACTGCTCTGGATGAGGACAAGGCAGAGGAATCCGACGATAAGACCGGGGAAAGAAAGCCCGGAGCTGCGAAAGAAGAGCTTGAAGCTATGGTCGGACTGCAACCGGTGAAGAACATCATCCGCAAGGCTGTCGCGAATGCCAGACTGAATAAGCTCTGTCTGGAAAAAGGGATCAAGCGAGAGAATACTTCTTTGCATATGGTGTTCACAGGGAATCCCGGAACGGCCAAGACAACAGTGGCAAGACTATTTGCCGAGATCATGAAGGATGAGAAGATCTTAGACTTCGGTAAATTCGTCGAGGTCGGAAGAGCGGATCTGATCGGTGAGCATGTGGGTCAGACCGCGCCTTTGGTGAAGAGGAGATTCCAGGAAGCCCAGGGCGGCGTCCTCTTTATCGACGAAGCATATTCTCTCTGCGAGGATTACGAGAACGGATTCGGTGATGAAGCGATCAGTACCATTGTTCAGGAGATGGAAAACCAAAGGGATAAGGTAGTTGTTATCTTTGCGGGATATCCGGAACCGATGAAGGATTTCTTAGACCGTAATCCCGGTATGAGATCCAGGATCGCATTTCACGTTGACTTTGATGATTATTCCCGGGAAGAGTTGTGGGATATCACGAAGCGGATGCTTTCTAAGAAACACTATACCATAACCGATAATGCCATGAGCAAGCTTGAACATATATATGACAAGGTCTGCGGGAAGGAGGATTATGGCAATGGCCGTTTTGCAAGAAAGATGATCGAAAAAGCGGAGATGAATCTTGCTGAAAGACTGATGGCATATCCCGAGGATCAGATTACAAAAGAATTGATCACGACCATGGAAGAATGTGATATTCCGGATTACGATGATCCAGACATCGCAGGAAGCGTATCTCAGACTGTGCGTCTGGGATTTGCAAGCTGACCATATCAGTAATCCTGATCATAGCCGATCAATACGTAGGTTTTATACTTTTTGTTATATATGATTTGAAAATCAAAGGGATTAAGTATATCGTTCTGGAGAGGGGCATTATCACCTGCGCTGTTAAGGATCTGAAAATCTCTTTGCCGGGTTCGTTTACTCAACCCGGGGAAGAGATTTTCATACTCTGCCGCGATATCAGGCAGTATGCCGCCTTTCACATGGTCCATGTCTTCTCCGGTATTCTCCTCTAACATATCCAATTCATCTGCATAATCATCAATATCCATGATGGTTAATCCAAACAGAAGAGTCCCAAGTCTGTAAAGATGCTTCAGACGCATTCTTCTCGCTCCTGTGACTGCCTCGTTAAACTCGCATTGGTATATCTTGTATCGCCTGCTGTGCCTGTCATAGACTGCATGCAATAACCCGCTGTCGCGAAGGTCAATGATATCCCGCTCGAAGGTGCGTCTGTTCTTGATCCCGGCCCCTAGCATCAGATTACGGGCAGATAATTCTCTGTTAGTTGAGAAGCAGTAATAGAGCTTGATCTGTCTGACCGTCTTATTATAATATCCGTTCTTCATGGAAGCACTGTCCTTTCAAGTATGGAAATAGAGGTATTACAGTTATGATATCGGATAATGATGGTTAATGCAAGGTTTGAGGGAATGCGCGTAACTGAATGAATCAGATTTAAAATGACTATTATTGACATTGCTTGTTTTTTTGCTTAGAATTGATTATGGGTTTCTTTACTCTCAATCTGATTGAGGAAGGTATTTATATAAGATAAAAGGGAAAAATAAATATTTCACAATAGTTACAAGATAAGTCTTGATGATTTGAAGGAGAAAAAAATGACAGATCTTTATACAATAATTCAAAGAATAATGAAGTATCATAAAAATGGGCAGAATGTTGAGATTATACTGAAAAGTGGTGACAAAATAAGGGGGATAATTTCGGATTTTACGGGGAAAGAATTTGTAGTAGGAGATTTGAAAATCCTTGTGAGTGATGTATCATCTATAGAGGAATGGGAGGAGTTGGCATTTGATAATTTCATCATGAAACGTGTTGAGATAATAACAGTTTTTTCAGAAGTGCTGGATGCAGTTCTGGTTTCCGCAGATAAAGATGAAATATCATATATCACGGAAAATGGTCAAAAAACAATGAAAATTACAGAAATCAAGAGTATCACATGTGATAATTTGGTAATATTCTCTAGAGAAGATAGTGATGAAACACATTTTGAAGATAAAGCCGATACAAGTACTGAAAAAACATATGGGGAAGAGGATAATGCAGTTATTTCTGATGTGGAAAATCAAACAATAAATATTGAAGAAGAAAGAATAATCATTGAAACTAAAGAGGACGTTGAAAATGAGGAAAAAGTAGATTTGTCCTATGAACCAAATGCTTTTGAGGAAGGATTAATTAATGGGAATAAAGCACTTGTTGGTCAGTTTATTTCTCAGAACGATCGTCTCAAGAATTTGGGATATACGGAAAAGGAAATAGAGAGAATCAGAAAGGTATACGGGAACTCCAAATGGAAAAAAGATTTATATAGTATAGCGAGTAGGATTAATTTATTTCAGTCAAATAAAAATGGGTTGGCTGAAAAATACTATGAAATGGCATTAAAGAATTGTTCTAAAGGCAGTTACCAATATATTAAAATACTTAATATGCTGGTTTTGTTTTATCTTGATGAAGAGGATGAAAAATATATTGCTTTCTGGAGAAAATATGCGTTCTATTTTAAAGATAACATTCCGTTTTGCAATGACTATATCAGTGCAATTTTAAGATCTAAAAATATTATGGTAAATGCATTTGAAAAGGCCTTGATAATTGGCGATATGGATGCTGTAGTGAAATTATTGTCAAATGAGTCATTGCTTGAGGAAATGGGATATTCTTCCATAGATATTGACAGGATAAGAAAAGCATTAAAATTAACAAATTGGGATGTGAGCTGGTATAAGACTGCCACTAGATTGTTTGGAATGCAATTAAATAGGGATGGTTTAGCTGAAATTTTTTATGAAGCTGCACTCATTGTTTCACAAAAGAAAAGTGAAGAATACACTAAGATACTTAATGCGTTGGCGTCTATCAAGATAGGTCAAAACAGAGAATCATTTATTCCCTTTTTTGAGACATATCGTAAATATTTGGAAACGAATATTAATTTCTGTATAACATATGTTAATGCTTTAATTGCTGTTCAAAATTGGGATATGCTTATAAATGAAATGCCTTTACTGCGTGAGAAATTGGCTGGAAATCCGACTTTTTTGGAAAAGATAGATGCAGAAATAGAGTTCCACAACTCGATGCCGCCATTTGAATTAAGTGAATTTGCTGTTCTTTCGAACAGATTGCAAGATAAAGAGAAGTTGTATGATCAAGAAGAAGCTCTTATCGAGCGTTTGCCTGACAGACATGCAATCAAAGCCTTGTTGGATATTTATTTCTTTAACAGAAATGAAGATGCTTATTTTGAATTGCAAAAGTATGCTTTGTTTTTCGTTAAAGAGGATAAGATATCTATGACAAAACTGCTTACAATGATGACTGAAACCCAAAAAAGTGATGTACTCATTTACTTCATGGAATGTATTCCGGTTTTTTGGTGTAATGAAAGTCTTATAAAAAAATATCTTAAAGCAAAAGGCATAGAGGATATTAATAATTTATCATTAGACAATCCGAGATTGGAAGGACATATTAGATCTATAGTGGTATATAATACGCCAAATAGTTTTGAAAACAGTATTATTAATCGAGATTTGGACACATTAAAGATTTATATTGAAAAACCAGAATTACTAGAAGAATTGGGGTATTCAGATTCTGAAATAGAGGATATTAAATTGATTGATATTGAGCAGCAGTTTTCTGAAGACTATTATACTATGAGACGAATTCTGGCTTTTCAAGGTAATAAGAATCATTTGGCAGAACAATATTTATTTGAAGCATTTTATAGTAACAAGATAGATATGTGCAATAGATTATTTCCATTATTATTAGCGGAAAGACGTGGTGAATTAATACTTTCATTGTTTGAGTTCGATCGAACATTAAACAGCAAGATGTCATCATTGATGAGACTTTATTATTTGGCACTTTGTATAGCAGAAAAGGATAATGATGTATTCTTTGAGTGCATGGAATCAAAATGGATGGATTACCCGGATGATATTATTCTTGATAGAATGCTTGCCATAGCAAAAGAAAAGAATGATGAATTGTTAGTGAAGCAGTTAGAAATTCAAAAAAACAGACCTAGAAGTAATGCGTTTGAAACTGCGATTATCGAAGCAGATAATGATGCTATAAGAAAGTATGTAAAAAGTGCCAATCTTTTGGTTGAGTTGGGATATACTCCGGAAGAAATACAAAAGATAAGTAAGATATTTACTTTAGGCGGCTCAAATAATGGCTCTAAACCTGGCCAGATAGCTAACAGGGTATATTTGTATCAAAAGAACAAAAATAATCTTGCAGAACGCTTATTTCTAAATGCTATTACAGAGGATTCGCAGGAAGATGTTATTACTGATTGCAAGGCGTTATATCAAATATACACTGGACAACATAATTATGAAATGGTCTGCAAGATATATGAAGACTATCTTCATGAGGAAATGAAAGAAAAGTTTAATGGACTATATGCTAGCAGCTACTGTGTAGCTTTGTATGAGTTGGGCAGATATCAGGATTTTCTCGACTATTATAAACATAATCGTGAACAGTGGGATAACTTTACACTGTATACTCCCCTTCTTTATATTTGTGAAGTGTTAGATACACATGAATTTGACGATGTTATTTGGGATAATATCAGTTCAACACAATATCGTCCTGATATTATTGCAAGATATATACAGTATATACTTAATAAAGACGTAGAACGGATTTATTCGGAAAAAGTAATAGATTTAATAAATACGTTTTTTGTTAGATTTTTAGACGAAGATATATTTGAGATAAAAAATAAAATAAATGGAATTTCCGTTCAAAATATTGATTTTCCGAAAGGGGGATTGATAATTGCACTTATTTCTGATGAAAACAGTGAGGTATTTTTAAATGCATGGTTTGACTTTATATATGATCTTTTAGATTCAAGTACAAAGATAGACCTAATAATTAAGATTGCCAATATTTTTCCTCAAAAATCTGGATTTATCGTAAATAAAGCAATAAAAATATACAAAGAAATAGAAAGCGTGAGTGCTGTTGAGTATAAAATGGAGATGCTGGAGGAGTTAATTTCTCATCATGTAAATGGTTCAGATGAGATAGTATCGTGGTGCAATATTCTGGCTCAATCATTACAAATAGGTAAAGGCAGCGTTAAGAGTTTGAATAATTATCTTATTATTAGTCAGACCATTGATGAGAAGAAAGAATTTTGGGATGTATATTTGGATTTTAAGAAGAACACCATATCTGAACTAAAACCAGATGCATTATTTGAGGTTATATGGAATTATTATGAATCGGTACGTAATAGTATCAATATTCACAAAAAGAATGAAATAGTTCTTGAACTTATAAGGATTTCAGATCAGTTTACGCTGGATTATATTGGATGCAAGAATATGTCTACAATATGTTCCGAGTGCGGAATGGATTTTGAGTCGAGAATTTATTTGCAGGCCTCAAATCGTTTAGTGAACCAGGAAAACGATATGGCATATTCGTTAAATGATAATAATGATAATACGAATACAGTGAATTATTATAATTATTTGCTGGATAAATTAAATACAGAGAAATTCGTTGATTCCGTTAGTCTTTTTAGCGGTTGGGCAAAGTATCTTTTAATGACAGAAGAAGAATCATTGGTAATTGATAGATTAAGAAATACTGTTAAGGATTCAGATCTTTGGGAATGGGAAGAAATTAATATTTTATCAAAAGCTATCATTTGTGATCCATCAAATTACCTTTACTGGAAACTATTAAGAACATGGATTGAAAAGAATGAAACTAATAATAAAATAGCTATTGGTAATATTTTGTTTCAAATTTCATCACAAGGCGAAAGAGAACTGGAAAGTGCACTTGGATATGCGGTTGAAAATGGGTTTAAAGCTATCTCTTTGAATCTATTAATGAAGATGCTCGATGTTTACATGATAGATATTAGCATTGCTGCGCAAAAAAAGCTCAGAACAATGATAAATAAGAATTGGTTTTCTTATACTGAGCTTAAAGACAAAACATCTGAAATATTCATTAAGATTAAGGATAACATCACACTTTCAGATGCAGAAGATTTTTTGTGGAATAGTGTTTGTGTTGCAACAGATTTGGCTATTGCAACCGAAGAGTATGGACTGTTTATCAGTACCTATTCTGAGTATCTCTCAAAGAATTGTGCGAAACAATGCTGTGTAATAATCTCAGACATGATTTTGAAAGACAATTTAAGTGGAATCGATGCGGCATTTGGTTGCTTGGAGAATGCCCTGTTAGATATACCTTATAAAAATCTTGTGTCAGATATGTACGAAAACTATAAAAAACGCAGTCTTACTGATTATGAAAAAATGGCGTTGGTTTGTGTAAAAAAAGATTATGGAAACTTATTAGGGGTAAATGATCTATTGGGCTTCTATTACAAGATGACAATGTCTAACATGAAAAAATGTGGATTAGAAACTATTGAACTTCTTTTGAAATATGCAGAATATGACCCGGTTTTATATGAAGTTGCCGCCTGTTTTTTGCGGGATGAAAAAGGAATTAAAGAAAATGAGATGTATTACAACTATATGTATGATTATTTAGAGTCGATCCAAAATGATAATCCTGTTGGGTATTTGGTCGGATCTATGGTCTGCGGAGAAAACCTTTTACGACTCAATGGTAAAGAGGTTAGGTCTTTTAAGAAAATAATAGAGGAACGTTTTAGTAATTATCTTGATTTAGTAAAGAAATACCAAGAATTCTGCGATTGTATCGTAGTAGGTTTGAGAACAACCGAGTATGAAGATTTTGCACAGATTCTTTTTAGAGCGGTTTTTTCCGGAGACTGGAAGGATGTATTTGAATACAAGTCGGCAGATAATATTGTTAATACTGTTTTGGCAAAATATATAAAAACAGATAGGATTAATGTTGCAGATGATTATTATCGTTCGGTAATAAAAGGAGTAGCGTTATTTGTTATAAATCACTCGGACAATATGTGGGATATTATTGAAAATAGTGATCGCGCTCGAATGCTTTGGAATAATATTGGAAATGCCGGATGTGATTTTGATTATTTTTCTAATGTTGTTCAATCACTAGATGATATTTATCTGGAGGAACTTAGGAAAATATGGTCGCTTGATATTGAAACATTGACGGTGTATAAAAATTACTTGGGCAAGTGTATTATAAGTCAGCCTAATTGTTGTAATTACTCAGAAATCTTTAGCGTTTTCATAAATGCACGGAGCGGAGATATATTTGCTAATGTTGAAACGCAGGATTATTTGAAGTCCATTGATAAAGACATTGCGATTAATATCTGTGAAAATTACGAAAGGTTATATATCCGTGCAGCTGGACCGACAATTTTGTACTCTACAGGGAAGAGTGTTTTTAAAGACTCTGACTATGAAAGCAATATTTTTTCTGTCTTCTTGCATAGAAACACTAAAGATTATTTTAGCAATGAGAAACGGTATGAGCGCTTTAAGAAAAAATACGAACTAATTGAGCGTATGTACAATATATCATCTCTTCAGAATGCGAATGATATGAGTTTTTCTTTGAACCTAAAGAGGAAGATTTTTTCGGTTCGTTCGTTATACTTTTATTATTCGGTTTTAGTAGATAAGGTTGATAAACGAATATTTCAAGAGGAAAACAATTATATTGAGGTGATCAATGCAATAACAATTGCTTTAAGTGACGATAAGTATCTGACTGGATTATACGATTTTGTTTCAAAATTTGACGAAAATGTATGGAATATGCTGGGTGTATTAGTTTTGATTGAGCAGGATAAAATTAATGATGCGGCTAATAGAGTGATAGAAACATTCTCAGGAAAAATCAGAGGCTATTTATGCGCAAAATTGGTAGCGTCTTATGGAAAAAAAGGTAATAATACAGAATTATGTAAACAGTGTCTGAGAATATCTAAGTCATACCAAATCCCAAATAACTTTTGGATAAAGAATTATAGTCATTGTAAGTCTATCAATAAAATAGATGAAGCAACATACCTGCCAAGGGCAGAAGTTATGAGTGAATCATCAAACAAGAAAGTTGATAATGATATAAAATCCAATATTACAGATAAAAACAAAATTGAATATAGATCACTTAAAGTAGATACTTCGGAAGAAAAAATAGAGGAAGAGATGACATTGGATATTCCGTTGTTCATTAAAAGTTTTATTGAAAAGGAATATGAAGATGCTCAATTATCCCAATATCAAAATAAATGGAAAAAAGCAAAAAAAGCTTTTGATAATGGTACGGGGACACAGGAGTCTTTAAATGAGATTTCGATAAATATAGGAATATGCTTGATTAAACACCAAGAATCAAAAGTAGATGAAACAATTATGCGCGATACTTTTGCCTTGATTCAAAAATATTCTGTTCAGGATACATATTTAATTGGGGCTCTTCATGATATTTTTCAAAAATATGTTTGTGAATATACGAATCTCGATTCATTAGCACTGAGCGTGTACGAAAACAGAGAAGCAATTAAGCATCTTTGTTATGAACAGGATATAAATCAGAAGTCTAGGATTTCTCAGGATATTGAAGCGGTGACAATGTTAATTAAGGTATTAGATAATATAGCGGACGATTTATCTAGTACTATGGGCGAAGAATCAATAAAGGAGAGATTGATAGCATATCAGGAAAAAATTTTCAAGGAAACAAAGGGTGTATCGAAGTTTAGAAATGCATCGGCGGCCTTGAGCAAGATGATTCAGGAGAAGATTAACAGTATTAACTTTGCTCCATATTTGGTTATTTCTCATCTTGGATCGGTCAGCGCTGATAATAATAAGGAGAATAGTTGGAGAGAAACGTGGCTTGAAGGAGCGGAGAAAGGTTATGTGAGAGGTGTAGTATTAAATTGTGGAGGAGCACCTGCAAGTCGAATTGAATTAAATATTACTGTTAATTTTGAACTTCGTGAAACATTTACAATGGAAAAAATAGCACCTGGTAGAAAGATTCCATTTATTGTTCCATATCAGAGAAATGATGTTATCGATTCAAAGGTTTCATGGGGCGCAGATGTTACATACTTTGATGAAAATAATGGAAAAAGCCACACTTCGAATACTTTTGGGGAGATAGCTGTATCTTTTTCAAATGAGGAATGGGGGATTTCTCATGTTGGAAGAGAAAAGTTCAATGCTCAATTAGCCGCAGAGGGGGACGATTTTTGTGGAAGAACTAATGAGCTCTTGAAATTGGAGAACTTGTATAATATCAATAATAATCCGGATAGATACCCGTCACTTTTAGTAACGGGACTGCGCCGTGCCGGAAAATCTTCAGTAATTAAATTTTTTAGAGAAAAGCTAAGAGAAAGAGACAATTTGGCTCCGATTTTTGTGGATGCGCAAGGGATATATGGGGACATAACCAAAGCGTTTTTCGATCTGACATTTAATGAGCTGTATAGATGGTATAGGGATCAAATGGAGGGCTTTGTTGATTTTAAGAAACGTTGGGAAGAGATATCCAGAACTCCTGATTGGGTAGGGCAATTACCATCTTATTTCATGGAGTTATCCGGACTTTTGGGAGGGCGAAAGATAATCTTTATTCTCGATGAAATGGAAAATGTGTTTTACGCTAATCACTTTGATAGTGCTATACATGAAGAAGAGTTCTTTGGAATGATCAGGTCAATTATACAAAATTATCAAGAGTTCGTATCTTTTATATTTTGTGGTTCTGACAAATTATTGACAAGTTGTCTGGAACAAAAAAGAGAATCTCAGATGTTCCAAGTGCTGCAGCGAATATATGTTGGAAGAATGAATATTAAAGATATTCGGGATATGTTTGAGAAATACAATAAAGAGTATGAAATTAAGTTCAGAGATGATGCGATTGATTCTATCATGTACTATACAAATGGTCTGATCTGGTATACAAAAGTAATTGCATACAATATTCTGGACAGAATTGTCGATCAAGAACATATTATTCGGGATGAGATTCATGTTTCAGATGTTAATATGATTGTCGAGTTGTTGATAAAGGGTGATTTGGGAGCAGAGCTTATAGATTTGTTGGATAATAATTTTGGTGCTAAGCGGAAAGCTATTATCCGTGCGATGGCTAGGGTGACAAACAAACCTAATGACAGCGTTAATGTGGATCAGATTCTTTTTGAGTTCAATAAACTTCATTATGTTGATGATGATACGGGTGAAGTGTTAGGCAATATTGTAATGGATGATTTGAGGAAGAATTTAGACATCTTGGAAAAGATGGATTTTATAGTTAAAGATCCTCATCAGGAAAATGCATACTGCTTTTCGACTGAGTTGTATCGTCTGTTGATGCTTAACGATAGGAAGATTGACAAATTTGTTAAAACAAGGGGATGAAAATATGTCTGAGAATGTATTTGGAAGGGCCAATTATGTTGACAAAATAAAAAAATATGCTGAGTCGCCGGATGTTGGTAATTTAGCTTTCTTAGGTGTAAAGGGAGTTGGAAAAACATCGTTATTTCTGTATTATTTTACAAAAGCAAAAAAAGAAGAGATAGCGGGGAGGTATAAAAAATTATTTGTCTATTCAAGATTAGATTCTAGAAAACAGGGCTCTGATCTTTATCATTTTCTGCTGGACCAAGTAAAAGTGGGCATTAGGGAAATTCCGGTTGAGGATGACAAGCAGAAGATAATAAAAGAGATGGATGATATTAATGCTGTGTTTGATACTTTGGACGCAAGATTAACGCAGTATCTAATGGTTGTGAAAGAAATGGGGTATGATCTGGTTATTATTATGGATCAATTTCACTGCATGGCACGTGATACGGAAGTTGGTAGAGAGCAATATGATGTGTTGCGAAGTTTTAATGAACAAAAACTAATAACATATTGGATAATAACTGATACGGATTTGTTGGAGACATGTGCAACCAAGCAGTATATTGCCTCGTTTTTTGCTCAAAAATTTACTAGTAAACTGACCATTTGTCCACTTGGAGATGGAGAGAGAACAGAAGCAGTTCATTTCTTTGCAAATCAAAAGAAATGTGAGTTACTTGATTCGGAAACAGACTTGGTGGCTGATATTTCTGGGGGAGTACCAGAATTAATGGCGATACTAATTGATATATTATGTATGGCAAAACAGGATAATATTGAAGTGACAAAAGAAGAACTTATTCGTAGGTTTTTGATACATGATGGCGGAATTAGTTTGTTTAAGAATTGGATAACAGGTCTAAACAGTAAGCAAAAAGAACTTTTATTTGAAATTGCTTCATCTCAACGAGGATTGAATGAGAATAATACTATGGTTGAATCATCAAAACTTGCGGAATTATCGGATGATGTTGGCCGTGGATTGTTGCATATTATCAAAGATAATGATGAAAAGACTTGGAATATTAACATAGACCTATTTAGACAATATATAGTTGATTGTGGCTCTGACTTTTATCTTGAAACCGAAAAAGAGACTACGAATTCTGATGCATTGCCTTTATCTGAATCTAGGGTGACTAACATCTATAATATTGAGGGGAATTTCATTAATAGTCAAACCAATAATATATTGAATATTGAAAATGCAATAACTGGATTAGAGGATCTTCAAAAACTTGTTTCAGGGAATACATTATTGTTGGAAGAAGGACAAGTATCTAAGAAACTTGAATTTCTTCCATTTAGACAAGAAGTATGGACAGAAATGAATGAAGAAGAACAAGAACAAGAACTTGAAAAGTATGCTGAAGGAGTTTTCTCATCCGATATTTTTTCGAGAGGAGACTTAACTACCGAACAGATGAAAGAATTTTATTTAAATGAAAGCATTCTTGAAAGCTTGTCTGATGCATGCAGGAATCAAATTATATGTGGAATTCAGGTCTATAATCTTATCCAGCTGTGTATAGACAATTTTGGATTAAACATGAATGAATCAGAATCCCCGCGTGGAATCTTGTTTGCCCGGGCTTTTGAACGTCATTTAAAAGACTATATGGCTCCGGCATTCTATAGAATTCCCGAGATGGCTTCACAGCAAGTATATCCTACTACGAAAGAATTTAAGGTTTATCCGATTGATAAGACTACTATTGGAACATATTCTACTCTTTTGGGTCAAGGATATAAAATATTTGCTCAAGCGTCGATTCAGTTATTGGAATATGAAGATAAAGATGAAATTTGGTGGAAGAGGTTAGTAAGCAGGCTTTCAAGGATAGGAGATTTGAGAAACAAATGCTGCCATAGTGGAACTGAGTTTGGAAACAAGGATTTATTAAATTTAAAAACTATGATTTTTACTGATAGATCCTTGGAAGATATATTATTATTTGAACAGATCCCTGTATTGGAAAGAAATCAGTTCTCATCAGTTTCCTCAAAACATCGTTCAGGTTCGAAGACTATTATAACAAGGGACTCGAAAAAATCATCTTACGTGCAGCCTGATACTTTTCTTTTAGGCAAAACGGTGAAATTTGTTATAAAGGAGAAAACCATAAGAGGAAATTTCAGGGGCATTGTAGATGGAAAGTACGAAGGTTCACTTCCTAAAAAGTATGCAGAAAAAATGGATTTTGGTACTGTAAAAGATACACAAATTGAGGTAATGGCTGAGAATATTCAGGATGGAAAATATATATTGAAAAAATAGAATTGTTAATTGATTAATACTATACTTTATAATAGTTTGTTTATTCAGTAACTGAATTTGTCAGGAACAGCCTGTTTGTATCTAATTGGTAGTATATCATTTATGAGATGAAAAGAAAAATAATATTGTAATCAAAAAAATGGTTGCTTCTGCTTTAGAAGGAAACATATGAAATTACTACATTTAGGCGATTTGCACCTTGGGAAAGCACTAAATGATTTTGTTCTGATTTCGGGGGATGCGTATGACATTCTATTCCAGTTGATGTAGAACTTGAGGAGACTGTCCCACCAGAGTGTCTATATCATGGCACCGGAGAGAAATACACATCGTCCATTGAAGAACAGGGATTGATTCCCAAATCACGGTTATATGTGCATCTGTCCGGAGACACGGAAACTGCTAAGAAGGCTGGAAGTCGGCATGCTAAGCCGGTAATATATATTGTCAAAAGCGGAGAAATGCATAGAGATGGAATAGTGTTCTATCGTTTTGTAAACGGCGTGTGGCTGGCCAAAGCAGTGCCGGTAACGTATCTGGAGAGGAAGATTGCGTTAAGATTATTTATAAATCATGATCGTTGCAGGAGGATTTAACTATGAAAAAATGGATATATAAGGCCTGTGGACTGGGAATGACCGCCGCCGCAATAATGACATTGTGTACAGGCTGTTTCTTGGATGATATTGGGACAGATTCAACAGAGGAGGATAAGCTGCTGATCTCTACGCAGAGTGATTCGGATCGTGGGGATGAGAATTCTGTTATAGGCAAATTAGATGATGTGACGGAGGTCTCTGAACAGGATAGTTCAGAGGATAATGTTGATACAGAGGCAGCCGCCGCGGATGATCGTTTTGCGGATCGGCCGTATGCGAATGATGGAACAGGGACGCCTAAGTATCTGGCAGAAGGGGATGTTGCTCCGGATTTTACTGCGGATCTGGTGGACGGAAGTACATTTCGATTGTCCGAGCATGATGATGAGGTGGTGCTCCTTAATTTCTTTGCGACCTGGTGTGGACCGTGTATGGGGGAGATGCCGGCATTTGAGATGCTCAAAGCGGATGGCTATGATGATCTTGCAATTCTTTGTGTGGATTGTATGGAGGATGCCCGGACGGTTGAACAGTTTGTTCAGGAGAGCGGTTATACCTTCCCGATTGCCTATGATGAATATGGGACCATTGAGAACTATTATCCTGCGGATGGTATTCCGTTTACACTCGTGATCGATCATGGTGTGATCCGGAAGATCTATATCGGAGCATACGGAGCAGAGGAGCAGTATCAGGAGTACAAGAGTGCTATTGATGCCTGCATGCAGGATTAACCGGGGAGGTCGTGGAATGACAGATCGTAAGAAGAACAGTTTAATCAAATGGATCATCCGCGGTGTCCTTCTGGCAGTGATCACTGTGTGTCTGGCTCTCGGGATTGCAGGCGGAGGCTTCCGTGATGTGAAGAATAAGGCGATCCGTATCTGCTATGAGTGTATCGGGATCGGTTAGATCATATAGGAGAATTAACCGGTCGGGGCAATTCTGATACAGCTGTCCGGAAAGAGTTAAAAATAAGACGAAGCAGGCGGTTCCAAGGATATGAACAGAACAGATACTCAACAACATAAATGGCATATTTCCCCGCGAAGATATACACAGCTGATCGCGGCGGTTCTGTATAATTGCAACATCAAAGGCTTCGTATCCGGGAAGATCTATCAGGGCTCAACGAAGGGGCTCTGTGTTCCGGGTTTGAATTGTTATTCCTGTCCGGGCGCGGCTTTTTCCTGCCCGCTGGGAAGCCTGCAGACCGGATTGCTGTCTTCCAAATATAAGGTCCCGTATTTTATTCTGGGAACTCTTCTGTTATTCGGTCTGATCTGCGGAAGATGGATCTGTGGCTTTTTGTGCCCCTTTGGATTCCTGCAGGATCTGATCCATAAGATTCCGACACCAAAGTTGAAGAAGAATAAGGTAACAAGGGTATTGTCGTATTTGAAATATATTATTTTGTTGGTGTTCGTGATCGGAATTCCACTGGTGCGGCTCGAGCCGGGATTCTGCAAATATATCTGTCCGGCGGGGACTTTGGAAGCAGGAATCCCTCTGGTCATCCGTAATGAAGCACTGCAGCAGCTGGCGGGATTTCTATTCTCATGGAAGGTATTCGTGTGCGCGGCGATCCTGCTCGCGTGTATGTTCATTTATCGGGCGTTCTGCAGATTCTTATGTCCGCTGGGAGCCATCTATTCATTGTTTCATCCAATTTCCTTTTTCGGGATCCGGGTGGATTCCTCCAAATGTATCCATTGCAATGCCTGTATCCGGAATTGCGATATGGATGTGAAAAGAGTCTGTGATCATGAGTGTATTCAATGCGGACGGTGTATCCGCCAATGTCCGGTGGATGCCATCTCTTATGGAGGACGGAGTAATAAGAACCGTGATGTTACAAGGGAGTCGTGAGAATTGGGAACCGGGAGGATGATTGATATGGCGAAGAAGAATTATTATGGAGTCCGATGTGGCAGGCAGACCGGAATCTTTACTTCGTGGGTTGAGTGCAAGGCATTGGTTACAGGATATCCCGGCGCGGAGTTCAAAGGATTTGTGACGCGGGAAGAAGCGGAAGAATATATGAATGGATATGACACCGGTAAGATGGGTGCGGATGATGAGTCACAGAATATACCGGAGAGCGGAGTTCGAACCGAAGATACAGTGATCGCATATGTAGATGGCAGTTATGATCATTCCATACGGAGATATTCTTACGGATGCATCTTATTTCTTCCAGATGGAGAAGTGATCCGGGATTCCGCGTACGGTAATGATCCGGAATTACTGGAGTTCCGCAATGTGACCGGCGAAGTTCAGGGTGCCATGCATGCGGTTGCCTGGTGTCTGGAACATGGATATTCTTCGCTGGAGATCTGTCATGATTATCAGGGGATTGCAAGCTGGGCAACGAAAGCATGGAAGACTAATAACGCATTAACGAGTAAGTATGTGGAATTCATGCAGAATGCGATGAAGAGTATGCAGATAAGTTTTCGTAAGATTGCCGCACATACCGGAGATACCTATAATGAAGAGGCGGATCAGCTGGCGAAAGCGGCTCTGAAGTCTTGATCGATGGGGCATGGTTGATGGATCATTATTGGCGATCACAATATAGGAGATATTACAGGAGAGATAACATGGATGATCATAGGGGGCAAATGGATATTGCCGTCATTTTCACGGGTGGGACCATCGGCAGCCGGACGGATTCGGAAGGATGGATCGCTCCGGACCGGGAGCAGTCTTATGCTTTGATAGACAGATTCCGTGAGAAGTATCCGGAACTTGCTGAGACTGTTCAATTTGACTGTTCCATGCCATACCGGATCCTGAGTGAGAATCTGAATACAGAATATATATGTAAGCTGGTATCCGCGGTCGGACAGGCATTGAATTCCGGACGGTATGACGGTATCGTGATATGCCATGGTTCGGATACATTGCAGTATTCGGCGGCAGTACTGGGGCTTTTATATCCGGAAGCCGGGGTTCCCGTCTTGCTGGTTGCAAGCAATTATCCCTTAAAGGATCCGCGAGCGAACGGAATTGCCAATTTCCATGCGGCAGTGATCAGTATTGTTAGGAGGCAGCTGAAGGGTGTACTGGTTCCATATCGTAATTCGGATGGCAGGATCTATCTTCATTGCGGAACCGGGCTGCTGGCTCACAGAACCTATGATGATGAACTGTTCAGTATGCATGATGAATATCTGGGATATTATGATCAGAACGGGCTCTGGCATGTGAAAGAAGATCATACTGCTTTATGTATGGGACTTCCCGGCTGTCATCCGCAGCTTAGTGCTCTTTTATCCGGGATGCCGCATAATAGCCGGCATCCGGCTGTATTACGTATTACAATGTGTCCGGGATATGTATGGCCGGAGATTCCGGAAGGGACGGAATATATTATGGTCGAGAGTTACCATTCCGGAACCGTCTGTGTGGATGATGCATGGAAAACATTTCTTCAAAAGGCGAAGGAGCGGAGGATTCCGGTCTATCTGACCGGGCTTGACCGGATTCAGGGCGGATATGAGACTATGAAACAGTACAGCGACACGGAACTGCGCTGCATGGTGAATGTTCCGCCGATTACCTGCTATTGTTATCTGTGGCTGAAAAGCTTAGGATTACTGGTTGGCGAACCGGATTATTTGTGGTAAAATGTGACATACGAGACTTATAACAGATACGAAATGGGGTTATGGACATGCGTAGGAGAGCTCCTGAATTAGAATATGAAAAAGAAGATTCTGTGCTGAGAGAATCGGATGATACCGACCGGGTGGAGAATATGCTGTCGAATGCGGAAGGGCAGATCGGAAGAGTCTACGATTCGGAAATGGACGTGGATGAATTGGAAGAGAATAAGACCTTAGGACAGCATGTGCATGAATTCCTGCATGCAGTGGTTGTTCCGATTCTTTGCGGTATTCTGGTAGCACTTATCATGACACAGGTGGTATTTTTCCATGCGGAGGTACCGTCAGGCTCCATGGAGACTACGATCATGACCGGAGATCATTTAATTGCCAGCAGGGTATACTTGTGGGCGCGTGAACCGCAGCATGGGGATATTATGATCTTCTGGAGTGAAGAATATAATGAGTTTCTGGTAAAGCGTGTGATCGGCTGCCCGGGAGATGTCGTAGAGATCAAGGATGGAAGTGTCTATGTGAATGATGTCCGCATAACGGATGATTATACACGGGGATTTACCCGGCCGCTTGAGTATGATGTGAATAGATGGGAAGTACCCGAGGAGAGCTATTTTATGATGGGTGATAATCGGGAGAATTCTGCCGATTCCAGAGTATGGAATGACAGCTTCGCGCATCTGGAAGACATGTATGCCAAGGTATTCCTGCGGTATTCCGTCGGCAGGCACGGATGGTATATCAAGATGATCAAAGATATAGATTTCTATGCGGAATAGGAGAGACTATGTATCAGGAAAATGTGATTTTGTGTGTGTCATCAAAATATGAGGAAAAATATTATCTGAATGAGGATTTTGAGAATCTTCCGTCGTCGATCCAGCGGGAGCTGCAGATCATGTGTGTGCTGTATACGGAAGAGGTCGGCGGGATCCTGACATTGGAATTCGACTCTAAGGGGAATCTGAATTTTATTACGGCAGCAGATGACGGGGATCTCTTGTATGATGAGATCGGAAGCGTGCTCGTGATCAAGCGGATGCGGGAAGAACGCAAGGAATTATTGGAAGCACTGGAGAATTATTACAGAGTATTTTTCCTTGGGGAAGATGAAGATTTCTATGATGAATAATGATTGAGGAGGTTGATGGTATGATCAGACATGTGGTGATGTTCGGTATTCAAGGGAACGGAGAATTATCTCCAACAGAGGAAGCCAGACGTTTGGGAGATATGCTCCTTGCGCTTCCGGCTCAGATCCCTTTTATTAAGAAAATGGAAGTAGGCGTGAACAGTGACCGTGCGCCGGTTGATAATGCGCAGTTGGTATTGATCGTTGATTTTGATTCGATCGAGGATTGCGCGATGTACAGTATCCATCCGGCTCATTTGGCAGTTGCGGAAGAGATCGGCAAGGTTAAGACCAGTCGAAGCTGTGTAGATTACGAGATCTGATTCGTGAATGACAGGCGGATCAAAGGAGAACGGGTATGTTATTAACCATTGATGTAGGTAATTCCAATATTACGATCGGATTGTTTGAAGAAGAAGAGATTAAGGGGACATTTCGTATGACCACGAAGATTCCCAGAACGTCGGATGAGTACGGGATCTTTTTCTTGGATTTGTTGAATGCGAGAAAGATCGGACGTAAAGAGATCGATGCGGTTATTATCGCGTCGGTTGTTCCGGATGTTATGCATTCCCTGACAAGCGGTATCTTAAAATATTTTCATGTAAAGCCGATCATTGTGGGACCGGGGATCAAGACGGGTATCAAGCTGTCGACGGAGAATCCGAGAGAAATGGGCGCGGACCGTATCGTGGATGCCGTTGCCGCATATGAATTATACGGCGGACCGGTTCTGGTCATTGATTTTGGTACGGCGACAACGCACGATCTGGTATTGGAGGACGGCAGTCTGGTGGCCGGTGTCACATCTCCGGGTATTCGGATCTCGGCCAATGCATTATGGAATAATGCGGCAAAGCTTCCTGAGATCGAGATCAGCAAGCCGGACAGCATACTGGCTAAGAATACCGTAACAAGTATGCAGGCAGGTCTGATATACGGCTGTATTGGACAGACAGAATATATTATTCGCAGGATGCGGGAAGAAGCAGGTCTTTCTGAAATGAAAGTCGTAGCAACCGGAGGACTTGGCAAGATCATTTCCAATGAAACGGATGCGATCGATATCTACGATCCGGATCTGACATTGAAGGGCTTGAAGCGGATCTATGATAAGCAGGGCAGGTAACAGACCCGGGAAGATAGAATGTCGGCAAGAATAGGAACAATAGAGCTTCGGGACAAATTGATACTGGCTCCGATGGCGGGGATCACGGATCTGCCGTTCCGTTTGTTATGTAAGGAACACGGCTGTGATATTCTCTATACGGAGATGGTAAGTGCCAAGGCAATGTATTATAACAATAAGAATACGGCTCCGCTCCTTCTTCTGCGGCCGGAGGAGAAGCCGATCGGTCTTCAGCTCTTTGGTTCGGAACCGGAGCTGATGGGAGATATGGCCGCGCGGATCGAACAGCTGGGATTTGATTTTGTGGATGTGAACATGGGATGTCCGGTACCGAAGGTATATAACAACGGCGAAGGTTCTGCATTGATGAAGGATCCCAGACTGGTAGAACAGATCGTGGCTGCTATGGTACGTAAAGTATCTGTTCCGGTAACGGTCAAGATCCGTAAAGGTATTGATGAAGCGCATGTGAATGCGGTTGAGGTTGCCAAAGCGGCAGAGGCAGGAGGCGCGTCTGCGATTGCCGTTCACGGAAGGACAAGAGTGCAGTATTATTCCGGTCAGGCAGATTGGGATATCATTCGTCAGGTCAAGGAAGCGGTGTCGATCCCTGTGATCGGCAACGGAGATATTCTGACAGCGGAAGATGCGCTTCGCATGCGGGAAGTGACCGGCTGTGACGCATATATGATCGGCAGAGGTGCCAAGGGTAATCCATGGATCTTCCGTCAGATTAGGCAGGGACTTACCTGTCAGGAGATGGATGGTAAGCCATCCCTTGCGGAGCTGGTGGATATGATCCTCAGGCATCTGGATCTGATGGCGAAGTACAAAGGAGAATACACCGCGGTACATGAGATGCGCAAGCATGTATCATGGTATACGTTGGGATATCCGCATGCATCCAGGATCCGGGGAATGGTTAATGAGATCGAGGATCGGAAGGAATTGGAAGAACTGCTGTATTCATGGAGAGACGGGCGGCTGGATCTGCAGGAAACATAAGAATATAATACATGAATCCCGTAAAGGGATCGGGAATAAATCAATTGTGAATAGGAGGTTGTTACATGGAAGCATTAGAATGTATCAAGACAAGAAGAAGTATCCGTCAGTTTAAGGAAGATAAGATTCCGCATGATGTGATGGAGACCATCGTATCGGCTGCGGCGTATGCGCCGTCTTGGAAGAATACCCAGATCTCCCGCTACATTGTAGTAGAGGATCCGGCTAAGAAATCAGAGCTTGCAAAGAATTGTGTGCTCGGCTTCGAGAAGAATACGGAGACTATTGAGGGGGCAGCTGCTCTGGTGGTTGTGACTATGGTTAAGAATCGTTCCGGATTTGAACGAGATGGTTCCTATTCGACTTCCAAGGAGGACCGCTGGGAGATGTTTGATGCGGGAATCGCAACACAGACCTTCTGCCTAGCTGCACATACACAGGGAATCGGAAGCGTGATCTTAGGTATCTTTGACGAGAATAAGATCGCCGAGACGATAGAGATTCCGGAAGGTCAGCAGGTTGCGGCTTTGATCGCGATCGGATATCCGGCGCAGAGTCCGGAAGCACCGAAGCGCAAGGAAACAGAAGTATTATTGTCTTATATCTAAACCGGGCACTGTAGGTAATTGGTATGGAATGGAAAGAACTGTTATGTCCGGAACGACGGGGCATAGATGCGGTCAATGCTCTGTGGGCGAAGGGAAGAGATTTTCGAACTGAATATGAGAAGGATTATGATCATATCATAGCGAGTGCATCCTTTCGGCGGCTGCAGGATAAGACGCAGGTGTTTCCGCTGGATAAGAGTGATTTTATCCGGACCCGGCTGACGCATTCTTTGGAGGTATCTTCCATAGCCAAGTCTCTCGCGCAGAATATCAGCCGTAATATGATGGCTTCCGGCAAAGATCCGAATTATACATGGGAGACAGCAGATGCGGTCGGCAGTGTGGTACAGTGTGCCGGTCTGATCCATGATATTGGGAATCCGCCGTTCGGTCATTTCGGAGAAACGGCGATCCGTCAATGGTTTCAGGATAATCTGGATCAGCTTATATATTTTGACCGGAATGTGAAGGACATGCTGACACCGCAGATGATGCAGGATTTCTTATTGTTTGAAGGCAACGCGCAGGCTCTCAGACTGGTAACCAAACTTCATTTTTCAACGGAGCTGTCCGGTATGAATCTGACATATGCGGTTCTTAGTACGATCCTCAAATATACTGCATCTTCTATTACGGCAGATTCGCATGCAGGGAATATCAAATACAAAAAAATGGGTTATTTTTATGCGGATCAGGATGTGTATGAGGAAATCCAGGAGAAGACCGGAACCCACGGCTGCAGGAATCCTATGACATATATTCTCGAAGCGGCAGATGATATTGCCTATAAGACGGCGGATATTGAAGATGCCGTGAAAAAGGGATGTATCACATACAGTATGCTGGAACGGGAGCTTGGGCACTTAAACTGCAGCAGTGAAAAGCGGTCCAAGGATTATTTTGATCCGCTGAAAGAATTGCAGAAACGCTATTCCAATACGTGTGATATGGAGAGTACGCTTCAGAATGAATATAACCGCGGAATCCGGCTGAATAATAAGGATCTAGAATTCTATGTGATCCAGAACTGGGCACTCAGTGTGAAGAATTATCTGATCAAATGCGCAACGCACGGGTTTATGGAACATTATGACGAGATCATGGCCGGAACCTATGAGCATGATCTTTTCTATGGAACTTACGGAGAGGGTCTGGAAAAGGCCATGAGCGATATCGCTTATCGGAACGCTTTTGTGTCGGAACCGATCTACAAGTTAGAGATTTCTGCCGGGCATATGCTGAATTTTCTGCTGGATAAATTCGTAAAGGCGGCTATGTACTTTGACACGGATAAGGAACTGGGAACCATAGATGATAAGCTGGTCTTCTTGATCTCCAATAATTATGTCCAGCGATATTATATGGATTCCAAGAATAAGACGGAAGAAGAAAAATTATATCTGCGGCTTCTGCTCGCAACCGATCTGGTATGCGGAATGACGGACAGCTACGCGCAGGGATTATATCAGGAATTAAACGGAATCCGCTCATGATGACATGAGCGGATTATTGCTTCTTAATTAGTTTGTGATTGTTATATGGTGCTACTGCGCGGAATCCTGTTCTTTCAGAACGGACTTTCTCTTATGTGATTTCTGTTCATATAAGGCATCATCTGCCTGTTTCAGCAAGGTCTGAATGCTGATGGTTTCCTCACAGATAAAGTCTACATAGCCGATGCTGGCTTCGATGTAATACGGCTTCTCCGATATCTCATTCATTGCGGTTAATTTGTCGTGGATACGGTTCGCGATTGTATCCGCGGACTGTTGTTTGCCCAGTAAAGCAAAGGCAACGAATTCATCGCCGCCGATCCGGCCGATGATATCATCATTACGCATACTCGTCTTTAAGGCGGTCGCAATGGTCTTTAACGCAAAGTCTCCGTCCTCATGTCCGAACATATCATTCACGGACTTTAAGTTGTCCATATCGGCGAAGAGCAGAAGCGCGCGCTGACCGTGATTGACTTCTGAAGAAATGACTGCCTGGGATTCCGATAAGAACCCCCGACGGTTCTTAAGTCCGGTCAGTTCATCAATGGTAGAGATCTTGCTTAACTGCCGGTTCTTCTCATGAAGCACGGACAGAGTGTATTCTAACTGCTGGTTCATCTGATGCTGATGTTCCATCATTTTGATGAATTTGAGTGTGGTTCCCAACTCCAGATCAATAGAATAGATATGATGGTAGAAATGAATATCGGTTTCGCACAGGAATACACCGTGTTGTTCTTCCGTGGTAAAGATCGGAGTAATGATCAGGGAAAAACGGCGTTTCTGAGGAAGAAACGGATTACGGAACAGTTTTTTGACTTCTACCATATGCTCTTCCTTGGTAAGCGCGATGGTTACCTGATCTTTGCTATATACCATCAGACGCAGACTGTCCGGAATCAGCCATTTCTTATCATCGTCCAAGAGAATCTCCTGATTGGCGATATAGATATAGGAACTGGTAATGTTCAGTTTTTGTAATTTTTCTACGATCTGATTATAAGCCAGATCCAGATTGTCATAATTGATGATTGTATCGCGGACGATATTGCAGGCAGTCCAGTTATTGACCTTATGTTCCTTGCGGTCATTATACCGAAGACTTGCGCAGGACGACATCAGATGGGTAGTGCTCTCGCTGGATAACTGTGTTAGACGGAAACGTACAAGCGGATCTTCTACAATCGAGAGAATGATGCCCTCGATACCGTGCAGGCAATAGTTCATCTGAACCATGGAATAGTACAGTTCCAGATCGGTATTGGAATAATCCTGTAATGTAGAGATCAATTGATGCAGGGTATGATCATAATCCGCATCGTCCAATATACAGGCGAGCAGGTCAGAGACATATCTGGTCATGATCTTGTGAATCCGATTATAGATAAAGGTTCCTTTATCATCTGCAAATATGACATCAATAATATAATCGATCAGTTCTTCTCTTGACAAAGCCAGTAATTTGGCAGCCTGCTCCGGATTGTAATCGGTCAGGATGGTACCGCAGCCGCAGGATTCTCTTAAGATCGGACGGGAGGATAACCGGGAATTCTCGGTATGACCGGTCTTGATCAGATTCAGAGCTTCTTTGATGGCCTGATATCCAAGTTCGCACGCGTTGGCTCGAACCGTGGACAAAGCCGGCTGCAAGGCCAGTGCGAGTGGAACATCATCAAATCCGGTTACCGCGATATCGGTTCCAATCTTGATTCCGCGACGCTTTAATACATTGTAACCGCCCAGTGCCATCTGGTCATTTGCAAAGCACAGCGCATCGATTTCCGGATGCCGGTCTAAGAGATCTTCTACCAGATCTTCGCAGAATTCTGAGAAATTACCATGTACGATCATACTGTCGTCTAACGGAAGTCCTGCTTCGGTTATAGTAGACTTGAAGACCTTCAGACGTTCTTCCGCATCCGCATTGCCCGGACGGCCGCTTACAAAGCCGATATGCTGCTTCTTATGGTCGTAGATCAGATGCTTGAGCATGGCTTTTAATCCTTCGGTGCTGTCGATGATAAGAGAAGGATAGCCCGGGTATTCAGCTTCTAATGTCAGGATCGGTATATCTTTGAACTGCTCAAGAAATGCCAAATTATCCTTGTAATCTAAGAAGGACCCAATGGTTCCGATGGAAATGATCAGAGCATCAATGGATTCCGGCTTGGCATAATAGAATACGGAATTATATTGATAATCAAACTTGGCATGATCCGGATCGTTATATGCGGCATTGATATACATTCCCGGAAATATAACCAGATTGACGTCTAATTCCTTGGCGGCATAATCGACACCCTTACATATGTCGTACGCGTAATCGTTATCCAAATGGCATATAAATAATCCGATGGTTTTTCTGGCTTTGGACATATCTTATCTCCCTATAATGTTATATGTTCAGTGTTGTGAAAGATTAATAATACCTTTCCTCGTATTATATCATAATTTAAGCAAATAGTGACATGATTTTACAATAGAAATGTTAATTTTTTGTTAATATGAGTGTAGAATATATCTTTAAGTGGAATCTTTTGGAATGGTTATTGTATAATGGAATCGGTCTAAGAAGAATAAGTATAGTCCGGAGACACCAGATCCGATCGTTGTGATCAAATAACATAGATGATCAGGAATTTGAGAGGAGATATTGAGAATATGATCTATACCGTAACCTTCAATCCTTCACTGGATTATATTGTAACCGTAGATGATTTTCGGCTTGGGATGACGAACCGCACGACGTCCGAACGGATTCTTCCGGGCGGCAAGGGGCTGAATGTATCCATGGTCCTCTGTAATCTTGGAATTGAGAATACCGCATTTTATTATTCGGCCGGCTTTGTGGGAGATGAGATTGCTAGAAGGCTTTGGGAATACGGCATCCAATCGGAACAGATCCCTGTGAAAGAAGGGAATTCCCGTATCAATCTGAAGCTTAAGAGTATAGACGGAACCGAGATCAATGGCAGCGGTCCGGCGATCCGACAGGAGGATATCGAAGAGCTGATGCAAAGACTGAACCGGCTGCGGGAAGGGGATTTACTGGTTCTGGCAGGGAGTATTCCTTCTTCCATGCCGGACAGTATCTATGCGGATATCATGAAAAGATTATCGGACCGGAGGATCCGCTTTGTTGTGGATGCTTCGAAAGACCTTTTATTAAATGTTCTTGAATATCATCCGTTCCTGATCAAACCGAACAATCACGAGCTGGGGGAGATGTTCGGCGTGGAGCTTCCGACCAGAGAATCGGTAGTTCCGTATGCCGTATTGCTGAAAGAGAGAGGAGCCGTGAATGTTATTGTCTCTCTGGCGGGAGAAGGCGCGGTATTGGTTGCGGAAGACGGCAGCACATATATGAGGGAAGCACCGCGGGGGGAACTGGTGAACGGCGTCGGAGCCGGAGATTCTATGGTGGCAGGTTTTCTGGCGGGATATTATGATCATACCGTACCGGAGAGTGAGCGTATGGAGCATGCGTTCCGGATGGGACTGGCAGCTGGTTCGGCAAGCGCGTTTTCGGAACTGCTTGCTACTAAGGAGCAGATCATGAAGGTGTATCATACGATGAAATAGTCGGATTTACATTTCCTTTTCCCTTTACAAAAAAAGGGCTTTCCCTTATAATGAACGAGTGACGAAGCAATACTGGGATGATAAGTGGAATCCCCGGAACCATAAGACTGTGGCAGTATGAGATGCTTATTGACTGGCCGGCAGCGGGTATGGGATTCGAAGAGATTCCCGTAGGATGATTGAAGGAGGATCTTAGCATGGATTACAAGAATGCCGGAGTTGATATTGAAGCAGGGTATCAGTCTGTGGAATTGATGAAGGAGCATATTAAGAAAACAATGCGTCCGGAGGTGCTGACGGGGATCGGCGGTTTTTCCGGAGCTTTTTCACTTTCTAAGATCAAGAATATGGAGAATCCGACCTTGGTATCTGGAACGGATGGAGTCGGAACGAAGATTAAGCTGGCATTTTTAATGGATAAGCATGATACAGTGGGAATCGACTGCGTGGCAATGTGTGTGAATGATATTGCCTGTGCCGGCGGTGAACCGCTGTTTTTCTTAGATTATATTGCATGCGGCAAGAATTATCCGGAGAAGATTGCGACGATAGTCAGTGGTGTGGCAGAGGGCTGCTGCCAGTCTGATGCGGCTTTGATCGGCGGCGAGACAGCAGAACATCCGGGGCTGATGCCGGAAGATGAATATGACCTTGCCGGATTCGCGGTCGGTGTAGTGGATGAGAAGGATCTGATTACGGGTAAGAATATCAAGCCGGGCGATACTTTGATCGGGATTGCGTCAAGCGGTGTACACAGCAATGGATTCTCATTGGTACGCAAGGTGTTCGATATGACAAAGGAATCCTTGGATACTTATTATGACGAGCTGGGAGCAACCTTGGGAGAGACGTTGATCACGCCGACCAGGATCTATGTGAAGGCTCTTCGCGCTGTGAAAGAAGCAGGTGTTACCATTAAGGGCTGCAGCCATATTACTGGAGGTGGCTTCTATGAGAATATCCCGAGAATGCTGCCGGATGGCGTGAAGGCTGTTGTTAAGAAGGATTCTTATGAAGTGCCTGCCATTTTCAAGCTGTTACAGAAGACCGGTAATATTGAAGAGCAGATGATGTACAATACCTATAATATGGGACTTGGCATGGTTCTGGCTGTTGATCCTGCGGATGCGGACAAGACCATTGTGGCACTTGCCGGCACCGGCGATACCGCATATGTGGTAGGTCAGATTGAAGCCGGTGATAAGGGTGTCGAATTGATCTGACGGCACGGATAAGAGGTAGGATATAAGCGAGATTATTATCTAGGAGGATTCTATGCTGAGAGTTGTAGTTATGGTGTCCGGAGGAGGAACCAATCTTCAGGCAATTATTGACCGGGTGGCAGACGGAACGATCACGAATACAGAGCTTGTGGCAGTTATCAGTAATAATCATGGAGTTAAGGCGTTAGAGAGAGCGGAATGCGCCGGGATTCCGGCTATTACGGTATCTCCGAAGGATTACGAGGATCGGCCTGCATTTGAACAGGCATTACTCAGTACTGTGGATTCTTACCAGCCGGATCTGATTGTATTAGCCGGATTCCTGGTAGTAATTCCTGGCACCATGATCGATCGGTATGAGAATCGGATGATTAATATTCATCCGTCCCTGATCCCGTCCTTCTGCGGAACGGGTTATTACGGACTTAAGGTTCATGAGGCGGCTTTGGAACGGGGCGTTAAGGTGGTCGGTGCCACGGTTCATTTTGTAGATAAAGGAACGGATACCGGACCGATCCTCTTACAGAAAGCGGTGGAAGTGGAACCGGACGATACACCGAAGATCCTACAGCAGCGGGTAATGGAGCAGGCAGAGTGGAAACTGCTGCCGCAGGCCATTGATCTGATCGCGAACGGTAAGGTAACGGTTACAGACGGACATGCGGTGATCCGGGAATGATGATAAGAGAATATAGGATAGAAAAATATAAGATAGACGAATAAATGATAGAAAGCGAGGACGGTCATGAAAGTATTAATCGTAGGCAGTGGTGGACGAGAGCATGCAATTGCACAGAAAGTAAGTGAAAGCAAGCGGGTAGATAAGATTTACTGCGCACCGGGGAATGCTGGAATTGCCGAGTTGGCGGAATGTGTTGATATTAAAGCCATGGAGTTTGATAAATTAGTTGCGTTTGCGAAGGAGAATGCGATCGACCTGACCATTATTGGTATGGATGATCCGTTGGTTGGAGGTGTAGTTGATGAATTTGAGAAGGCAGGACTTCGTGTATTCGGTCCACGTAAGAACGCGGCGATCATTGAGGGTTCTAAGGCATTTTCAAAAGATCTGATGAAGAAATATAACATTCCGACAGCGGCTTATGAGACATTTGAAGATGCGGACGCGGCTGTCGCTTATCTGGAAACGAAAGCGGTATTTCCTATCGTTCTGAAAGCGGACGGATTGGCTTTGGGTAAGGGCGTACTGATCTGCAACACCTTAGAGGAAGCAAAGGAGGGTGTGCAGACCATTATGCTGGACAAGAAGTTCGGAAGTGCCGGCAATAAGATGGTCATCGAGGAATTCATGACCGGACGGGAAGTATCGGTTCTGGCTTATTGTGATGGAACTCATATCAAGACTATGACTTCCGCGCAGGATCATAAGCGTGCCAAGGATGGTGATCAGGGACTCAACACCGGAGGAATGGGTACATTCTCTCCGAGCCCATTCTATACGAAGGAGATTGATGAATACTGCCAAAAGGAGATCTATGAAAAGACCATGGCGGCTATGAAGGCGGAAGGAAGAGACTTTGTCGGAATCCTATTCTGCGGTCTGATGATCACACCGAAGGGAACGAAGGTGTTAGAGTACAATGCCAGATTCGGCGATCCGGAAGCACAGGTTGTTCTTCCGAGAATGAAAAATGATATTATCGATGTTATGGAAGCCTGCATTGACGGTACCTTAGATCAGATCGATCTGCAGTTTGAGGATAATGCCGCAGTATGTGTTGTGCTTGCATCGGATGGATATCCGGTTTCTTATGAAAAGGGATACGAGATCAAGGGTCTTGAGAATTTTAAGGACAAAGATGGCTATTATGCATTCCATGCCGGTTCTGCAATAAAAGATGGTAAGGTTGTTACTAATGGCGGTCGTGTCATCGGTATTACTGCAAAGGGCGCAACCCTGCAGGAAGCTAGAGCCAATGCTTACAAAGCAACAGAATGGGTGAATTTTGAGAATAAATATATGCGTCATGATATTGGGAAAGCGATCGATGAGGCAGGCGTGAACTAAGTTGAGGAGAGATAACAAATGAAACGTCGGTGTTCCATCTGTGGTTTTTTATTGGAGCCGGATTCGACGATATGTTCTTGCTGTGGAACATCTGTATTACGGCTTGAAGCAGATAGCGATATTATATTGAATCCATGGAAAGATTTAGAAGAGATGGATTTGACAACTCCGGATCTGCCGGAACCGGAGAATCCGAAAACACCTCGTAATAATAAAAAAAATAAGAATTATCAGATGGTGTTGCTGCTTGTTCTTACGGTTCTCGCGACGATCTGGATTATCTGCAGCATTCTTACGGGACAGCCACGCAGTATCAGTATGTTGATTGTATTTATACTTCCTTTCATGTTTGGTCTGTTTGCGAAAAGAGAGGATAAAAGGATCTTGACTGTCGGGATTATTGTTCTTGCTGCCATATTTTTGACATCCATTGCCGTAGAGGGAAGAGGGATCGTAGGTGTATTGCTGGAGGAGATGAATTTCTCCGAACGTACTTCCCTTTTAGGATCAAAAGGGTCCGAGCTTGATTATATTCCTTTGGAAGAGGTTCTGATTGAGGAGCCTATGTTTGGACGCGGTGTTAACCAATTAGATGTAAGTGGAATGATTGATCTGTCTGATGATGCTTTACCAATGGTTTATTATTGCTTATATGCGGATCATACCTATTGGTCTTCTTCTGATAATACGGGAACTTATACTACTTATGGCTATAAGAATTGTCCATTTGCGTCTGACAGTTCGTTTAAGTCTGCTGTAAAGGCAATTAAGAAGGGCGGATACAAAGCAAGGAATGTGTCGATTGTTCAGATTAACGACATTAATTGGTATTTTGCGGTTCCGGATGATTGGCATCCGGGGGAGGATATCTATTATGTAGAGCGAATATGGAGTATTAACAATTCTGCACCGGTGGAAGATATTCATTTGGTGAAGGTACGAACATGGGTATTACCGGAGGATAAATAAGTAAAATGCGCAGCGGCCGTTTTGGCTGCTGCGTGTTTGCTTTCAAATAATAAGATTTTCTTAAAATAATGAAAAAAGAGTGCATTTCCCCTATATTTTGTGGTAAAATACCACTATCTATACATATATTTAGTGGTTTACTACGGAGAAATCAATTATGCTGCATAAGAAAACATGGTTCAAAGGAGCTCTCAGTATCTGTCTGATACTTGCTTTGACCGTTCAACTTACCTTTATGGATCAGAATTCCTTTCCGCATGGATTACATAACGGTATAGTAATATATTCTGTTAAGGCGGAAGAGATCGGCTATGTTCCGACAGGTGTAACCAATGTAAATGTTCGTGAAAAACCTTCAACTTCATCCAATGTTCTGACGAAGGTAAACGGTGATCAGATGTTGACGATTCTGGATTCATCCGTGTCAGGATGGTATAAGGTAACCTTTGAAAAGGATGGTTCGACTTATACCGGCTATATCAGCTCGGATTATGTCCGCATTGATTCCGGAGCGTCGTCTTCTGCGACAGAGGCACCGAATTTGGATGGAGACTTTGAAAGTACGCTTTCCAATCAAGGATTCCCTGAAAGTTATAAACCATATTTACGGGAACTTCATGTCGTTCATCCGGAATGGAAGTTTGTTGCCGTGAATACCGGACTGGATTGGAATACGGTGGTCGATCAAGAATCCAACCGTCAGGGTCAGATAAAAAACCTAGTACAAGGAGTTTCTTCCGCACCGCATTACAACTGGCGTGAGACTTCGGTTGGCTATAATTGGGCTACTGATACATGGTATCCTTATGATGGTACTTCCTGGTTTGCGGCATCTAAAGAATTGGTGGCATACTACGTGGATCCGCGTACATACTTATATGAGACATATATCTTTGCATTTGAGCAATTGTCCTATGATAAGGATATTCATACTAAAGCAGGTGTGGAAGCTATACTGAGCGGTACATTTATGTATAAGTCGGCACCGGACGGATCAACAAAGTCATATAGTAAGATGATCATGAATGCTGCTTCATCTACAGGTGTTAGTCCATATCATCTGGCATCCCGGATCAAGCAGGAAATGGGGAGCACACCGGGCGTGAATGCGACGGGAAGCAGCACATTATATCCGGGCATTTATAATTATTATAATATCGGAGCCGTGGATTCTTCCGGCGGCGGAGCTGTGAGTAAAGGGCTTGCATGGGCGGCTGCTTCCGGAAGCTATGGAAGACCATGGACCAGTGTAGCCAAATCCATAACCGGAGGAGCCGAATATATTGGCAGCTCTTATATTAATCGGGGACAGGATACCTTATATACGCAGAAGTTCAATGTGACCAATACATCGAATCTGTACGCACATCAATATATGTCTAATGTTCAGGCACCGGCATCGGAGGCGGCAGCTATGTATCGTGCCTATAAGAGCAATGGTCTTCTTTCTTCGGCTCTTGTATTCAAGATCCCTGTTTATCAGAATATGCCGGAGCAGGCGGTATCGAAACCGGCAGATTCCGGAAGCCCGAATCACTGGCTTAAGTCGATTATGGTATCTGACTTTGAGTTGACGCCGACATTTACCGGAGGAACAACGGAATATTCCGTAATCGTTGATTACTCCATGAAGAGCGTGAAAGTGTCAGCGGCTGCTGTGAATGCCAATGCTAATATTCAGGGAACCGGTACACAGAGTCTGAAGGTAGGCGAGAATCAGATTCCAATTACGGTAACTGCACAGAACGGATCTGTCAGAACCTATACGGTTACGGTTCTTCGTAAGAAGACAAGCAGTTCCGGAACGGATACGACGGAAGATAATACAACGGCTGCTGAGGATCCGTCCACAGCAACTACCGAAGATCCCGGCAACGCTGATACTATCAAGTTCTCAACCAAATACACAATTCAGGATTCTGTGATCACCGGAATTACACCGGGTACATCGACAGCTGATTTTATCAAAGCACTTGGAGTGTCCGGTGGCAGGGTTACGGTCTATATGAGCGATGGAACTACGGAAAATAACGGAGTTGTCGGAACCGGATCTGTTGTCAGGGTTACAAGCGGGAAGACGAAAGATATTTACACCTGTGTGATCTACGGCGATGTGTCTGGAGACGGAGCTGTGAATGCATTGGATCTGCTTAAGGTTCAGAAGCATATTATTGGTGCTTCTAAGCTGGATGGTGCGAATCTGACCGCCGCGAATGTGAAGAAATCAGGATCGGTATCTGCACTGGATCTGTTAAAAATCCAGAAGTATATCATCGGTGCATCTGAACTTAGCCAAAAAAAGAATGATAGCGAACAGTAATTAACAGTAAAAATAATAACAAACAACTACACGGAAACTTGTGATTGACATTAAATATAATAGAACAAAAAAGGGAGAATGTTGGAATGAACAATAAGTACAGAAGACTTCAAATGATACTTGCGGCTGTGTGGATGGTGCTGATCATGATAGGAGTGAACCGTCATGATGTATTGGCTGCGACTGGCAATGTGTCGATCGCGGTATCTGCTGGTCAGTTGAATGTAGGAGATGCGCTTAGTGTTACGGTCACGATATCCTCGGATGCACCGATTGGTGCGTATTCCATGGCGGTATCTTATGATCCTTCTGTATTGGAGTATACAGGCGGAGATGGCAACGGCGGCGGCGGGACGGTTAATATCGCTGGATATGGTGACGGTTCTGCCACGAGATTATCGGCGCAGCTATCCTTTAAGGCAATCGCCAACGGCAGCTCTTCTCTGGCTACCAGCGGAAGTGATGCATATGCCTATGATGAGACGGTTCTTAGTATGAATCATGCCAGTACCGTGGTAACAGTCTCCGCTCCAACAACGCAGGCTCCGACGACACAGACTGCTACGGAAGCTCCTTCCACATCTACGGCTTCTGATGGAACAACAGCAGCATCCGCAACCGATACAACAGCATCCACGGATACTACGGAAGTCATGGATACTTCACTGAAAAGTCTGGAGATCTCTTCAGGCACATTGGTTCCTGTATTTTCTCCGTCCGTAACAAGCTATTCTGTCGAACTTCCGGAGGATACGACTTCTATCATTGTCAGTGCTTTAGCCAAGGATTCGACAGCTTCCGTGACTGTTACGCATAATAATGATCTTGAACCGGGATTTAACCGGTCCTATATCGTAGTTACGGCGGCCAATGGAGCGCAGATGACTTATACATTGAATATTACTTGTGGCGAAGTGAAAGAACCGCAGGATCTTAAGATCGATATTGATGGGGTATCATATGTGCCTGTTGATGAGAATGGTATGTCGGGAGTAATGATACCGGACGGATTTTCCGCTGTATCGGTCAAATATGAGGATCAGGAGCTTACAGCCTATGAGACATCGGATCATAAAATACAGATCCTGTATCTTATAAATGACGAGCAGAAGGGTGCATGGTTTGTCTACGAAGAAGTATCCAGATCATTTTATCCATATGTAGAGGTTCCGGTAATGGTCGGAAGATATGTGATTTTAAGACTTCCACAGGAGATAACTCTGCCTGTCGGATATTCGCGGATCGATCTGAATGTGAACGGGCAGTCTGTTATGGCATATGCGAAGGACGCGCAGGATGAACTGGTGCTTGTGTATGCGGCTGGTGTGCAGGGAACTCCGGGACTGTATCTGTATGATAAGACGGAGTCAACCTTCCAGAGATATCTGCAGCAATATCGGGATGATACTGTTCCGGCTGCGACTACTGCGGATACAGTGACAGAGACGGAAATATCAACTGACGCCGTTACAGAGATGGTTCAGGATTCTTCTGAAAATGAGAGATTCACTCGGGTTCGAACTTTGTTGTATATTGTCTGTGTAATCGTTGTCTTATTATTGATTGTACTGGTAGTAATGATTATGGGAATGAGCAAACGGCTGCCGGGAAACGGAGAGACTCTGACACGTAAGGATGATCGGAAGGAAACGGGTAACACTGAACAGACTTCCCTTGATTATGAGGATGAGGATTGACATTTTCGCCTCTGTGTTATAGCATATGTATAACAAGAGATAAAAATGAGGTGATGTCATGTTGATCAAGATTGATTATGACAGCAGCGAGGCATTATATATACAACTCTATAATCAGGTAATTAAAGAGATTGCCCTTCATCATCTGCAGGATGGAGATTCGCTTCCGTCTGTTCGTTCGATGGCAGAGGAGCTGGGTGTGAATATGCATACGGTAAATAAAGCGTATGCCCTGCTTCGGGAAGATGGATATGTGAATCTGGACCGGAGGAACGGAGCGGTAATCGCTGTACAGGTAGAAGATCATAGCTCGCATATTCAGAATATGTATGACAACATGGACATGATCATTGCACGTGCAGTATGTAAGAATATTGCCTTGGATGAGATGCAGGAGCTGGTCCGGCAGATGTACGAGAATTATCCGGATCACTAAGCGGCATGCGCAAGAAAATACATTAGAGAACAGATTATTAATACAGAGTATTCGGAACAAGAATACAATCTAATAATGAATAACGAAAACAAAGATGAATTTTAGTAATAAAGAATAGTAATAGATCAGGAGGCTGTCAACAGATGAGTTTACTATATACAAAAGCTGCGGAGCGATCCATGCAAGAGGCGTCTAAGATTGCTAAGCGGCTTGGACATGATTGCGTCGGAAGCGAACATTTACTTCTTGGCATGCTGATCGAGAATCAGAATGTGGCTTCTAAAATATTGGAGAAGAACGGCGTGCAACGCGACCGGATCGAGACGATTATTGCGAACAGTATTGCGGCATCCGGCAATGTCGCGACCAAAAGTAAGTATAATTACACATACATGTATCAGAAGATCTTAGAGCAGAGTGAGGCGGAAGCAGTCCGGACCAAATGCGATAAGATCGGTACCGAGCATTTTCTTCTGGCGATCTTAAGGACACCGGAAAGCATTGCTTCCAAGATTCTGGTAAGCATCAGTATCCCGGCCAAGAAGCTGTATGTGGATATCCGTGTGGCAATGGGTCTGGATGTGAATGTTGCCAGAAATGAATATGCGTCTTTGAACAGCGGCAAGAAGAAAAACGGTAAGTCCGTAACGCCGATGCTGGATAAGTACAGCCGGGATCTGACTAGGCTGGCGAAGGAAGGAAGTCTGGATCCGGTAATCGGCCGAAATGAAGAGATAGAGCATGTTACACAGATCTTAAGCCGCCGTATGAAAAATAATCCGTGTCTGATCGGAGAGCCGGGAGTTGGAAAGACGGCAATCGTAGAAGGACTTGCGAATCTGATCGCTACGGATAATGTACCTGCAATGCTGTTGGATAAGCGTCTGGTATCTCTGGATCTGTCCGGCATGGTGGCAGGAACCAAGTATCGCGGAGAATTCGAAGAACGGATCAAACGTATCATTGAAGAGGTCAAGAACGATCATAATATCATATTGTTTGTTGACGAGCTTCATACTCTGATCGGTGCCGGCGGCGCGGAGGGTGCCATGGATGCAGCCAATATCTTAAAGCCTGCCCTGTCCCGTGGTGAGATCCAGATGATTGGTGCAACAACGACTTCGGAATATCGTAAGCATATTGAGAAGGATGCGGCATTGGAACGCCGTTTTCAGCCGGTTACCGTAGAGGAACCGACCATTGAACAGTCAATTGAGATATTAAAAGGAATCCGTCACTGCTATGAAGATCATCATGGTGTCGTAATCGAAGACAGCGCAATTGAGGCGGCGGTAACGTTATCAGAGAGATATATCAATGACCGGAATCTTCCGGATAAGGCTATCGATCTGATTGATGAAGCATGTTCAAGAAAAAGGCTTAATAATACCAAGAAGTCTACGAGATCACAGAATCTGGACAAGGAGATCGCTGGTCTTACCGAACAGTTAGAACAGTATCTTCAGGCCGGCAAGATCGACGAGGCAAGAGAGTGTAAGCGGCAGATAGAGGAGATCCGGGAAAAGCAGCTTCGTTCTAAAAAACAAGGCTCCAAGAAAACGGGTGTTCACAAGCTGTCCATCGATGATCAGGATGTGACGGCAGTTGTATCGGTCTGGACAAAGATCCCACTCAGCAAGCTGGCCGAAAAGGAAGCAGAGCGCCTGCGTAAGCTGGATCAGATCCTTCATCAACGGGTAATCGGACAGAATGAAGCGGTCGAAGCGGTAGCTAAGGCGATCCGCAGAGGTCGTGTGGGATTAAAAGACCCGCACCGTCCGATCGGGTCCTTCTTATTCTTGGGCCCAACCGGTGTCGGCAAGACGGAGCTTTCCAAGGCTTTGGCAGAAGCGATGTTCGGAGATGAGAATGCTCTGATCCGTGTAGATATGTCGGAATATATGGAAAAACACAGCGTCTCTAAGCTGATCGGTTCGCCTCCGGGATATGTCGGCTTTGAAGAGGGCGGTCAGCTGAGTGAGAAGGTTCGCCGTAATCCGTATTCCGTGATCCTGTTCGATGAGGTCGAGAAAGCGGACGGAGACATTTTCAATGTTCTGCTGCAGGTATTGGATGACGGGCATATCACGGATTCTCAGGGACGTAAGGTGGACTTCAAGAATACCATCATCATCATGACTTCGAATGCCGGAGCCGGAAGGATCATGGAGCCGAAGAAGCTGGGATTCATGAAGGAAGAGGATGCCAAGCAGGATCATGAGCGGATGAAGGAAGGCGTTATGGAAGAGGTAAAGCATATCTTTCGTCCGGAATTCATCAACCGTATTGATGATATTGTGGTCTTCCATGCATTGCAGGAGGATGAGATCCGTCAGATCATTGATCTTCTGATGCGTCAGCTTACTAAGCGTGTGAAGGATCAGATGGATATTACCCTCAAATATGACGCTAAGGTTAAGCAGTACATCTTTGATAAGGGATATGATAAGAAATACGGCGCAAGACCGTTAAGACGCGCTATTCAGACGCATGTGGAAGACGGTCTGGCAGAGGCAATCCTTGGCGGCGAGGTGGCAAACGGCGATACGGTTCGTGTTACGGTACGCAAGGATAAGCTTCATTTTGCTGCAAAAAATGAAGGATAAAAAATGGATAATAATGCCTGAGAAATATCCTAGTCAAATGGTCTGGTTTATGATAAGATGAAAGCAGATTTATTAGATAATAGTTCAGTATTGTAAGCACCCCGAGATGCTTACAGCAATATATAACATGTAGGAGGAAAAACGAATGGCAGTAATTAACGAATTGATCCGTACCGAAGAAGATCAGACCTTGAGCTTCGGTAACACGGAATTGAGCGCAAAGGCTAAGCTGGATGGATTTGAATATGAAGGAGATCTGTATAAGATCAAGACTTTTAAGGAGATTACCAAGCTGGAGAAGAACGGCAATATGGTATACGAATCCGTTCCGGGAACCGTAGTACATAATCTGAAGATTACCGATCGGGAAGTGACTTTTGGTGTTGAAGCAGATGAAGATGCCCAGATCACTATGGAATTGGAAGCCGGCAAGGAATATAAGATCTTTGTGGACGGTACTAATCTTGGTAAGATGAAGACGAATCTGGGCGGCAAACTGAACTTCAGTGTTGAGCTTGCAGCAAATGATATTGTTCAGGTTAAGATCGATAAGCAGTAATCCTTATAGGATAATATAGGATCGCTTGTCATAGGGATTACATAATATTTGGGAGATAAGCAGATGGCAAAAGCAAAGCAGGTATTTTTTTGCCAGGAGTGCGGATATGAATCGGTCAAGTGGATGGGGCAGTGTCCCGGATGCAAGGCATGGAATACATTTGTAGAAGAAAAGGTTGTGACAGGCGCCAAGAAAAGTCGGGAGAAGACTTATGCTTCGGCGCCTGCCAGCATTTTGAGCATCACGACAAATGAGGAGATCCGTATAACTACCGGCATGAAGGAATTGGACCGCGTTTTGGGCGGAGGAATAGTCAAAGGATCTTTGGTATTACTGGGAGGAGATCCCGGCATCGGCAAATCAACGATCCTGTTGCAGGTATGCCGGAATCTGACAGATGCTGGACATAAGGTACTGTATGTATCTGGCGAGGAATCGCCTCAGCAGATCAAGATGCGCGCAGAGAGACTGGGAGTGTTCAAAGAGGAGATGTACCTTCACTGCGAGACAGATCTGGAAGCTGTGGAAGCAGCTGCCGCATCTGTAGATCCGGAGGTAATGGTAATAGATTCGATCCAGACTATGACCTTGGATGATGTAGCATCCGCAGCAGGAAGTGTATCGCAGGTTCGTGAAGTGACCAACCGATTGATGCAGATTGCCAAGATGAAGAATATCGCGATCTTTATTGTTGGTCACGTGACCAAAGAAGGGAATGTGGCAGGTCCCCGGACTTTGGAACATATGGTAGATACGGTGCTTTATTTTGAAGGAGAGAGAAGTTCGATCTATCGGATCCTAAGAGGTGTGAAGAACCGATTTGGTTCTACGAATGAGATCGGTGTATTTGAAATGAAAGACACCGGATTAACGGAAGTAGTGAATCCGTCACAGGTAATGTTGGAAGGACGTCCAATCAATGCGTCCGGTTCGGTCGTAGTATGTTCCATGGAAGGAACCAGACCACTGTTGATTGAGATTCAGGCACTCGTGGCACAGACGAATTTCCAGATGCCGCGAAGAACCTCTGTCGGAATTGATTATAATCGGGTTAACCTGTTGATGGCGGTTCTGGAAAAACGCGCCGGCATCCATCTCGGTACGTGTGACGCATATGTGAATTTGACCGGTGGGATCCGACTGTCGGAGCCGGCCATTGACTTAGGGATCGTGATGGCACTTGTGTCAAGCTATCGCAATCGTGCTGTGGACGAGCATACCATCATTTTCGGAGAAGTCGGACTAACAGGAGAGGTGCGTGGTGTGAATATGGCGGAACAGAGAGTCCGGGAAGCAGCCAAGTTGGGCTTTACCACTTGTATCCTTCCTGCGAGCAATGCGGCGAATATGAAGGATATACAGGGAATCCGACTGATGGGAGTGTCGAATGTCAAAGAAGCGATCGATCTGGTGTGATGCGATCAATTGATTTTTTATAATGACTCTGTTATGATGGTGCTGTTTGGAATAAGGGGATGTGTAATATGGGATTTTTGATTGTTAATATAATAAGTCTCATAATGTTCGGAGTTACGATCTTGTCGGTCTTTGTGACCGATCATGTTGGTTTCGGAATTGCATGCGGTGTGCTGTGGCTGATCTATACGGTTGCAGCCAATCTTGTTCTGCTTAAGAACCATATAGCCGCGCAGTCCCCGAAAAAAGTGTCTCCGTCACAGCTGAACAGAAGTGACAGCAGAGGCTTGTTCCGTAAACAGGTCAGAAGGCTGCAGCAGCAATATGAGAGTATCAATTCCAGAAAAGAATTCATGAAGAATACTACAGACAGCATGCAGGAATTATATGAGAGGATCATGGAACAGGCGGAATCGAATATCGAGAGCGCGTCCGCTTATATGGAGTCCTATGATTATTATACGAAGCCGGAGCCGGTCTATCTGAACAGACTCTGTGATCAGGGCGATCAGCTGGTTAATAAGTTCAATACATTGGTAGAACAGCTAGTAGATATTGATACGAATCCGACAACACTGGACATGGCTTATGTAGATGACGTTGTGGATTGTCTGAAAGATATGCAGATGCAGACGACGTAGCATATGGATGAGGGCAATATAATAGATAGATGAAGACAATGTAGCAGATGGATGCAGGAGGAAAAGCAATGAATAAGAAAACAAAGGCGATGGTTGCCCTGGGTGTAGTGATCGTGATCATAATGGTAATGATCCTGTTCGGTACGATCATTGGACGTGCGATCGGCGGTTCTCATAAGAGTATCGATGATCTGGCAAAGAAGGTGAATGTCACGGAAGCAATACCGACAAAGGGAACGGTAGTCTTCGATAATAACAACCTGTATGATGAGCTTCCGGAGATCAGCAAATATCCGCTTGCCGTACAGGGATACGGGCAGATTGATATTGAGATCTTTACTTCCGGAGAGAAAGCCGGTTCGGGAAATGATTCATGGTTGATCGATGTTGCGGAAGAATTCAATGACAGTGACTATACCACGGATTCCGGCAAGACTGTCAGTATGAGTGTGCGTTCAGTTCCTTCCGGAACAGCGGCGGATTATATCATCTCTGGAAAATATGTGCCGGATATCTATACTCCGAGTAATACGCTTTTTGGAGAATATGCCATTGTAAATGGCGGTAATCTGGAGATTTATGAGGATCGTCTGGTTGGTAATACTGCCGGATTGCTGGTAAAAAAAGGAAGTTATTCTGATTTTGACTCTGTGATCAAGGCAGTACAGAATAATGAGATTACCATGGGATATACCAATCCGCAGACCAGTGCAACGGGACTGAATCTGCTGCTCACCTTGTTGGAGGGCGGTACTGAGAACTTTACCAGCTTTAACGCGAATATCCCATATGTAGCTTATACTACCCAACAGATGCGGGACAGCGCGTCGAACGGAAGCTTAGACGGTATGCTGACAGAGTATCAGGCCTATATTAACGATAAGAATCTGACTTCCATCTATGACTTTATTCCATTTGGTGTGCGTCATGATAATCCGGCCTATATTTGTGACAAGGGTACAAAAACAAAGGATGAATTAGATGCAGTCAAGATCGTAGTTGATTACTGCAAGAGTTCCGAGATGCAGAAGATCGCAACCAAGAAGGGCTTCAACGCCAATGATGATTATTCTACAAGCCTTGATTTCTCTGGCGCGGAAGTCACGCAGGCTCTGGCTACCTATAAGAAAGAGAAGGATAACGGCAAGGATATCTATGCAGTCTTTGTTGCGGACTGTTCCGGCTCCATGAGCGGAGAACCGATGGAACAGTTGAAGAGCTCACTTACCAACGGTATGAGTTATATCAATGACAATAATTATATCGGTCTTGTCAGCTACAGCCGGAACGTAACGATCGAACTTCCGATCGCGCAGTTTGACTTAAATCAGCGTGCGTATTTCCAAGGTGCCGTCGATAATCTCTACCCGAACGGAAGTACCGCGACTTATGAAGCACTCGTGATTGCAATCCAGATGTTGGAAGAACAGAAGACCCAGAATCCAGACGCCAAGTGCATGGTAATCCTTTTAAGTGACGGATATGCGAATGGACGATACAGTATTGGCGATGTCCAGGGAGCGATTCAGGATTCGGAGATTCCAATCTATACCATCAGCTACGGAGCTGACGCGGATACGGACGAGCTTGGCAAGGTTGCCAATATCAATGAAGCAGCCAGCATCAATGCCGATGAAGGCGATATCGTATATAAATTGAAGAGCCTGTTCAACAGTCAGTTGTAGTCTTAAGATGCTTTGCGAAGGATCTCATAAGTATTATGTTCTAATTTTTCAATAGAACGGGTATGCTTGACCGGTTTCCATTCCGGCTTGGCAAATAAGGATACGAATGCGATCGGTATATAAGTGAACATAAAGATAGGAAATGAGAATCCATATAATATCTTCTTGAAGGATGTTGTATGGATTCTTTTCCATTCGGAAATGATCACCATGGCACCGACGAAGAATAATGTCAAATATGCCTCTCCGATCAGATAAGCAAGAGAGGTCAGAGCAATCGACAAACTGTCTCCGTGATAGATTCCGATCGTGATCATCAACAAATTGCAGACAATGGAGAATATCGTCAGGAAGAATGCCGGCATGATAGACATTGCCATGTCAAACGCGGAGAAGCTTCCGTGCAGAGCGTTCCGGATCAGATCTTTGCCGTACTTATGTGCCACCTGCAGATAGCCCTTCGCCCAGCGCATGCGCTGATTCCAAGACTGACGGAAAGAAGTAGGCTGTTCATCATAGAAAACTGCATCATTACAAAATGCGATTTTTTGTCCCTGAACGATCTGATCTGCCGTGAATTCCAGATCTTCCGTCAAAGTATGGAATGGCCAGTTATCTATGGACTCGGCAATCCGATGGCTGAACATATAGCCGGTTCCGGATACGGTACAACTGATGCCAAGATGATCTCTGGTATCATTCAGGTAACGATTCTCCCTCATAAAATACAGTCCATATCCGGCACTGATCCAGTTATCTCCGTAGTTCTTACTGTTGCGGTAGCTGGTAATGATATCATGTCCCTCCGCGAATTTGCGGTCCATCTGTTCCATATAATCCGGCGCAAGAATATTATCCGCGTCAAATACAAAATATCCATCGTATCCTTTCGGACGATCGACACGGATATACTTCATCAATTCTTCCATCGCATATCCTTTGCCGATAAGCTCCGTGTTCGTACGGGTATATACAACAGCACCCTTCTGACGCGCGATCAGAGCGGTATGATCGCTGCAATTATCCGCCATAACATACACATGAAGAAGCTCCGCAGGATAAGTCTGCCGGTGGATGCTGTCGATCAGATCGCCAATGACCGCTTCTTCATTTCTCGCACAGATCATAATGGCATAGGAGTTATGGTAAGTAATATGGCTGTCCTGTGCAAGTGGAGTAATGTTAGTTGCATGAACAGCAGATGGTTCTGATGTGAGTCGGGCGGCCATGTTATTGGAATTCATTCGGCGGTGTGACCGCATTCGGTAATACCATGTGATTGGAATATAGACGAATTGATAGGAATAGCAGATCAGAAAAACGATCAGGATAATGTTGTTAATGATAGATAATGCTTGCATAGATACCTCCGCTTGGATGTTATGTTCTTTTTTGAGAGTATTGCATAAGATACGTTACAACTCGGTTACAATTCTTATGTTATTATAAAGCGGAGTATCATTAAGAAAAAAGAGGGTAAGCGATTAAGAATCCATGAAGAATTATGTGGGATAATTAAGAAAAATGAATGAAATGTAATCGGAATGAAAGAAATGAATAATCTGCCGGATTGATGATATCCAGCAGATTATATTATAAAAGTTATATAACCGTGTGATTATTCCGTAACCGGAAATGTCAGTATGACTTTGAATAGATCTCCGTCGATGACAAGCTCGAAGGTGCCCTTCTGCAGTTCGACAAGGCTTCTGGAGATGGATAAGCCGAGTCCATTGCCTTCGGTATTACGGGAGGAATCTCCGCGTACGAACCGTTCCATCAATTCATCCGCAGTAAGATCTAAGGCTGCAGAAGAGGTATTCTTAAATGTGATAACAGCGGACTGTTCCTTCTGCTCAAGTGTCAGATAGACCCGGGTTTCCGGTTGGGCATATTTGCAGATATTGTTCATCAGATTATCCAGAACCCGCCATAATCTGCGTCCGTCTGCGAGAATATGAATCGGTTCTTCCGGCTGCTTAACCATCAGGGTAAGATGCTTGTCACTTAGCCGCTGCTCATATTCTCCTGTAACCTGCGGGATTAGAATCGAGAGATCACAAGGGGATAGCAGGACTTCCAGATTGCCGGTTGCCGCTTTCGAAGCCTCCACAAGATCTTCAATCAATCGTTTTAAGCGTTCTGACTGACGAACCAATACCTCCGAATATTCGTGGATATGCTCATTGTCACAAGGTTCTTCGCTGATCAGGGTAGAGTAGCTGATGATCGAAGTCAGAGGTGTCTTAAGGTCATGAGAGACATTGGTGATCAGTTCTGTCTTCATGCGTTCGCTTTTGATCTGCTTCTCGACAGCTGCCGTCATCCCCTTCGCGATATCATTTAAGTTCTCGCCATGCTTCTTAAAATCCCAGAACATGCCTTTGGTTTCTGTATGATAGTTCAGGTCTCCGTCCGCAAGTGCGATTCCCGCTTTCTGCAGCCTGCGAAGTTGGATGGCGAGATATAGGATCGGCGGGATAACCAAAATGCATTCCAACAGATATAGAACGATTGCGCCTTCTATGGTGTCATACGCTATGATCAATATGATTCCGTTGATGGCGGCAAGGGAGATGGTAATGATCGTAGTACGCCAGATCATGGGAATAGAATGAATGCCTTTCCAAAGCAGACACAGCCCTTTCCATATGAGTTTGAAGATACGTCCGATCAGGGATTTCGGTAATAGGCTCAGATCCTTGATACGCGCAGCCAGTCCCATGCATAGTCCAAGCAGGATACATTGGGTTATTACGGTAAGAAGGATCAGCGAGAAAATGAGAAAGCTGCTCGGTTCATAGTATTCATTCATTATTGCTGCATAAGCAATCATGATCAGAGTGATCGTGACAGTGAATAGAAGATCGTATGGTATACGGTGCAAGGGCCCCGGATGGAGTTCATCAGAATCCGGCCTACGTGCGGATACCTTCATGAGGGTGACGAACAGGATGACGATCAGGATCAGTGACAGGACGGCGATCGGATAGATCAGAAAACGAAGCTGATACAGCAGGTGAATGGCGCGGTATTCTATATATAGGATACTTTTTGCACTAGAATCAGGGTGGACATTCGCATAGAAGATATAATAATCGCGTTGTATCCAGTCAGCAATCTGATCTGACGTACCATCATAGGAAGACAAGGTTTTCAGTTCAATGTCAGGATATACATCTGCAATAAATGCAATTTGAGAACTGACACCATATGTCTCAATGTCTTTTTTGGAACTGGTAATACGGAAGACTCCGGCATAATCCCAAGAGGAGGTAATCGAGGATTCATCCAGAATACTGCTGGCAACTACGGTTCCGTCTTCTTTCTTGATAAGATAATCAATATCCAGAACAATATCTTCATTATAATACACACCGTAATAATAGTTATCCAGAGCTTCTTCATTGTGACTGGAATCCGCAAGGAGCCGGTAAGCGGTTCCACGAAGGAGGCCTGAGATCTGCCGTTCGTAGATGGTCTGCTCACTATCATAATAGAAGCGCCCTTCATCAAGACAGATAATTCCGATCAGACAGGCTATAAAGAGACTGCTGAAAAGAATCGTCAGAATAAATAAAATGTGTTTTCCGATATTCGTATAGAAGAATTTTTTAAGCGTTTTCATGATCTCGTCCTTTCTCAATCTTGTACCCCTGACCAAAAACAACTTTAATATAGCGCGGTTCGGCAGGGTTGATCTCTAATTTTTCCCGGAGATGCCGGATATGTACGGCAACCGTGTTGTCGGCTCCAAGAGGCTTCTCTTTCCAGATCTGATGATAGATCTCCTTTGGCGAATAGACCTTGTCCGGATTGGACATCAGTAATTTAAGGATCTCATATTCCTTCGGTGTCAGGGAAACCTGCTCGCCGTCTAAGGTGACGAGCTTTGTCTTGTCATCCAATTCGATGCCGCCGATCCGCAGGACCGCTTCGTGAACCGGGTTGCTGCCTAATTTGAAATACCGTCTTAATTGGGAGCGAACCCTTGCGGATACCTCCATTGGATTATATGGCTTGGTAATATAATCGTCTGCGCCTGCATTTAAGCCTAAGATGATATCGATATCTTCACTCTTGGCGGTCAGCAGGATGACCGGGATATTGGTGATCTCCCGAAGCTTGGTGAGCGTATGGATTCCATCCAGCTCTGGCATCATGATATCCAGAAGAACCAGATGGATCTCCTGCTTGTGAATGATGTCCAAAGCCTCGTTTCCGTTATATGCTTCATATAATATGTAGTCTGAGTTTGACAGATAGATCTTAAGTGCATTCACGATGTCCCTGTCGTCATCGCAGATCAGTATGTTATACATGGTATCCTCCCCGAATGTCAGATGCGTTATGGATTCTTATATGATAACGCATTGTTTTGTTTTTGAAAGCTTTCGTGGTTAGTATATCGCATATGGATTTAAGAATAAATAAGGAAAGAGTTTAAGATTTCATGAAGATGATAATATGCTTGATTTCAATATACCGGATATTAATATGCCCGACATAAATAGGTCTGATTCAAATAGGTCTGATGCAAACATGTCTGATATAAATGGGAGAAATCAGTGGTTAGAGAGCAGAAATAACAATTGTTTGAAATTGTGTATTATTGTATACACAATATACACAAATTCGACAAGAAAACTAACTTTAAAATCCTTTAAAATTCCCCTTGACTTCTATATTTCCTAGTGTTATTATTGTTCTTGCTGACGCGGTAAGACAATACGTCAGAACATAAAGAACCTTGATAATTAAACAACAAGACAACCCCGAAAATTCTTAAAGATTAAAGATTTTGAATTTTCAGTCCGAGCGCGCGGATGAAGAAAAGGCAGGGAGAGCATGCTTGCATGTTCGGAAGGCTTTTTCTGAAGACGCATGAGAGGCGAAGCCTCACCGAACGAAGCGTAAGCGGAGTGAGGGCGAGGACGCAAAAGCGCAAGGAACAAGCGTACATTTAGTACAAACCAACAGTAAAGGACAGGAACCTTTTGGTT
>JAFUAW010000179.1 GCA_017460485.1 Lachnospiraceae bacterium | reverse complement strand
TAATTAAAGAGAAATTATCAAAAGCCGACATAATAATTATAGTATACTCACCATAAATAATGAGGAGGTGTCGATATGGCAATGGATAATATAAAGATGCAGAACACACCAGAAGTTGATCCTGATTTACTCCGTATGTTAGACAGAGGCATGGAAGACATTGAAGCAGGGAGAATTCTTCCGCATAGTGAAGCAACAAAAGAAGTACGACGGATAAGGGAAGAGCGGCGTTATGCCAGAGCAAATGCGGGAGTGGCTGTCAATGCATGACTATGAAGTGATATGGTCTCGTGAATCAATATATGATGTGGTAGATATAGTAGATTATATTGAACAGCGATTTGGAAAGGATCGTGCTGACCGCTTTAATGATGAGATAGATGCAGAATGTGAAACTCTAGGCACTGATTATAAGTTATATACAGGAACAAGAATCAGTTATAGAGGAAAGATAATTCTTAAAAAGGTGTTTGATCCCTCGATTATCTTTTATTTTGTTGATGATACGGATGAGAAAGTATACATTATCAGAATTCTTCGTCATGAGAGAAATTGGCAGAAAATACTCAAAGAAGGGCTAAGTTATACTTTTGAATAATATCGTCTACATGGTGAAAAGGTAGCAGAAGATGAAATAGTTTAACCATTAAGTACCGATACTATGCTGAGAGGATCTGCATGGTATCGGTATTTTATTTAAATATAAAAGAGATAAGCGGGATTTGTAGGAGGTAAGGGTATGACAGAGAAAGAGAAGATGGAGCATCAAAAACTATATGATGCCAATTATGATAAGGAGCTTGAAACGGAAAGAATTCGGTGTAAAAGTCTCTGCCAGAAATATAATAATCTCCCGGTGGAAAATATAGATGAGCGGCATTCATTTATTAAAAACATTATTGCTCATACGGGGGAAAACATTCATATTGAGCCGGATTTTTGGTGTGATTACGGTTATAATATTTCTGTAGGCGAGAATTTCTATTCAAATCACGGTTTGGTGATCCTTGATGCCGGCGGCGTCACTTTTGGCAATGATGTCTTTATTGGACCATCATGCGGCTTCCATACATCAGGGCATCCGATCGATTTTGAACGGAGAAATCAGGGCTTAGAATATGCTTATCCAATCGTTGTCGGTGATAATGTGTGGTTTGGTGCTGGTGTGCAGGTAATGCCAGGCGTAACTATCGGAAGTAATGTGGTCATAGGCAGCGGCAGTATTGTGACAAAGGATATTCCTTCTAACAGTGTTGCTGTAGGAAATCCGTGCAAAGTTATCCGCCAGATCACAGAAGATGATCGGAAGAAAAGCTGGGACAGATAAATTCCCATATAACGAGCTAAGTAATCGGAATTTCTTCAAATGGTTTTAATATAAAAACGATAGAAAAATATAGAGTACCTCGTGATCGTGTGCCGATAATATAGGAATTTGATTAACGGCGATGATCTGTTCATAAAATTATAAAACGCTAAATGTGTCGCTTTTGCAAGGATATAGCGCAAAATGTTTTTTTGATATGTCGCCTGCAAATTACGAAAGATTGGCAGAAGTAAAAGAAAGCTTGGAAATTGTCATTCCATCACTACGATGATCTTTCCGTCAACACCCTTTTCTTGGGCTTTGATAGCTTGCTTAATATCTGAGAACTTAAAGGAAGCTCCTATAAAAGGTGTAATGTTGTGTTCTTCAATAAAAGCAAAGATATTGTCCATAGTTTCCTGCGTAGGATAGTTTGAGAAGAAT
>JAFUAW010000178.1 GCA_017460485.1 Lachnospiraceae bacterium | reverse complement strand
CCCTGAGGCAAGCGGATGTGCTTGTACGGATATTTGCCGAGGGCGAGGGAGAAGGGGTTATGATCCCCCTGCTCGATTAAGAAATGATGATAAGAGATAGAGGAGATATACATGGCAGGAGTTCTATATTTGTGCGCAACGCCCATTGGGAATCTGGAGGATATGACTTACCGCGCGGTAAGGATGTTGCAAGAGGTGGATCTGATCGCGGCAGAGGATACGCGGAACAGTATCAAGCTGCTGAATCATTTTGAGATCAAGACGCCAATGACAAGCTATCATGAATATAATAAATATGACAAGGCAAAGGTACTGGTGGCGAAGCTGTTAGAGGGGCAGAACATTGCACTGATCACGGATGCAGGCACGCCGGGTATCTCCGATCCGGGCGAGGAGCTGGTAAAGCAGTGCTATGAGGCAGGGATTACGGTAACGACACTTCCGGGAGCCTGTGCCTGTGTGAACGCGCTGATCATCAGCGGTCTGCCGACCAGAAGATTTTGCTTTGAGGCATTTCTTCCGGCGGATAAGAAGGAACGGGCGAAGGTCTTAGAGGATCTAAAATGTGAGACACGTACGATCATAATCTACGAGGCACCGCATCATTTATTAAAGACATTGGAAGATCTATCGGAAACGCTTGGTAATCGACATCTGACGGTGTGCCGGGAGCTGACGAAGAAGCATGAGACGGTATTCCGGACAACGATTCCGGAAGCGATCGACTATTATACGGAGAATGAACCGAAGGGCGAATGTGTGCTGGTGATTGAGGGCTTAAGCTTTGCGGATCTGGAGGAGGAAGCGCGTAAGCAGTGGGAGGATATGAGTATTCCGGAGCATGTGGAATATTATTTGGATCAGGGAATGGATAAGAAAGCGGCAATGAAGCAGGCAGCGTTAGACCGCGGGATCAGTAAGCGCGATGTGTATCAGGAGATGCTTTAGGAGGCGGCAGACGACGGAATCTATGGGATTCTCGATACGGTGGATTGCGTAAGGACCTTATTTCATGTAGTCTTTTAAGCAGCAGGAAGTAATGAACCGGTATGGACGTCAGGTGTCAAGCGGCATGCTGGTAAAGCCGGGGAAAAGGACTGTTATGAAAGGAGACAGAAGCATGGATAAGGAGAAGACAGGAGAACTGATCCGACAGGCAAGAACGGAAAAAGGGATGACGCAGTCCGAGCTGGGGGACTTGATCGGTGTAACGAATAAGGCAGTATCCCGCTGGGAGCGGGGTGAGAGCTTTCCGGATGTGGCAATTCTGGATCATTTGGCAGAATGTCTCGGATTGCAGATTGAGGATCTTGTGCTTGGAGAGAAGCAGAGCACATCGGATGAACATGTGATGTATCTCATGGGAGTGAAGCCCCGAAGTCTATTTGAACGGACCTTACGGGATTTGCTGTGGGAAATGAGGTTACAGCGTAAGGATCAGCAGCGAAGATACATCCGTATTATTACTTATATGACAATTACAATTGTTCCGGCAATATGGGGAATGGTGTCTTTATTCAGTCTGTGGAATAATCATTTGTCGGCTTTGACCGGATTCTACAAGGATGGTCCGCTTATTATAAATCTGATTCATTTGATTTTATTCGGAGTGATTCTTGCACTTACTTATATCATCATTTTGCGGTCGCAGCCATTGAAACGGAATGATGTAAATGAGCCAAATGATATCAATGATCGCGAAGCCGGGAATGATCCGGAAGCGGATGATCAGCGATTATACCGTGTGTTATGGTGGATTGCCGCCGGTTCCGGACTCTGTATCATGATTTTAATGACAGGGTCTGTCTTATTCTCTCTGTATCAGCAGGAAGTTCTTGGCACGGTGGGATTACCGGATCATTATAGTACCGGATGGGGAGAATTGCTTCATATTCAGATTGTTCTGATTGCGATCAGTCAGATCGTATGCATCATTTATTATTATATTCTGTTTGTACGGCATAGTATTGTCAGTCTCCGGAATCTGTGTATGAGTGAGACTGTACTGTTCCTGACCTTGATATATGGTACGATTCAGAGGATGCTCAGCGAGAATGTATGGCAGGTGCTGTATATGGTGCTGGGATATACGGCCGGACTACTATTAATAAATGGGGTATATGCCCTGGTGTCGAGAGTGGTAAAGAGTATGTTCTGAATCCTGCCGGAATATCATAGATTATAGATGTATAAGTCAAATGAGTAGCAAGACAGGGATATTCCGGAGGATATGGGACAGTGTTGAATTATATATGGGCATTTATGGTCTTGATTGGAATCATCGTTGCGGCATTTACCGGACAAATGGACGCAGTTTCCACCGGTATATTGGACTCCTCAAAAGAAGCTGTCAGCTTGTGTATTCTGATGCTCGGAGTTGTTGGAATGTGGACAGGTGTAATGAAGATCGCGGAACAGACAGGACTGGTGCGGCAGCTGACAAAGCTGCTTGCGCCGGTCCTTCGTCTGTTATTTCCCCGGATTGCGGATAATGAGGAAGTGATGGGATATATTGCGGTCAATGTGATCGCGAATCTGTTAGGACTTGGCTGGGCTGCGACTCCCAGCGGGATTAAGGCGATGAAGGCACTGAAAGAGGACGACTCCGATTCCGCCAATGATGAGATGTGTATGCTGATGGTCATTAACATATCCTCCCTGCAGTTGATCCCGATCAACATGATCGCGTATCGAATGCAGTATGGATCGGTACATCCCGGCGCGATCCTGATACCCGGACTGATTGCCACTGGGATATCGACTTTGGTAGGAGTGGGGTACGGATATGTGAAATGCAGGAAGAACAGATCCAGGAATTGACAAAGAAGTAACAGCCCGAAACGGCTGTAATTATTATTAAATTTTTTTGAAAAGAGATACACTACAGTGTATAATGGGAGATAATTGATAGTAAGAAGGTGACATTGGTGGCGGAGAGATCAACAATAATCGATATTGAGATCGGAACAGGAACAGGCCCTGGAACAGAACCGGGAGCAGAAGAAGCGATACGTGCGCAAAAAGTGAATATAGCAAATACAACGAACGAAGAGGAAGACAATAATAGCGATACAGATGGTAAAGATGTGCAGGAGCTTCCGGATTATCGGGAATGCACACTTGCTGATCTGCTTAAGTTATATGGCAGTGTGGATAATGAAGATCTGAAGGAATTGCTGAAAAGTGATTCCAAGCTTCCGAAGAGTCTGTTAAATGAGAATGTAGCGCGTCTGCAGGAGATCACGAAGATCTTAAAGAGTCATGAGCTGACACGGAATGAATTATCGCCGGAGAGGCTGCGGATGATCTTGGAAGATCTGGGACCGACGTTTGTGAAAATGGGGCAGATCATGTCGAAACGTACGGATCTTCTGCCGAGATCGTATTGTCAGGAATTGGAGAATCTGTGTGAGAATTCCACGCCCCTTTCATTAGAGGAAGTAACGGCTGTAGTGGAAGAGCAGTTGAAGGCTTCTATGCGGAATGTATTCCGGCAGTTTGATGAGATTCCACTGGGGGCGGCATCCATCGGGCAGGTGCATAAGGCAGTACTGAAGGATGGCAGACAGGTGGTTGTGAAGGTTCAGCGTCCCGGTGTTCAGGAGACGATGCGGCATGATATTATGCTGCTGCGCAAACTGGTAAGACCTTTGAAGATGGCACCGAGAGTCGGCGAGAAAATTGATTTTATGGGGATGCTGGAGGAATTATGGAAGGTATCCCAGGAAGAACTGAATTATCTGATCGAAGCGGTTCATACGATAGAATTCCGTAATCTGAATGCGGACGAGCCCGGAATTAACTGTCCGGAGATTATCGCTGAGCTTACGACTTCTAAGGTTATGACCATGGAATATGTAGAAGGTTTCTCCATTGGTGACAGTGACCGGTTAGACCGGGAAGGATACGATCGGGATGCCCTGGGGAAGCTGATGATCCAGAATTATATCAAGCAGGTACTTACCGATGGTTTCTTTCATGCGGATCCGCATCAAGGTAATATTATGATCCGGGGAGACGAGCTGGTCTGGATTGATATGGGTATGACAGGTACCTTAAGTAAGCAGGAGAGAAGCTCGATCAATCAGGGAATTCGTGCTATGGTTAAGAAGGACCAGCAGGGACTAATCCGTGCTTTGGTTGCCATGGGCGCAGTAAATGGCGAGCTGAATTACAGCAAATTATATACAGATATTGATTTCCTCATGGACAGATATTATGTCATGGATCTGGGAGATATGAACATTGGTGAAGTGTTCACGGATATTATTAAGGTTATGAAAGAGAATAATATTGTTCTTCCATCCGGTATCTCTATGTTGGCAAGAGGCCTGGTAGTAATCGAGGGTGTCTTATCCCGCTTATCTCCGGATACCAGTATTGTGAAGATCGCGCAGACCTATGTTATGAAGGATATGCTTAGACCGCGGCAGCTCATCAAGTCAGTAATTCAGGATGCGACAACGATGGCGTCCTCTGCCGAGAAGGCGATGGAGATTCCGGGACTTGCTTCCGATCTGATCAAGAATACTCTTCGTGGTCAGACCAAGATCAATCTGGATCTGGAAAGCTCCCGTCCGCTGATGGAAGAATTCAACCGGATCATGAACCATTTGATCATATGCATCTTTGCGGCGGCATTATTACTGGGTTCCAGTCTGCTCTGCACCACGAATATGCATCCGCAGATCTTAGGGATTCCGGCACTGGGATTCATCGGCTATCTGTTGGCATTTGTACTGGGGCTCTATCTGATCATCAAATCGCATTTTGGCAGGAAGAAGTAGAAAAGAAAAAGAGGTATACATTATGAAAGGACCTAATCCGGCACTTATATTCAAATTACAGGGAATGTGGAATCAATTCACGGAGAACCATCCGAAGTTCCCGCTGTTCTTAAACGCAGTAAAGACCAAAGGAATTCCGGTGGACAGTGTGATTGAGATTCAGATCACGCATCCGGATGGAGAAGTGATGAAGACCAATCTTAAGGTTACGTCATCCGATATGGAATTGATCGAAAGTCTGAAAACCATGATGTAAATGTAAAAGAACCGCTTCCTGCATATATAGTAAATACTACCCATTTGGGTGGGGCAAATCCTAATTTGGCGTGTTATAATAAGCCGTCTAAAAGTAACAATTCAATAATATGTAGGAGGATTTTATTATGAAAATGAAGAGATTGGGAGTTGTTCTTCTTGCAGGAGCCATGACCCTGTCGATAGCGGCATGCGGCGGAAAATCCGGTAATATCATGGATGGTGATGGCATGGTAAATACGGACACTCAAGAAAGTGTTGCCACATCTGATACGAAGGGAGATGCAGGTACCTATACGCTCTATGAATATGAGGGTAATGGTACGACCGTCAGTCATGATCTGTTGGAACAGTCCGGAATGGGCGAGTCTTATCTTACACTGAATGCGGATGGAACCGGAACCTTCATGCTCTTTGACACTAAGATGGATATTACATGGGAGCCGGGAATCGTTACCGTCTATGGTACGACCAAGTGTGATTATACCTTGAAGGGTGATACGCTCTCTCTGGATATGCAGGGTGTTACCTACGTTATGAAGCGGGATGGAAGCTTTGTTGCAGATGCCGGGAATGATCAGGATACATCGGATCAGGATGCTTCTGAGAATGATGTGACGGAAGAGGATGTCACCGAGTCAGAGGATACCACCGAGTCAGAGGATACAACGGAAGCCGATGATAATAATTCCGGCAGTGACTATGGTAAATCTAATGCAGATGCAACGGGAATCGTAGACTTCGATACGTTGAAGGCAACCTTCGATTGGGCGAAGGAAGAGACCGGATATCCGAATTATGGTTCGCCGACTTATGAAGAGTACAGAGATCATTTTGGTGTGGACGGTGTACCTTGGGATCAGGTATTTGATAATGAGCGTCACGCATATAAATGGGAGACGGAAGACGGTGATTTCTTTTACGTTACCTTCAAGATTAATGACGACGGATCAGAGACCTATACCAGCAGTACCTGGAGCAGTTCTTTGAATGATCCGGAATAGAAGTTCAAAATCCCGGAACAACTAATTTCTTCTCTACGGCATCAATGGCAAGCTGATATTTGTTGCTATACTCTGCTTTTGCTAACATATTCTTGATATGGAATTTGACGGTATTCTCCGTAATATCCAGTTCCGCGGCAATATCCTTGTTCAGCATGCCTTCACAGAGCAGGCGCAGAACCTTGAGTTCGGTTTCTGTGAATTCAATGATTTTGGCATTGCCGATCTCCATTACTGGCGAGGAATCCGGATAGATGCTCTCTCCTTCTATGGTTCGGTCCATGACCTCTAACAGAGAGATATCCCCATGTTCCTTATACCAGAAGCTTTCACAGTGCGCCACATCTCTGGCTTTCTCAATAAAGGACATCTCGGGCAAAGAAGTAACGATAATGATCTTAATCTCGGGATGTTCTTTTTTAATGATCTCAGCGGCTGCCAGACCATTTTCCCGATTCTCTGTGTAGACATCCATAAGGATCAGATCAACAGGATTATTCTTCACATAAAGAACCGCAGACTTGGCACTGGATAACTGTGCTGTAATCTGATACTTACTATTCTTGCTGCTGATAATGGTTTCAAATAACGACCGCACAATTGCGGAATCGTCTACGATCAGAACATTTACCATTCTGTTATTCCTCCTTGCTGATCAACTATAGTCTTCCATCTGTAATCTCCAGACGAACACCTTGATGACCGGATACTGTCAGGCTTCCGCCGATCCGTTCTAATTCTCGCCGAATTGAAGTAAGACCGCCGCCCTCATGGATCTCTTTGGACTTCGCGGTACCATTGTCCGTAATGATATAATGAGCAGGTCCATCCTTTGATCGGTCTACAGTTATATATAGGCGGGTTGCATTTGCATGACGGACGGCATTATATAACGCTTCCCGGATTGCGGTAAAGACGGCCTCTGAAGCATCGTCAATAAGAGTATCTTCATTATATCCACTTTGATCGGTAATTTCAATTCTGCAGTTTAAGTCGCGAGCTACCCGCATCAGATTCTCCGTTGGATGAGAGGAGTGTTGGTTATCAATATCTGTAAATGCATTCTTAAAGTCATGGATGGTCTGCTTCCATTGTGTCAGAGCATCCGTCAGCAATGCCGGATCCGGTTCTTCTTCTGTCAGACATTGCTGCCCTTTTAAGATTGTCTGACCGAACCGTTCATGAATCTGAAGTTTTAGTTTCAGACTTTCCCGTTCGTGCTCGGTCTGTTCAACTGCATCCAAGGTTGCCGAAAGACGTTCCTGTACTTTACGAAGTTCATTTTGTTTATGGGTTAAGGTCACAGATTCCTTATATAGCCTTGTAATATTATGTGCAATCAGACGATAATAGGTTTTCCCGCCTCTCGTGATCGGCTGATGCATGAACTGCCATATCTCTTCATTCGGCAGGATCAATGTGATACCGTTACCGAATTCCATGCGCCGGAACGGTTCCTTTTCCTGCGGTGTAGTTATTACCTGATATAAATGATTAGCATTGACAAAGGTAGTTCCTGTCAGCCAAAAAGACAACTCACCAATGATCGGATTCATAAGCAGCGGACGACCATCCGTATCATAGATACATAATCCGTCTGAAAGATTATTGATCGCCACCTGAATGGAGGAGGTGTTAATCTGAGTCATGAATAGATGCTGAATCCAAAGGGCGATGATCACGCATAAGATACATATAAAAAATGCATAGATCAGATAGATGACAGCGGGAACATGATTATAAAACTGAAGCCAGGAAGACATACTCATACCTGTTTGTTCCGGATTATAGATATTAAATAATATGACGATCGCCGACAGATAGAATATATGCAGCAGCACCACAAAGGTATTCGCGATGATATAGCTTCGTCTGCGAAAATACAGCAGGATACTCTGGATGACCAGAAGGCAGGCTAGGGCAAGGAGTCCGAAGGTACATGCCAGACTCTGAAGGATCAGAGGAGAATTAAGAAAGGTGGTCATAAGTGATACCTCCTTCCAAATTACTAACTTCGAATTGAATGGATACCGCGATTCCTTCTTCGTCTGCCTCTGTGCGGAGCTGTCCGTGCAGGGCAGAGAGAGCGGTCTGTTTCCATTGTTCGATGGATATCAGATCGGTGGTCGGCAGTTCGCGGTCTAAGCGAAGCTGGAAAGTACAGCCCCTTGTATTACGGTTCTCTGTCAAAAGAATATAGAGATACCAGATAGATTCCAAATAGGAATCCAATAACATTTGAAAGAGATCATAGATCAGAATGGTCTCCTCAATATTCATATTATGCAGCTCCTTTAAGGAGTAGGATGTCTGAATTCCATACAGCCGAAGATTCCGGATGCTTTCCTGAAGGCAGAGCACCAGTTCTCCTCCGGCGTGCTCCGTGTGCTGATCGTTCAGGATGACAAGATTGCTTCTACGCTTGATATAAGCACCATAGATGTTGATTAGTCCCAGACGGCGGCGCAGAAGCTCTATTGGCAAACCATCGGTATCCGCAAGCAGGTCATCGATCCGGGTCAGCATGGAGAGAGTATCGGTAAAGCAGGAATTAAATAGATGATTTCCCTGCTCCAGATGCCAGCGTTCCTCGGCAATCTGAATATTCTCCCGAAGCTTTTGATTCATATTCTCCAATTCTTGGTTCGTCTGCGATGTCTGTTCCATGATGGTGTGAATATCGTGAATATCATGTGCATAGTAAGCATATCCGCCGGGAATGTCTTGCAGATGAAGCTCCTGTTCGTTCTCGGTAATCAGAGTACCCTCTTTGATCAGCTGATCCATCTCCTCTTTTGACAGAATATGAGAGGAACCGGAAGAATACCGGATTGCTCCCTCATGATCTAAGATCTGCATATCCATGCCGGATTGCCGGAAGCCCCATTCAAAATCGCTATTCGTAGGGATTAACCCATAATACATCAGGGTATCAATGATGACAGCGGCAGTGACGCAATAGGTAGGTGCCAGATGAACGAACCTTCGAAATGGTTCACTCAAGATATATAGAATTGTATATAGAATTCCGATCATCAGAAGAATATATGGTAATGGAAGAAAACGTCCTGCAAATAAGGGCTTGCCGCTGCGATAAATATTATGAAAGGTAAGCAGAATAAGCAGGATGATCCATGTGGGAATAAAATAGTACATGAGTCCGCGAGAATAATCTCCGGTAATTACCCAGTCGTCAGCAAGACGGAAGATTAACTGATGCAGATTATTTGTCAGTACAAATACCAGCAGAATGAAGGTTGGAATCACCCATATATATTGAATGGGCTTTAGAGAATAGTTCTCCGGTTTCCCCAGATATTGAGACGCCATCAATGCCAGAAGCGGGATTGTCAGCATGGGAATATAGTATAGATACCAGGAAAAGCTGTCATAGAAAGCAAGTCCTTTTACCGCAGTTCTGCGCAGAGTATGAAAGAACATAAATAGCAGCATACTGACGGCGATCCAGAGGATATAGCTCCGGATCGCGCGATACATGATTCTTCGGTAACAGTTCACTTCCCAGATCCCGATTAGGATCGCGCTGCATCCAAACATCATTAAATTAGAGATATTTTTTAGCGGCTGCTCGGAAGGTGTTGTAAATGCAATCGTCTTAAAAACAAGATAAGCCAAAATGAAGAATGCAATCAGTATGTAGTTGGGCAGGATGCGCTTAATCGTATGTTTCATGTATTGGTATTAAGGTTCTAACGGTATTAACTCATAGAAACTGTCATCATCATAATGATCTAGAATGAGGCAGTCGTTGCTTAGGTACATAAGGGACCAGACATCATCCGGCTGCTGATAGACAAGCTGCAGATCTCCGTTAGCATCCTCTTCATATAGAGCGTTATAGGTAGTATAGTATGCATGATGGCCAAGGGTATAGCCACCGAATACAGAGGTATCATTGACCCGCATGTTCTCCTCCGGAATATATTCATTGGTTCGCAGATCATAATATTCCGTGACCAGATCATTACCATCATCATACATATGAGATACAAGGAAGCCACTGACACCGTATCCATACTGATAACGACCGTCATTTTGAGAATCAAAGAGCATGGTGTAACCATTTACCCCGCCGTTCATGTAATAGAGAGAGGCAAAGCCACCCTCGATACTTCCGGTGCAGAACCATACCGTACCAACCGCTGCGGATACACTAATGCAGGCTGAGGTACTGACAAGAAGACTGCCATCATAATCATAGATCAGCAGGTCGCCTTCGCTGACATCCATCGCTTCTTTGCGGATAAAGGTATATCCTCCGGCACAGTCTGCATAAGCACTTTCCATGAGCAGCTCGGACTGTCCGTTCTGGGTATTAAAGCGATAGACATTACCCCATTCATCCAAGACACCGTATTCCGGATCCAGCGTATCGGGCGTTCGCATGTAGATGCAGTCTTTGCCGGCACCTGTTACATAGCTTCCTTCTATAAAACCGGATTCAACCAATTCTCCGCGCCCGTAATCATCCGTGACATCGATCTTCCAGAGTTCTCCCTCGGAATTGATATAATAGAGGTCATAGCCATCTGTACAGATCGCTAAATTATCATCCAGATCTGCCTCAAACAGATAGGCAAAAGTATTATTCTCCAACTTATATATTCCGTCATTATGCGCGAGATATGCAACCTCATCAAAGCATACTGCCCGACCCGACTTAAAATGTCCCTTTACCGGATATTCATTGAACATATATGGAGAGTTGGAATAGATATCTCCGTCTCCCGGTCCCGGAACACCCGTATCCTCTTCTGTACTTGATTCAGGAGCTTCGGTAGTATCATTGCTAATATCAGAAGCAGTCTCTGTATCATGATTATTATCAGTATCTGTTGTTCTGTCGTCAGAGACCGCTTCTGTTGTGGAAGAATTATGATTGCTCTGTCCGAACTTGGAATCGCCGGCAGACCCTCTCTGACAGCCGGTAAGCAGAAGACAAAGTGCCGCGGTCAACATAATATAAGATCTTTTTTTCATATGATTCATTCCCTTTCCTTTTTCTTTTTTCAAATAACATTAGGTTCGTACTTTTTATTTTGATTCATCTTAACAATATATCAACCATGATCAGGATAAGCATATCACAAAGCCACCCATTTGGGTAGTGCAAAAAATCGGTGCTTGAAGTATAATAATAAGACCAACACAGCAGGATTACGAAGTAATCGTACTGATACTTTAATGGAGGAGAATGTATATGGGATTATTTGATGATTTAAAACAGGGCACACAAAGTATTGGAGGAGGTGTCAGAAAACCGGCAGGAAATCATACAGAGGAAGTTGTATTTCCGACACTTCCGGATACCTTGGAGCAGTTCAAGAGTCTTCCGCAGGCTGCATTATCAACGCCATTTGATACCGCTGCGCTTACTGTAGTTGCACTTTGTTTCTATCCAAAAGATCGCGAATTATCTCTGGCTATGCTGACATATCTGAAAGGACCGGGTTCTTTAAGTGAGTATGAAAAGCAGTTTATTCGTGATCGTTTTATGGATAAAGATTATGTTCCGCGATCCTATTTCAAAGGTGCAACTCCACAGAATGATTATGTACCATCCGAGCCGTATACGATCTGTGTCAGTGAGAATCCGTATTCTTATGACGATCAGGGATATGGCAAGTTGTATCTGACTTCCGGCGGTGCTGACAGTCCGAGAGCGGTTCAGCTTCGTCAGGCCAAGGACGGCAAATGGTATCTCTGGGAACAGTTCTTGCTTGCCGATATCCGTCAGCCGGAAAGCAGTAATCCGTGGGCATAAGAGCGAAAGAAAGATCCCCTCTTTACAAGTCAGAGGTTTTTTCCTAAAATAAAGGCAGTACGACATAGTATCCTTAGGGGGGAGAATCCATATCATGATCGATCACTATAATGCATTTATCTCATATAAGCATGCGCCGGAAGATATCAAAGTTGCTGAATCCATTCAGCGTGAGTTGGAGCATTTTCATGTTCCATCGAAGATCCGCAAGAAGTCCGGCATGAAGAAGATCGACCGGGTTTTTCGTGATAAGGATGAACTCCCTATAACCAGTGATCTCAGCGATGATATATCGTATGCCTTAGAGCATGCCGATTATCTTATAGTTATCTGTTCAATGAATACCCGGGAATCCATATGGGTGTCCCGGGAGATTGAGTATTTTCTGAGGAATCATTCCCGCAGACACATCCTTACGGTTCTTGTTAACGGCGAGCCGCAGGATGTGATTCCGGAAATCCTGTTAAGTGAGGAACGCATTGTTAATAATGATAAGGGCGAGCCGCAGACTATCAAAGTTTCATTAGAACCGCTGTCCTGTGACTATCGTATGTCGATCAAGCAGGCCAATCGGGAAGAGCTTCCCCGGCTTGCTGCTGCACTGCTTGGGTGTTCTTATGATGAATTGATGAACCGTCATCGTCAGTATAAGATGCAGAGATTATCTGCTGTATTTGCGGGAATTATGTGTATTACTCTTGCATTTGGCGGATATATGTTATATAGCAGAAATCAGATTAAGGCAAACTATCAGGAATCTCTTCGTAATCAGTCCCGGTATCTCGCCAATGAATCTAAGCAATTATTAGATAATGAGCAGCGCATTACCGCTCTTTTGCTGGCACTGTATGCGCTTCCGCAGAAGGATGAACGGCCGGTTACCGCGGAAGCTTTGCGAGCCCTGACGGACTCTACTCTGTCCTATGTCTCTCTCTCCGGCAATAATATCTATGCGGCATGGAATTATCAGATGCCTAACCAGATTAAAGATTATCAGGTATCGCCGGAGGGTACTTCCCTTGCGGCTCTTGATTCCGGAAATCTGATCTATATATGGAATACCGATACTCATGAACCGTTGCTTACCTTACAGAACTCTTCGGATAAAATATACGGAATGACTTATCTGTCAGAGGACCGTTTTTTGTTCTGGACTTCCGGCAAGATCTGTATGTATGATCTTGATTCTGCTTCCATGCTCTGGGAATCCGGGCTTGAGGATGACAGTTATCGGCCGGATATCGTAGTCGTCACATCAGACGGTAATTTTATGATCCGGGGAAATACGAATATCATATATAAATATGCGGCTGCTGATGGAACTATCCTGCTGCAGATCCCTCTTCCGGAAAAGAAGGAAGACGAGGTTTTAAGCATGATTGACTGGACGCTTTCCCCTAATGAGGATGATATTGCCTTTACTTCTTTTATCGGTCAGATGCAATATATAGCCGGTGTCTATCATATTAAAACCGGGCAGACGGTCTACACGGAAATCACGAATCATTTTATCCGGGATTTGTATTGGGCGGATGACAGCCATTTACTTACCGCTGCAAGTCTGGATGACGGCAAGTCCAATGCTGCTTCGTATAATTACTCCTTTTTATCAACCGATCATACCTACATTCAGTGCTTTGATCCAAGCGATCTGAGTCTGTACTGGGATTATGATTTTACCAGTAACGAGGTCATGGTAGATAGTGATTTTCTCTATCTTCCGGCTAATAATTATGTGGCTTACTATTGCGGTAATATTGTAGATCTCTATGATCTTGACACCGGAGAATGTTATTACCATCATAATCTGAACGATTCTATTGTAGATATCAGTGATAGAGATGGAGACGGCTGGCCGTTATATATTACGCAAAATGGTGGAATGGCCGTTCCGATGCCATCCGGCGGATCCGATCAAGTGAGTATGGTAAAGCATTTTACCGATAATCTGAGAGATGCAGTGATCAATCAGGGTGTGTATGCACATACATTCTCGGGACGGGAGATCATATATTACGGCCTATATATCTCAGATAAAGAATGGATAGAATATGATGACAGTATCGTTCTTGCATCTACCGGATCTGATTATTATTTGGATGATTCTGTATTGGCGATCCTGACAGAGGAAGATACGGGTATTACACTCACTTTCTATGATCCGGATACGAGTTCTTTGATTCGTCAGGTCATCATCGGTAATTCGGATATGGGAACTTACAATTATACATTACTTGGATGTAATAACGGAACCTGCTATCTATCCCGTAGTGAATCTCTGGATTTGAACTTAATATCTGTAGATATAGCAGGCGGGGAGATTGAAGAACGCGTCATTCCGAATGTCTATACCATCAGCCCGAATTCTGTCAACTATCAGGAAGGTAAGCTGATTTATATTATCCGTCCGGAGGTTGGCACCTATATTCTTTCTGTGTATGATGTTGTGACGGATGAAACGACAGAGTATCCGATTCCGGATACAGCAATGGCACCGGCTATTAAACCGCAGTATTATCCGGATGGGAATTGCATCTATTATGCTGACTCGTCCTGTGATTATCTGTTGAGACTGGATAGCGGAGATTTTATTACAATTCCGCATATAGAAGATTGGAACGGAACGGAATATGTGACCATACATCCGGATGATAAGGATCTGTTTGCCGTGACAGATGGTTCTAAGATCCTGTTGATTCGAAGAGACGGAACCGTACAGACGGAGATCGGCTGTTCCGGACTGGAACCGATGGGACTCTATTACTGCGATTCGGATCGGGACGGTAAGACAGATACTCTTCTGGTGCCATATGGCAGCGGAGACCTATACCGGTATTCGGTTAAGGACGGAGCTTTTATCGGCAAATCCGATCTGAGTATCTATCTGAATGCGTCCTATGCGGCAGAATTCTCGTACGATACAGTAAAGGATCTGCTGTATATTCAGATCGGAAGAATCACGGATGTCATTGATATGGACAGCTGGGTTGAAGTTGCATGTGTTGAGAACTGCTTTGGCCACCATGGACCAACTGATCACTTTATTACTACATCCTACACCGTCTCATCGGAGGTTCATGTCGGTTATTTCCGGCATTATACCTTGGATGAGCTTAAAAATAAGGGATGGGAGATTCTGCAAGATACCGATCTTAGCATAGAACAGAAATCCGGATATGGAATCGAATAATTATCCTTCGGTAATCTCTTTGTACAACTGATGAAATAATCTGCCCCGGATAACATAGATATCGTGCTCGTCGTCTTCGCGAACTGCAATATAATCTCCGGGATCGCCGGAATAGTATTTTTCTTCGTCCCAAAGAGTGAATAGTTTGACTGCTTTGGTCAAAGGACGGGCATGGATTCTGGAAGTTCCGGTACTGATCACGCCCTTGGCAAATGGCAGTACTTCTTTCTTTTCTCCTGTGATCACATTCTTGATCTGTGGTGCATATTCAAATGTCCGGCTGTAGGAATCATTAAGTGGTTGATAGCTTCTTAGAAGCTTATCCTCTTTGATCGGATAGACCTCACCCTCAATACCGATCATCAAATACATATCGTCTTCAATCTTTACGTTTAAATCGCCTTCCAAGGTTCGTATTTCCACAATTGTATTAACAGGGAACAGATCCGTGATCTTGACACATCCGACTTCCTGCGGTTGTTTTTCATACAATTTCATGCCTGTCATATTAAGAACGGTATCCCGGGCATATAGAATTTCATATTTATCATAATATTCATTCAGCCGTTCCCGGAAGATCGTATTTACAAATGCTGCCAGATTATCATCTTCTTTCAGTTGAAGCTTTTCGGGACGGATCGTTCCCCCCGCCTTGTAGGTATGACCGCCGCCGCCGCCGATTCCTTCCGCAAGATATGCGGCCAGCTCATTGGCATGGATCTCTTTGATACAGCTTCGAACTGAGAATTTTACTTCTTGTACGCTGATGTAGAATGCAAGACAGATATCTACACCGACGGTTTCTAAGGAGAAATCACTGATAACGCCAAGAATATTCGGATCACATTCGTCCGCCTGTATTACCAGATAACGATGGGAAGCGCAATAATCATAGTCCAGAATGGCTTTCCCCGTAATCTTTAATTCTTCCAGAGAGATGTTGGAATTGCTCATTTCAGTGATAATGCTCTTGTTGTATACAAGAGAGTCCATCATATCCCGATCCAGAGGGTGGGAGAGCTCCGACAGACGATTGGTATCTGTATATAATCCGTAGTATAATGCCGTAGATAATAATTGATCTTCGATGACATCTAAACCTTCCTTCCGGATCATATCCCAAAGGATCGTAGCGCAGCTGCCTATATTGCTCCGGATCTCTGACATTTCCGGAACCTGTACGGTAACTTGATGATGATCGATGACAGCTACATTCTGAGCAGGAGTATAGGTAACATTCTTCTGCCCATACTGGCAGTCTACCGTTACCAGTAATTCCGGGGTATCTGTATAGTTCGGCTCGTAGCTGACCGGAATTCTAAGCTTCTCAAGCATGATCTTCAGATTGCTCTTAGTAATCGCGTTTCTCCCCCGATAGATCAGTCTTGCGTCCTTTCCCATTTTTTGCAGATACCAATATAATGCATACCCGGAAGCCAGTGCATCTGCGTCCGGATTATCATGACACTGAATAACAATATCGTTATACCGCAGTAATTCCTTTAATATCATAGATTTGGTGCTCCTCCCATAGTAATACCTGTAATCATAATATCATGTGCAGCATAAAATTCCAATCGGATTCTTATACCCTACCCGTTTGGGTAGGGTCTTTTTTGTAAAAATGTGGTACTATATATCTATCTTTCTGTATTGGTATTATATATACGACAAAATCATAAGCTTATCATAGCAATCTGATTCAAATTATATTATAATGGCAGTATAGTCTCAGATCATGAATTATGGGAGATCCAAAAACAAAAGGAGGAAAAGGTTATGGGTTTAATTGCAGCAGCAATGGGTGCAGCCGGAGGCGCACTGGCAGATCAGTGGTTGGAGTTCTTCTACTGTGAAGCAATGGACAAGGATGTCATGGTTACTAAGGGGGTTAAGCGGACAACCGGAAGGTCATCCAATTACAAAGGAAATGACAATATCATCACGAATGGTTCCGGAATTGCTGTCGCAGATGGTCAGTGCGCGATCATCGTAGATCAGGGTAAGGTTGTAGAATTGTGTGCCGTACCGGGTGAGTATACATACGATATGTCCACGGAACCAAGTATTTTCTATGGCGGATTAGGTCAGGGAATCCTGAATACGTTCAAGACGATCGGTAAGCGTATCGCTTATGGCGGAGATACCGGTAAAGATCAGAGAATCTATTATTTCAATACCAAGGAGTTAATTGATAACAAGTTCGGTACTCCGAATCCGATCCCATTCCGTGTTGTAGATTCTAAGATCAATTTGGATATTGATGTTTCTGTTCGATGCTCGGGCGTATATTCCTTTGTGATCGCTGACCCGATGCTGTTCTATACCAATGTCTGCGGTAACGTAGAATCCGAATACTTGAGAAGTGAATTAGAGGGACAGTTGAAGACGGAGTTCATCAGCGCATTGGCACCGGCTCTCGGCAGATTGTCTGAATTAGAGCTTCGTCCGAACCAGATCCAGACCCATACAACGGAATTAGAGGACGCGATCAATGAAGTACTTTCTAAGAAATGGGGAGAACTTCGTGGACTGAAGGTGAAGTCTATTGCATTGAATCCGATTACACTGCCGAAGGAAGACGAGGAGCTGATCAAGCAGGCACAGCGTACCGGTATGTTAAAGGACCCTACCATGGCAGGCGCGACCTTGGTTGGTGCACAGGCAGATGCTATGAAGGCCGCTGCCAGCAATCCGAACGGCGCGATGATGGGCTTCATGGGTCTCAATATGGCACAGCAGGCGGG
>JAFUAW010000177.1 GCA_017460485.1 Lachnospiraceae bacterium | reverse complement strand
CAGTTTCCTAACTTGACATTCGCTCCTCGTAAATAACCTGCAACCAGTGCAGCAACCTCACGAATCACAGCTATCATGTCACAGCAAATGCTATTGTATACCATCTGTTTCTAATTTGCAAGCATTATTTTCAGTTTTTTTACAAGTTTTTATAACTACATATCCATGATCACATAGACAAACCAAATAATCATTCCAATGATCGATACAGAAGCCAGGCTGATACCGACAATGGACATTGCCTTGCCGCCAGTGGTATTCTGCTTCCGATTCAGAGATATGATACCAAGTACCAAAGCCACAATACTAAGCGGTATACCGTATCCGCAGAAAATGAGCATCAGGCTTCCAATTCCACAGCACATAGAAGCAATCGACATACCTGCAGGTCCGCCTATTCTTCCACGAGGGCGTTTCGGTTCCGGTCCGATTCCGTATTCATAATACGGATCCGGTTTGTAATTCACATAATGCGGATCTGTGATATCGATCGGATGAATATCAGCATGTTTGCCGTCATCTGAAAGAATTCCAGGCTGTCCCTGATATATCCGAGAAGAAGCATCCGCTATTAACCGCTCGGTCTCAGCCCGAAGGAGAGAAGATGCCTGTGTCTTATACTCAGCCGTCGGAGCTGTTGTCAGCTTCTCGGTTGTCGGCCGGATCTCTTGTAAATGGCCGGCCGCCATCGGATCCGGCTGTACAGACTGCGAATCTCTTGTCCATACTTCTTCCTCACTCTTTGCAGCAGCAGGCACTTCAGAAACAGGATCGGAACTGATCATCTGATCCGCGCGGATGTTGAACCACTCAACCGATTTGCCGTCTGCTGTCAACTGGCGTTCGATCCCATCATCTTCTTCTGCTTCTTCCTTAACCTGTTCTTTGAATTCCTCTGCCTGTCGATTCCACTCCAGCCACTCATCCAGATCGCCGTCAAATGCTTCCAGAATTGCCGGATTGACATCTCTTGCAGTATCCTTCTTTTCCTCTTCCTGATCCATAGTATCCCCTTCGTTCCGCGATTAACACGGACTTATTACCTAACTATAATATCACATATAACCGAATTACTTCTATATATATATTAACAAACCCGTTCCCGTCCTGTCCACCTGTTTCACAACAACGGAGAAAGGAATCTGAGCAATGCCCGCCATATCCGCTGATACCAATAAAGGCTCTTATATTCATCGACCGAAAGCTCCCGGCACTTACGAAGCGTCTCCTTAAAATCCCCGGATATCTCCCTTATTACTGAATTGTCATACATCCATACTCCGCATTCAAAATGAAGATACAGGCTCCGGAAATCCATATTGACGGTTCCTACCGTGGCGATCTTGTCATCCGCCACCATAATCTTAGCATGTGTAAAGCCCGGTGTATACAGATATATACGCACACCCTCTTCTATTAAAACCTCTGCGTTGGCTTTCGTCAAGGTATAAGTTAATTTTTTATCCGGAATCCCCGGAAGGATCATTCGAACATCGACCCCATTCTTAGCTGCAAGAGATAATGCTGTGATCATTTCGTGATCCAAGATCAAATACGGTGTAATGATATATACACTCTTTCTTGCATGACCTATCATATTCAGATAGATATTTTCTCCCACTACTTCATCATCTAACGGAGAATCACTATATGGCTGAATAAATCCATCATCTTGAATAGCCGCGATCTCATCCGTCCTTGGCGCGTACTGCGCGTAATCCTCTGTAATCCCCGCCACATAATCCCACATTTGCAGGAACATGACCGTCAGACTCCAGACCGCTTCGCCTCTCAGCATAACACCAACGTCCTTCCAATGTCCATACGGATGTGTCACATTAATATATTCATCGGACAGATTTACGCCGCCGGTAAAGCCCGTATGTCCGTCAATTACCGTAATCTTCCGATGATCCCGGTTATTAAGGCGCAGTGTCAGGATGGGAATAAACCGGTTAAAGGAATAGCATTGAATTCCTTTCTCCTTAAGTCTCTTTTCATATCCCGGCGGGATTGTAGCCACACAGCCAAAATCATCGATCAGCACGCGGACATCCACCCCCTCCGCTGCTTTTTCTTCCAGAATGCTTAACACAGAATTCCAAAACACTCCTTCACGGATAATAAAGTATTCCATAAAAATAAATCGCTTAGCACCCTTCAGTGACCGCAATAACGGTTCCAGATGATCATCGCCGAGCGGATAATACTTCACCTCCGTATGTCTGTACACAGGATAGGGACCATACTTCTCAATATAACCCGATTGCATCGCCGCAGTAACAGACTGCATGGCAAGCGCATGTTTTACATCCGCTTCCTGTGGCAGAAGCTGATACGAGTTCTGAATGCTCTTCTGCATCTTCCGTACGAAATGACTGGTAGACCGATTGCCGGCGATAACCAGATAGAAGATCCCGCCAAATAACGGAAACAAAAGGATCAATACCGACCATGCAAGCTGATACGCCGGATTATCCTTGCGGTTGACAATATAGATCATAACAATCACACTGACGATCGAATATGTCAGTTGAAGATACGGTGTCAACGTTCCCATTCTCCATGTAGCATAGGCGATCACGCAGATCTGCAAGACCAGCAGCACTCCAACCACTATGATCTTGGACAGAAACAGACGGTCCTTATGCTGTTTTTGATATTTATTTGTTTGATATTTCTGATCTTCTGTTCTATGCATACTTAATTCCGTTTTGTTACTATTCATTTCAAATAAATTATGGGTGTTAAAGCCTGACTTTAACACCCATCGTAATAAATATCCTTAAATATAGTATACTCAGCTTGATCAAAAATATGATTTGTATTATCTATGCCACCGTCCCGCGGCACCGCAGGGAAGGATCAGTCCGCTTTCCTTTACAGGAAGTCCGATTTCCTGTGATTCCACGAATCCGCCTTTGGTCTTAACGACCTCCAATGAAATCAGATAGGTAAGCACCGCCGGTGCCAGACCGGTGGTATAAGAATTCACAAGAAAGAACAAAGGCTCCTCATTTAATAATTGCGCGCACAACGCGATAAATACATGTATTTTTTCTTCGATCTTCCAGATCTCGCCCTTCGGACCCCTTCCGTAAGACGGCGGATCCATGATGATGGCATCATAATGATTGCCGCGGCGGATCTCCCGTTCCACAAACTTCACGCAATCATCCACGATCCAACGGATCTTGGCATCCTCCAGTCCGGAAGCTTTCGCGTTCTCTTTGGCCCACGTTACCATGCCCTTCGACGCATCCACATGCGTAACGGATGCTCCGACGGAAGCTGCCGCGCAGGTAGCACCTCCGGTATAAGCAAAGAGATTGAGCACCTTGATCTCACGATCCGGCTCCTTCTTCTTCGCTTCCTTAATAATAGAAGAAAACCAATCCCAATTCACCGCCTGCTCCGGAAACAATCCGGTATGCTTGAAGCTGAACGGCTTTAAGTGAAAGGTCAGATCGCCGTAGTGAATCTCCCACTGTTCCGGCAGATGGAAGAATTCCCATTCACCGCCGCCCTTACTGCTTCTGTGATAGTGACCGTTACACTTCTTCCAGCCGGGAAGCTGTCTGTCCGTATTCCATAACACCTGGGGATCCGGACGGATCAGCAGATAGTCTCCCCATCGCTCTAGCTTCTCTCCATCCGAGCAGTCCAATATTTCATAATCCTTCCATCCGTCTGCTATCCACATAATTATTCTCCATCTCTTTTATTTATCCGGAACCTCCAGCTGGATTCCCCGATGCTCCACCGAAGTTGAGAACACGATCACAGTACGGGTTCTCCCGTATTCCTGCAGTTCTCCGATGAATTGATCCAGTGCAACCGTATCCGAAAACAATACTTCCAGCAGCATCGAATAATCGCCGGTTACGCAGTTGCATTCGATCACATTCTTACAGGTCTTAATATAAGGATAGAACTCTTTCTTCCGCACCGGCTCGATCTCCAGACTGATAAATGCCTTAATATGATATCCAAGCGCGAATGGATTGATACTGGCATGATATCCTTCTATGATTCCGCTCTTCTCCATCCGTTCAATCCGGGCAGAAACCGCCGGAGATGACAGGAAGACTGCTTCCGCAATATCCTTGACCGGCTTTCTGGCATCCTCCTGAAGCATATTCAATATCTGAAGATCAATATGATCTAACGCGTCTTTCTTCATTTCACTCTTCCTCACAATACTGTTATTTCTCCCGTCTCTGGTTACCATGTATTATACTTAAAAAATTTAAGTTTATCAACCGGTTATATGCTTTATTAAGGTTATTTACATGAATAATTTATATAATTTGTGATTTTTGAAATCTATTGACTTCTCAGGCTGAAAATCCTAAGATAATTCTGTTATAGGTACAGCGTATGACATGATCTATGTCGCGGTAGATCGTGATACAAAAACTCCACAGTAATACATAACAAATCTTCGGCAGATTATCTGCCGAAGTTTTTGTTTTATCTTTTATTATTTCTTCCATGTGTCCCGAACGAACAGGATTACGATCGGAAAGATTTCCAAACGGCCGGTAAGCATATCAAAGATCAGAACCAGCTTCGACAAGATCGACAACGAATGGAAATTCCCTGCCGGCCCGACCGCTCCGAGTCCCGGTCCGATATTATTAAAGGTTGCGATAACCGAAGTTACCGTTGTTACCAGATCGAACTGATCCAGACTGACAATGATAATGGATAATGCCATAACCAGAACATATATGATCAGATAGATATTTGCAGATCGGATGGTCTCATGGTCAATTACCTTTCCGTCCATCTTAATCTTCTTTACGCTGTTCGGATGAAGGAGCGTTGCCATCTCTTTCAGTGCTGACTTGATGTAGATAATAAAACGAGACACCTTCATACCACCGCCGGTACTTCCGGCGCAGGCACCCACAAACATCAACAGCACAAGAAGCACCTGGGAAAAGATCGGCCACGCATTAAAATCCATTGTCGCAAAGCCGGTTGTCGTCATTACCGTTGCAACTTGGAAAGAAGCATGTTTTAAGCTGCCTCCGATCGTTCCGGCAATCGGATAGATATCGACCGCAATCAGGATAGAAGCAACCGCAAACAGGATCGTATACCAGAATACTTCTTCAATCGCAAATGCATCCTTGATCTTACGCATGATCAACAGGAAATAGAACTTAAAATTCACACCGAACAAGAACATGAAAACCGTCACTACGATCTGTACATAACTGCTGTACAGACTGAATCCAGTATCACGGATCCCAAATCCGCCGGTTCCTGCCGTTGCCATTGAGATACACAAGGCTTCAAAAAATGAGACACCGCCGAAGAGCAGAAGAATTAACTGAACCAACGTCAGACCGATATACATCAGATAAAGAGTTCTTGCGGTACTCTTGAGCTTCGGAACCAGTTTGCCAAAAGACGGTCCCGGGCTCTCCGCGCGCATCAGATACATATTCGCGTTGGAAGCTGTTTTCGGAATGATCATCATAATGAACACGATCACACCCATACCACCGATCCAGTTACTAAAACAGCGCCAGAAATTAATACAATGAGGAAGATGTTCAACCGTAGTCAGCGCGCTGGCACCTGTGGTCGTAAATCCGGAGACCATTTCAAACAGCGCATCCACATAATTCGGAACAATACCGCTTATAGTCATAGGAAACGCGCTGATCAGACTGATCAGAATCCAACTCATTGATACCAGAACAAGACCTTCCCTGCCATGAAACTGCATATTCGTCGGTTTCTTAATGCGAAGCGCAAATCCGATCAGGACAACTACCGCCGCTGTTACCAAAAACCACCAGCCGCAAGGTTCTCCGTAGATTGCCGCCACGATACCCGGCAGCAATAAGAATATTGCCTCGAATATTAATATTAATCCTAATATATATCTTAATATCTGATAATTCATCGCATATTACCCTATATCACTTAATCCAGGATCTCGTCGATCCCATTTAGTCCCGGCTTGGTCGTTACTACGATCACGCTGTCTCCTGCCTGAATCTGATCCTGACCGGTCGGCCGGATTACCTTCTTGTGACGGGATATACAGCAGACCATCACATCCTTTCGGATATTCAGATCACTTAAGGTTGCCTTGGTAACCTTCGCATTCTCACCCACAATGAATTCCAATGCTTCAACTTTATTCTCAACCAGACGATACAAAGTCTCCACATTACTTCCGTAAGAGTTCTGCATAGAGCGTACATAACGGATGATATAACCGGCAGTAATATTCATCGGTGTCACGACACTGCCAACCGAGAGATCCCCGATCACTTCCCCGATGGACAGACGGTTAATCCTGGTAATCGTCTTGGCCTCTACAACCTTATGGGCATATAACGCCATCAGAAGATTCTCCTCATCCTGATCGGTGGCCGCAACCACACTATCCATAGATTCGATATCTTCCTCCAATAATAATTGTTTATCCGTTGCTTCGCCATGAATGATCATTGCTTTAGGAAGAAGATCACTAAGCTCCACACAACGGTCTTCATTACGTTCAATGATCTTAACCTGCACGCGCGCATCCAATAAGATGTGCGCCAGATAATACCCAAGCTTACCACCGCCGGCGATCATTACCCGTTTGATAGCCTTCGCTTTGATACCGATCTTAGTAAGAAATCCGTTCATGGCATAGATTGGCATTGTAACCGATATCTTATCGCCTGCATAGAGAACGGAACTACCATTCGGTATATAGACTTCCTGCCCATGTTCCACGATACATACCAGAGTATCGCCGCCAACCTTGGACTTAAAATCCATGATCTTCATCTGATCCAGAATAGAGCCCTCCGGAATCTCTACCTTGATCATATTCACACGCCCCTTGGCAAAAGAATCCACCTCCAGAGCAGAAGGAATCTGTATCAAACGAGCCATTTCCTGTGCTGCTGCATATTCCGGATTCACCGCCATGGACAATCCCAATTCATCCCGGATATAGTCAATCTCACTGTAATACTGCGGACTACGTACTCTGGCAATCGTCTGGCATCTACCGATCTTGCGGGCGATCAGACAGGTCAGCATATTCACTTCATCGTGATTCGTAACCGCAATCAGGAGATCCGCATTCTTAACTCCTGCCTCATCCTGAATCGCAATACTGGTACAGTTCCCCTGTACTCCCATCGCATCGATCCTCGATGTTACATTCTGAAGCACCTTATTATCTCGTTCGATTACCGTAACCGCATGACCTTCCTGAACAAGCTGTTCCGCAATGGTTCCGCCGACACCGCCACAGCCGGCAATGATTATCTTCATTTGTTCCTACCTCAACCGTCCTGCTATAAGCAGGATGCTTTCTTAAAATCAATATATAATTATACTATATTATCTCTTATAACTCAATCAATTCCTTATTCGAATGTGCCAGATTCTCAATTCCGTCTTCCTTCACGATTACCATATCCTCGATCCGCACACCTCCGAAGCCCGGAAGATAGACGCCCGGCTCCACCGTCATCAGCATATTCGGCTTCAAAACGGTATCATCCCGCATATTGCACGCCGGCGATTCATGGATCTCCAAGCCGACGCTATGCCCCAGTCCATGTCCAAAATACGGTCCGTAACCGGCATCTGTAATAATATCCCGCGCGATCTTATCCACTTCCTTGCAGATCATGCCAGCATGAAGCAGGGATTCCGTTACCCGATTTGCCTTCAAGACAAGCTGATAGATCTCCTTCTGCTTCTCATCTGCCTTACCGACCACAATCGTCCGTGTCATATCGGAGCAATATCCCTGATACCGGCAGCCAAAATCCATCGTAATAAAATCACCGTATTCGATCTTCTTATCCGTCGGAATCGCATGCGGCATAGAGGAATGGATTCCCGAAGCAACGATCGTATCAAATGACAAGCCTTCCGCTCCGCATTTCAACAGATCATACTCCAGTTCCGCCCGAATATCCAGTTCCGTCACGCCCGGCTTGATATAGTCCAGGATCTTGCCAAATGCCATATCTCCGATATGTTCTGCCTGTCTAAGACAATTAAGCTCCTCCTCCGTCTTGACCTGACGAAGCTGACTGACTGCCTGCCCTAACGGAACCCATTCCTTTACAACCGGAAGCTGTGTCTCATAATTATGAAATGTGTGGCAAAGCATAGACATATCCTCATATCCGATCCGTGCCGCATGTTCCCGTTCCATATATTCTGTCAGAATATCCTTTGTATTTCTCTGATGATTGCTTTCCTCAATCACAAAGTCGCTTTCTTGTCCCGCCGCCTCCGTATAACGGGAATCCGTGATCAGAACCAGGCTCTGTTCTGATATATATAAGGTTCCCTCGCCGCCGCGGAATCCACTTAAATACCGCATATTATACGGATCCGTGATCAGAATTGCATCCAGTTGTTCCCTTTTTAATATATCGGCTGCTGATTTACCCATGTTGATCTCCTTTGATATGCTTACTTATACTACTGTTACCTCATCGTTACCGAACATCCTCACCCGACTCGATCATCTCATATCCATACCGTTCAAAATAAAAGCCCATCCGCTCATTGACCTTCTTGATCAGCTCCGGTGAATACTCATACGTATTGGTTTTATAATCCTGCATGGAATCAATATATTCCTTAAAATACGGTGCCGCCTTCTCATACCCGTCAAGTCCCAGCTTCTCATAGATCCGCTGCATGTACGCTTCCTGATCCACGACAAAATCCTCATATTTGATATCTACCTTATCCTTCTCCGGAATCCGGTCCAGCTCTCTGAATGCCCGACGATAGACCACCTCGAACAGCTGACAAATATGATCCAACAGATATTCATCCGAACAAGGCTCCGAGATAGCGAATTTGCTCATCTCCGTACTGAACATATGGACAGCCGAACGCACGACCACATAAGGATTCCGGTATATGTTAATGAACTTGGCACCCGGATAGGCTCTCTTTAAGAATCCGATCCGCGCCGTATTATCCGGGCTCTTTAAGCAAAGCTGCTTTCCGCCCTTCATCCAGGATACCTTCTTAAGAATATAATTATAAATCAGCCAGAAACGGTGCCGGTCACGCGAGCTCATGGAATCCACAAAGACTGCATTGATGAATTTGATGCCACGTCCATGATCCGGAAATGCCATCATGTGGCTCACTTCCAATGTGGTAATTCCGGACATGGCAAGCCCCTCCTCCATCGGAAGATCAATCTCATATTCCAGATTATCCATCATTCTGGCACCCTTCAAATTCTTCGCAAGCACAGCCGTAAGCGGCTTACGGAGCAAGAAGCTGTTCCCGAAGGTCATAGTGCTTACCGGATCAAACCATGCCCACTGCGGATCACGCGTGATCAGGTTATGGAGATAGCTGGTTCCGCAT
>JAFUAW010000176.1 GCA_017460485.1 Lachnospiraceae bacterium | reverse complement strand
GGCTTCATTACGGCGAACAATTTTGATATTACCGTCTTCATCAATCTCCATAAGACAAACCATAATATCTTTATGCATCAGATAGTATTATTTTCTATCATTAATCATAGAGATCACTCCTCCCATTTTGTCCATATCACATCTTCTTCCTTATCATATTGACAATCACGGTTGAATTTATTCTGAGCCTCATAAAATGCTTCATACAATTCTTCCAGGTAAATAATAAGGTTTTGCGGTTTTACATCCGTCAAGTCTTTCTCGACCTTTATTCCATTACCAATCTGATCATATACCATGCTCGCTCTTTGGTCATAATAGTATAGAAGACCATTTCTTCCTTCCAGCTTCAGCATTTCCATATTGTTTCCGGGCAGAGTTCCGGCAATCAGTTTTAGAACATATGGTGCAGGAGACGCTTCTCCCTGCTCCCATTTTCGCAAAGTGCTGATCGGTATTTCATAATGCTCCGCAAACTCTTTTTGTGTCATTCCGCTTTTTTTTCTTAATTCTTTCATCAGATATCTCATGTTATTGAATCCTTTATTCTATATTGTGTCCAATTTGGATAGTTCTTATACAAGAGTACCCTAATTGGTTACATATGTCAATCTGTTTTATTATCCATTTCTTTATGTGCCATTTAAACGTCATTGACAATGATTTTGGCACACCTTTTATTTGATATGGAACTATACTATAATTGAGTGAAACAAGGGTTGATTACAGAGATCAGAGAGGGGGGACAGCTGATATGTTTACAGATCGATTCAATTACATTCTGCGTGAGCTGCAGCTGCAGGTCGGCAGGCTTGCCGGGTATGCCGGTCTGGACCGGACGAATATCAGCAGATTCAAGAGCGGATCCCGCATTCCCCGACCGGAGGGGAATACGACTTCGAAGCTGGTGCACGGGATCGTCCTCTATGTCAAGGATATGGATTCCCGACCGGAAGCCGCCGGTACGCCAGTCAGAGCCTTCCGATCATTCGGAACAGGCACATCCGCCAAACCCTATGCAAGACTATGCCAGATCCTCTCTTGCCCGGCGGATCTTCCTGCGGAGAGAGTGGAAGCTAAGCTCCGTGAATATCTCCACGAGTCCCCGTCTTCTGCTCCGGTCACCCTTCCGACCACCGATCCTGCCAAGGCACATTCTTCCTTTGGAGAACATCTGACAATCTCTATGGATCTTGCGAATCTGACGAATTCTCAGTTAAGCCGGCTCATGCACATTGACGCATCCGCGATCAGCCGGTATCGGAGCAATCAGCGCAAGCCTCTGAACCAGACGAATCCGGTCGTGGCAGATCAGTTATGCACGATCCTATGGGACAATATTGTGAAAAATGGTCGTCTACAGGAGTTATCTCAGATCATCATGCTACCCCCCCCCCCGAAGAAAAATTAAATAAGCAAATTTACAGACATTGGTTATATCATGAGGAATGGCAGCTCAACCAGAATATTCAGGCAGCCGAGAAGCTTCTTCAGGCATTTAATTCGATTGCCTGGAAGTCGGAAGACCGCGGAACGTCCCAAGAAGGAGCACACCCATCCGATCAGGCTGCAGCCGGATATCCTGACAACTTGATTTCCGCTAATGATCATGACGGCAGCGACACTGTCTATTATGGCACTGCAGGTCTTCAAAGAGCCGTTCTGCGTTTCCTGACAAGCAGTCTGAACAGTCATTGTCAGGAGCTTTATCTGTATTCGGATGAGGATATGAGATGGATGATCACAGATCAGAGCTTTCATCAGCAGTGGGCCTATTTAATGAAGGCATGTGTTGAGCATGGGATCCATATTCATATTATTCATAATATCGACCGGAATCTGAGTGAAATGTGCGACGCGATCACCAGCTGGCTTCCGCTCTATTTGTCCGGTATGGTAGAATCCTATTATTGTAAAAGAGCAAACGGCAGCCGCTTTGCACATACGGTATTTCTGGCACCCAGTACCGCCTGCATCTCTGCCTTTCATGTGCAAGGAGCAGAGGGGCTCTATCATTATGATACCGATCCGGAATCGATCGCATATATGCAGGCGAATTTCAACGAATTGCTTCGGTCTTCCCTGCCTCTGATGAAGATCAATCCGACCTCGTATCCTAACCGGAAGACCACCACCATCATTCGCATTCAGAATGTACCTTCCCTGGCAACCATGCCGAAAGAGCTGGTGGATATGTATCATCTGCCGGAGCTTGCTACCGAGTGGGCACTTCAGCAGCATCAACTGGAAAAATGCCTGTCCTACGGTGAGATCTATGAATATGTGGCAGAGCTTACCCCCGATTCTCCGGATGCCTATCCTGTCTATGTAGAATACGGACCCGCCTTATCCCCGCTCCCATATTCTGAAGAAGCTTATCACGCACATATTGCTCATATGCAGAAGTTGGCGCGCGAGACCAGGAATTATCATTACATCCCTCTTCCGTCTCTGCCATTTCCACATATGAATCTTCTGATCACGAATCAGCTTGTACGGATCACGAATATCCATATGCCGGAATTAGCCTTTGGCTTCACACATCCGCTGATGTGCCAGGCATTCCTGGAATATGCGAACCATCTGAATATTACATAATAAAAACTCCGATCCCCATGACAAGGACCGGAGTCTGATTTCTCTCTATGATGCTGGAATTAAGCAAGCTTGGTTACATTCAGCTTCACGCCAGGACCCATTGTAGAAGCAATGGTTACACTTCTCAAGTACTGTCCCTTTGCTGCTGACGGTCTTGCCTTATTCACTGCATCGATTAACGTCTGGAAGTTGTCCGCTAGCTGCTCCTCAGAGAAAGAAGCTTTTCCAATTGGCACGTGAATAATATTAGCTTTGTCAAGACGGTATTCGATCTTACCTGCTTTGATATCAGCAATTGCCTTAGCTACATCCATGGTAACTGTACCGGCCTTCGGATTCGGCATTAAGCCCTTAGGTCCAAGTACACGACCCAGACGTCCAACAACACCCATCATATCCGGAGTTGCTACAACTACGTCAAAGTCTAACCAGCCTTCGTTCTGGATCTTCGGAATCAATTCCTCACCACCAACGTAATCTGCGCCTGCAGCCTGAGCCTCATCTAACTTGGTGCCCTTAGCAAATACCAACACGCGAACGGTCTTACCTGTACCATGTGGAAGTACGACTGCACCACGAACCTGCTGATCTGCATGACGGCCATCAACACCAAGACGAATATGGCATTCTACGGTCTCATCAAACTTAGCACTTGCTGACTTCTTAACAATTGAAACGGCATCTGCAACATCATAAGTAACTGTTCTGTCTACTAATTTTGCAGCTTCCGCATATCTCTTACCCTTTTTCATAATCTAAAAACCTCCTGTGGTATTATCGGGAGCGACCCTCCCACTTATTAATTAATCGACAACTGTGATACCCATAGAACGAGCAGTACCGGCGATCATGCTTGTTGCTGCTTCGATGGTAGCTGCGTTCAGATCCGGCATCTTCAGCTCAGCAATCTTCTGAACCTCTGCGCGGGTAATCGTTGCGACCTTGGTCTTATTCGGAACACCGGAACCGGACTTGATCTTACAAGCCTTCTTAAGAAGTACTGCAGCCGGTGGAGTCTTCGTAATAAAACTGAAGCTTCTGTCTGCATATACTGTGATAACAACAGGAATGATCATATCACCCTGATCCGCTGTTCTTGCATTAAATTCCTTCGTGAAAGCTACGATGTTCACACCGTGCTGTCCAAGTGCAGGACCAACCGGTGGAGCAGGAGTTGCCTTACCTGCAGGAATCTGTAATTTAATATAACCTTCAACTTTCTTAGCCATAATAGCTTATACCTCCTGAATATATTGTGGTACTTACGGGGGATACCCTCCCACTTGTTAGCTTAACTTCTGTACTTCTAAGAAGCCAATCTCTACGGATGTTGCACGTCCGAATATATCTACGTCGATCGTTACGGACTGCTTTGCCATATTAATGGACTTAACCTCACCGATGGTGTCTTCCCATGCACCGGAAATAACCTTAATGGTATCTCCGACTTCAACATCAACCTCAACCTGAGCCTTGGTTGCAACACCCATGGAACGGATCTCACTCTCGGTAAGCGGTACCGGCTTGGATCCCGGTCCTACAAAGCCTGTAACACCTCTGGTATTACGTACGACATACCATGTTGTATCATTCATGATCATGTTCAAAAGAACATAACCCGGAAACATCTTCTTAGAAACTTTCTTTTTAGCACCGTTCTTCACTTCAACAACATCCTGAAGCGGAACCTCGACCTTCAAGATCTGATCTTCCAGTCCGCGATTCTCAACACTCTTCTCAATATCAGCCTTTACTTTATTCTCATAACCGGAATAGGTATGGACTACATACCATCTTGCTTTACTTTCTTCTGCATCTGACATATAATCACCAACCTTTACCCAGCCTGCATATTGGACACTACCTCTTTCAGCTCATTCAGTCCAAGGATCAATCCCCGGTCTACCAGACCCACGATAATTCCAATAATGATTGCAATAATGATAACCGCAACAGCTTCTTTGATCAGAGTGTCTTTGTTCGGCCATACGATCTTACCGAATTCGGCTTTTAATTCCTGGAACCAGCTTCTTTTCAAAGCTGTCTTTCCTTCATTCTTCTCTGCCACTATAATCACTCCTTATGTGGTTATCATGATTTACTTAGTTTCCTTATGCATTGTATGTTTCTTGCAGAACTTACAATACTTC
>JAFUAW010000175.1 GCA_017460485.1 Lachnospiraceae bacterium | reverse complement strand
CACGGAACCGGTAATAACAAAGGTCAGTCCTTCTAACGTCTGACTCCCTTCCTCTACAACCTCCTGCTCAAAGGTAAGCTCTCTCCGTAACTCCTCAATTCTATGAAGATTGTCCGGATTCTGAAAATAAGCCACCACGGATTCCGCAATGATCTCGCCGACGCCCTCAATCTCTGTAAAATCCTCCACCGGCGCATGGCAGATCGCGTCCAGATCATTATGAAACTGCCTGCAGATCAGCTTCGCTGTAGCGACTCCGATATTGGCAATTCCCAGTCCATATAGGAATCTGGACAGTGTTGTGGTTCTGGAGGCATCGACCGCCTGGATCAGATTCTCATACGATCTGTCACCAAAGCCGTCTAACACGGTAATCTGCATCCGATACGGCTCTAATCTGTACAGATCATACAGATCGTTAATAAAGCCTTCCTCTACGAAGCGTTCAAGTGTGGCTTCGGATAATCCGTCTATGTTCATGGCATTACGGGATACAAAATGCGTAAACAGCTTGATCTTCTTCGCGCTGCAATAATCATTGGTACAATAGAGTGCCCTTCCGTCCCGGATCTGCCGGATCTCTGTTGGAGCCCCGCAGGCCGGACAATGCTCCGGAATCGGAACCGTACCGCTCCTTGTCTTATTCTCAGCTACCTGTGGAATGATCATATTCGCCTTATAGACAGTAATCTCATCCCCCACGCCAAGCTCGAAGCTCTCCAAGATACTGATATTATGCATACTTGCACGGCTGACGGTGGTTCCCTCTAATTCAACCGGATCAAAGACCGCAACCGGATTGATCAGTCCGGTTCTGGATGGGCTCCATTCAATATATTGAAGATGTGTTACGGCAAGCTCATCCGCCCATTTAAAAGCAATAGAATCCCGTGGGAACTTGGCGGTATTCCCAAGGCTCTTGCCATATGCCACATCATCATAAATCAGTACCAGACCATCCGACGGAAAGTCATTCTTCTCAATCCGTGCTGCATAAGCCTTCACCGCATCCCGTATGGTCGCTTCGGTCACTTCTACATACTCCACCACGTCAAAGCCAAGCTCTGTCAGCCATTCAAACCGCCGTTTCACCGAATTGTGAAAGTCTACATCCTCTACCTCTACCAGATTAAATGCAAAGAAGTGCACATTCCGCTCTGCCGTAATCTGATTATTTAACTGACGGACCGTTCCGCTGCATAGATTTCTTGGATTCTTATATCTCGCGTCCACATCCTCGATCGCGGCATTGATCTTATCAAAATCCGAATACTTAATAACCGCTTCTCCCCTAATCACCAGCTCTCCCTGATACGGGATCTTCTGCGGAATATTCTTGAAGGTCTTCGCATTGTTAGTAATTACCTCTCCGATTTCACCATTTCCACGGGTAACCGCCTTTTCCAGCACTCCATGGTTGTAGGTTAATACAACGGTCAGACCGTCCATTTTCCATGAAAGCAGTCCTTTCTGATCTCCAAGCCATGCTGCCAGCGCGTCCACATCCTTCGTCTTATCCAGAGAAAGCATTGGCGAGGAATGTACCTCCTTTACCAGTTCGCTGACAACCTCATACCCGACATGGATCGTCGGACTGTTCGAGAGCGTAACTCCTGTCTGACCTTCCAGCTCTACCAGCTCATCATACAAGGCATCATACTCCAGATTGCTCATGATCTCCCGATCCTCCTGATAATATGCACGCCCTGCCTGATTCAATAATTCTACTAATTCCTTCATGCGGTCCATCTGATTCATACTGCTACCTCTTATTCTATTCTTTCCATTCTACAATTCATTTTTAGAAAAGATCCTTTTAATCCAATGGATTTACCATAATTACCAATTCCTTCCGAACAGCTTATCGTTCCTTACTGTCGTATCCTTCACGGCTGTCAGATTCCTCAATCGCTCTAATTCCTCCGTCGTCAGTTCACGGTACTCCCCCTTTTTTAAGTCTCCAAGCTCGATATTCATAACTCTGACGCGCTTTAATGTCCGAACATAATATCCGCAGGCTTCACACATTCTCCGGATCTGGCGATTCAAGCCCTGCGTCAAAATGATGGTAAAGCTTCGCTCGCCGGTTGCATAGATCTCACACGGTCTGGTCACGGTATCCAAAATGGGAACTCCACCTGCCATCTTTCTTAGAAATCCTTTGGATATTGGTTTATGAACCGTCACCTCATATTCCTTTTCATGTTCATTCCGTGCTCTGCTGATGGCATTCGCAAGATCACCGTCATTGGTCAGCAGAAGCAATCCTTCCGAATCCTTATCCAGACGTCCGATATAGGTAAGCGGAACCGGATATTTCAGATCCTCAAATACTGTTTTGGCACCTTGTCCATCCTTGGAACAGACCAGGCCCTTCGGCTTATAATAAGCGATCACAACCTTATTTCCGGATCGTTTCACTGCCCTGCCGTCAACCACAACCTGATCTTCGTCCGAGATCCGCATTCCCGGCTCTGCCGGTCTGCCATTTACCTGCACACGCCCATCCTCGATCATATGATCCGCCTCCCGGCGTGAACAGATCCCGCATTCACTGATATACTTATTTAAGCGTACTGTATTTGCATCTTTACCATTCATAACTTCTTTATTCACTACTTTTCTATCCAAAGTCGTTTACTATGAAAAACGAGTAGAGTATACCCCTACTCGGTCTTCTTGTTATCACATACTGATCTTATCCATTATTCCGATGTTGATTCTTCGGATGCCGATCCATCCGATTCCGTCGCCGCGTTTATTTTGTCGTAGAACTGCTGAAGTGTCTCATCCTGAGCGGCAGAATCAATATTATTCTGTTCCACGCGGTCAAATACCTTGATGATCTCCGGATTCTGATCCAACTCACGAATATATGCCATGATCTCGGAATCTGATGTTATTGTATTATCATGAACATATCCACCATATGCGGTCGGTATCAGATAGAATTGATGAATACTTAAAGGTTGCACATTCACTCCCGGAATCTGCGTATTCACAACCACATATACCACAAAAGAGCCCTCACTGAGTCCCGGTGCGGTATAGCATTCCGGATTGGAATACTTTGTCGCGTAATTCAATCGTTTTTCCAACTCATCCATATTGATCTGGGTAGGATCCGACACCATGGTACATAGCATATTGTAATCACAATTCGTCGTAGCATTCAGGTAGCTTTCCGCAAAAGAATTTACCGCCGGATACTCATTCCGTTTGATCAGCTTATCATCGTCCGGAGATACTGCAGGATCCGCCGCTGTTCCATCCGGATCAGAGTCCGCTTCGGAAGAAGTGTTTTCAGTGGAAGCACTACTTTTCCCGTCTTTGGATTCTTGCTCATCCTGACCATTATCCGCCGTGATCGATACATCCTGTCCCGGTTGATCCGTATCCTTCTTATCCTTAGAAAATGGTTTTCCGATTACCAAGAACAAGATCAATGCAATTAAAAAAACAGCCCATACAAAAATGAACTTCATCGTCGGATTAATATAAATGGAATCTCCCTTTGTCTTAATCTCTGTATCTCGAAAATGAAGCCGGTTAAATCTCCGGTTCCATTGCTTCCAAAAATCATTTGCCATAATTGCACCTTCTTATCGTTTTATCTCAATTGTTTTATTCTTTTATTTATTTCTCAAATCATGATTCGTCTGATCTCATTCGCCTACATTCACAATTCATGAATCATTGTAGCAAAGTGAAAAATAAAAATCAATAAGTGTTTGCATTTCTGCAAATTATGAGGTATAATGCTAACCGATGCACCAGTAGCTCAGTGGATAGAGCACTGGCCTCCGGAGCCAGGTGCGTAGGTTCGATTCCTATCTGGTGCATTTATTGTATAACCCTTGGCTTTGATACTTGGATATGATCGATCGCTGAGGGTTTTGTTATTTTCACAGCAGCACGAAAATCAAAATATATAGTTAATTACTTCTTGATGATCCATGAATATTGAAATATATATTAATACAAAGAAACCCACTATGAATATGAAAGCAGCCATTGATGAATATACGAAGCGTCTGTCTGCTTATTGCAGGATCAGGATATACTATCTGCCTATGACAGAACGGAAGCTGAACGAAACAATACATACGCTTCTCGGTCAAGAACATTCTGCCTGCTTCCGGATCACCAAAGAAGCTTCCAATCTCAGTTCGGAAGAACTGTCAGATAATCTGAATACCATGGGAATTCAAGGAATCTCGCACATCTGCTATCTGATCGGATATCCTGCAGCCGATTCTCCGGTTGAAGCCTTATCTTTATCTCAGATCACTATGTCCGACATGCTGACCGGAGTCGTCTTATGTGAACAACTCTACCGCTGCTACCGCATTATTCACAATCAGCCTTATCACAAATAGGGAGCTGTTCCTGTCTGATCAGCTTGACCGCAAATTAGAATCTGCTCCAAAAGTATTACTCTTATTAACTGATGCGGGAATGTCAGTCGGGAATAGCTGATCGACTGATTACCGCGGCGGATAACCTTGTCAGACAATCCAAGAGAGCCACCGATAATATATGTGATCTGTTCATATTCTTCCGTCTCGGACAGACTTCGGATCCGCTTACTCCATTTCTCAGTATCATACGGTTTACCGTCTATACATAAAGGAACAATATAATCCTTATGATCCGCTGCCAATACCCGTAATATTCGGTCTCCTTCAACATCCAGGATCTTTGCCCGTTCTGCCTCACTTAAGTCCTCTTTGGTCTTTTCATCATCTACTTCAATGATCTGGATCGGATGATACTTACGAATGGCATCCAGATATTCCTGTATCTGATCTCTGTAAAAAGATTCTTTTACCTTTCCGACACATAGGATCCTGTATTTTAACAATGATAATCTCCTTTTTTAATTCTAATAAGTTTTACATAATGTTTTTTTTGAATTCATATTTTATTCATATTTATGATATAAGATAGAATCATAAAATACAGATTAGATATTTCACATTCTTGTTTTTCATAAATCTCTTTTTTAGTAATACTAAGCACTCAGGTTCGGCTGGGTGCTTATTTAGTTGTTGAACTTAGTATTTAACGATCGCAGCTCTCAATCACAAGCAAATAGCCTGTCTTTACTGATATATATGCTCGTTCCTCTGTAATGATATTACTAATCCCCCGGCTGACTCCCATATCACTGTAGATATCCGAGAACTCCTTTTTACATAAAGAACCATCATTCAGCGGATATTGAAAGCCTTTCAGTGTAATCCCCGTCACTTCATCAGAATAAGGAAGAATTGACACATAGGTACCATGCTGCTCTTTTCTTTTTATGATACACTCATGATCCACGATCCGGATCCGGTTGGTTTCATCAACGAGCATTGCTAGAATTCCATGATCCGCGCACGCTTTCAAAAGTCCAAGATTCGCCAGAACATGATCCAGACGGCATCCGGTTGCGCCAAGAATACAGATGTCGGAAGCTCCCCTTTCTATCGCCTGTACAACCGCCAAATGAGAATCCGAATAGTTCTTTTCCGGAGAGAACTGAATACTTTCCGGTGCATGAGCATGATTCATCTGCTCCAGAATCATAGGATCAACAGAATCATAATCTCCCAGGATCAGATCCGGAACCAGATTCAGCTTCATACAAGCTTCAATCCCCCGGTCGGCAGCGATCAGAAGCTCCGGTCGTCCACCAAAATCAGAATAAGTTCGATTGATATAAGAAGAGGCGAACTTCGTTTGAAACTCGCCTCCCGCTATGATCACACACGTTTTCATATTGTATGCTCCGATATTCCTATTTCATCTTTTTCAGGAACTCTTTTACATTCTTATCCGGTTCTCCTTTGAAGATCGATGCTCCGGATACAATAACATTCGCGCCCGCGTCAATGACAGAAGATATATTACTTAAGGTAATCCCGCCGTCCACTTCAATATCCAGATTCACAAGTCCCTTGTCTTCAGCAATCTTATGGATTCTTTTGATCTTATCGATCACGGATGGAATAAACGTCTGTCCGGAGAACCCCGGATTCACACTCATAACAAGAGCAAGATCGATATCATCAAAAATGTAATTTAATATGCTGACAGAGGTTGCAGGATTCAATGCTACCCCGGCTTTCATATCCAATTCCCGGATTCTTGTGATCGTACGATGTAAATGCGTACATGCTTCCGCATGTACCGTTACAATATCCGCTCCTGCTTCTTTGAATTCCTGCAGATATCGATATGGCTCTTCAATCATAAGATGTACATCCAACGGTTTGTCCGTAACCTTACGGATCGCTTCGATCACAGGCATTCCAAATGTAATATTCGGCGCAAACTTACCATCGATCACATCAATATGTATATAATCAACCCCAGCCTGATCCACAAGCTTGACCTGATCTCCCAATTTACTGAAATCCGCTGATAAAACAGATGCTGCTAATTTCATATCTGTACTCCTCTCCACTATTGTAGCTGTACTTAAATGTTATTCTTTATTCAAATAGTTTTTTTCTCCGAAGGCTGATATTATCCGGATCCATTGAATTCATTATAAATCTTCCGAATATATCAGTACCGGTGTTTTTCTTTCTCCGCAAGCTCTTCATAAAAAGAGACATAATTCCGGTATCGAAGTTTACTGATCTCCTTTGCTTCCACAGCCTGTTTTACGGCACAATCCGGTTCGTGAATATGAGAACACGGAAGGAATCTGCATTGATTTTCATATGGTTCAAATTCCGGATAATAATTCTTCAACTCATCCTTGGTAAAATCATCAAGATATAACGTACTGAATCCCGGAGTATCAATGATATAGGTATCCTGCCCTGCTTTCCTCAATTCCGAATGTCTGGTCGTGTGCTTCCCCCGGCGAATTTTCTCACTGATCTCACCGGTCTTTGCTTCTGCTTCCGGAATCAACTGATTCAAAAGAGAGGACTTGCCGACGCCTGACGGTCCAGCCAATACCGTAATCTTATTATGAATCATGTCTCTAACCGGAAGAAGCGTTTCTGGATGATAAGTACTGATAAATGCCAGATTACATCCCGCTCCCGCATAGGTTCTCGATAAACGGCTTTTTTTATCTTTATCTGATAAATCCATCTTGTTAAAACAGAGAATTACAGGTATCCTCTGCCGTTCCATAAGAAGCAGATATCGATCGATCAGCTGAAGATTCGGATTCGGATCGGCAATCGCAAATACCACTAATACCTGATCCACATTTGATACTGCCGGTCGGACCAACTCATTCCGACGATCCAGAATCTGTATAATATGACCTGTTTTTTCGGATTCATCCAAGACATCTATGATTACATGATCTCCCGGAAGAAGACGAATCTTCTGATTACGGAAAATCCCTTTACCTTTACATTCATACAATCCCTTCAGCGGAACATCCACATAGTAGAAGCCGCCAATTCCTTTGATGATCGTCCCCTGCATATTATACGCTCTTATTCTTCTGCCACCTGAACATTAACAGACTGCTGAACACCATCCGGTTTATTTACCGAACCATTGTAAGTAACCTGAATCTGCCCATTGTTCGCAGACAATCCAGTCAGTTTTGTATCCGCAGGTATCGTATACGGAGTACCCGCTTTAGCTGTTCCCGATACCACAACCTGTGTTGAACCGCTAACCACATACTGCACCTGAATATTTAACTCTCCTTCATAATCATCCGGAACGGATATACTTCCAGAAAATGTAGCACTGTAAGTCTTTGGTGCTTCCGTAGTTGTTTCGGTTGTAGTTGCTTCAGTCGTGGTTGCCTCCGTCGTAGTTGCTTCCGGTCCCTTACTGATGGTTATATCAATCGATGATTCTTCTGCCAGCTTTGTTCCAACCGATGTACTCTGTGCAATCACTCTTCCCTCTTCCACATCCTCACTGTATTCCTCGGATACGTTACCGAGTTTCAACTTGACATTCTGAAGGGTAGCTTCTGCCTCAGCCTTTGTCTTACCTCTAAGGTCAGGTACTTCAACATCTTTTATTTCTTTACCGTTACTTACCACAATCTTTACCTTAGTATCCTTAGATACTGTCTGAGTAGAATCCGGTTCTTGAGATACAATATGATCTTTTTCAACTTCATCGCTGTATTCATATGCATGTGTAACTTGAAGTCCTGCTTCTGCAAGCAATGTCTCTGCCTGTGACACTTCATATCCTACAACATTCGGAACCGGAACTTCTTCTTTTCCGGAGCTGGCAATAATTCGAACACTGGAACCTTCAGGAATCTTATCTCCCTTATCAAAACTCTGTGAGATTACCAGTCCTGATGCAATAGAATCACTATTCTCATGATCCACAACATATGGAATTCCTGCATTTGTAAGTGCAGACTCCGCATCCTCAATCTTCATACCGACTACATCCAATGTCATTTCGATACTCTTATCCTGAGTATCTTCCGTAGCACTCGGAGCATCCGTCGGCTTGGATGACGGCGTCAACTTCCAACCACTGATCTTACCCACGATCAACATAACGATCATAGCGATCAGAACCGCTGCCACAATACCACCGATCATAACAATCCGCTTCAGCTTCGGATCGATATCCTCGTCTTCATCCTTCATATCATAAGGATATGGTTCCTCTGATCCATAGGAATTTTCATATCCGTTATACCCATTATATCCGTTATTCTCATAATTATCAGAAGCGGCATCTGCCGGATCATCATAATCGGCATCCACGCGATAATCTTCATCATTTGGATCAAAATCCTCATCCGGACCTTCTTCATACGTATCAGGATCAGAATCATAAGTGCTGCCAGTACTCATATTCATACTTTCCTGAGATGCAGCCTCCTGTTCATAAACCTTGCGAGATTCAGTTACCGTATTCAAACTCTTCTGTGCAGTAGCTTCCCTGATTGTATTCAATTCCTCCTGAGACATAGACACTGTCTGTGCATTATTGGACGCATTCTCAGACAATACAACAAAGTCGCCATTTGGATTGGTGGCAACTCTATGAAGATCCGCAATTAAGGCACTGGCAGTCAGATATCTGCGTTCAGGTTTCTTTTGGGTACACTTTAAGATTACCTTTTCAAATGCCGCAGGGATATCCGGATAATACTGTCTAGGTGGAATCATTTCTCCCTGAATATGCATCAATGCAACTGTAATATTATTATCACCTTCAAACGGCACATGTCCCGTCACCATCTCATACATAGTAATACCTAATGAATAGATATCACTCTTTTCATCGCTATATCCGCCTCTTGCCTGTTCAGGAGAGATATAATGTACACTACCCATTGCGCTCGAAGCTACCGTATTCGAGGTTGCCGCTCTGGCAATACCAAAATCCGTCACCTTTAAAGTGCCGTTTTTAGAGACGATAATGTTTTGCGGTTTAATATCGCGGTGGATCGTATGATTCTGATGAGCCATTTCAATACCGGATGCAATCTGAAGTGAAAAATCCAGTGCCTCCTCCACAGAAAGCCGGCCTTTGTTATAGATATAATCCTTTAATGTGATGCCTTCTACATATTCCATGACGATATAATAGATACCATCATCTTCTCCTACATCATAGACATTCACGATATTCGGATGAGCAAGTCCTGCTGCAGACTGTGCTTCCACACGGAATTTGGAGACAAAGTTCCGGTCGTCACTGAATTCATTTTTCAATACCTTAACAGCTACATGGCGATTCAGCTTGTGATCCTTTGCTTTATAGACTTCCGACATACCACCGGAGCCTACAAGCTCAATAATTTCGTATCTATCGCCCAACATAATTCCTGGTTTTAACATCTTCACACCTCTCACTTACTGCGTCACAACAAGAGCCGCAATATTATCCTTGCCACCGTAGTAGTTTGCCCTCTCGATCAAACGCTCTACTGCCGCTCTCGGATCCCGTTCTTCTGTAATTATATTCAAAATCTCATCGTCTTCCACCATATTTGTCAAACCATCCGAACAAAGCAGGATTTCCTCATCCATGGTCAACTCTAACTCAAAGAAATCCGGTATGGCGTCATCACCGATCCCCAACGCACGGGTAATGATATTCTTTTCCGGATGATTTCTTACCTTCAGCGGATCAAGCTGTCCGGTTCGAATAAGTTCCTCTACCAGAGAATGATCCAGCGTAACCTGCCGAATATTCCCTTTTTCTATTACATAAAGACGACTATCCCCAATATTTGCAACATATAAATGATGATCCTTCACAACCGCAATCACAAATGTAGTTCCCATTCCGCTTAGATCTTCCCGGCTTTGAGAAGCTGCAAGCATCCCCTGATTCACAGTCTGAATTCCCTTCTTCATAATTGTGAGCGGATTTTCGTCCTCACACCGTTTCACGAACTCTGTAAATCTTCGTACCGCATATGAGGAAGCATAATCACCGGCCTTATGTCCTCCCATTCCGTCTGCGACAATATACAGATTCGGAAGAGGACCCACGGACTCGTCACTATAGAATATATTATCCTGATTCATACTGCGTTTCAGGCCTATATCCGTTTTTCCATAAGATAACAAAACCGCTTCCTCCTATGTCATTATATGTCCTAACAACCTGTAACCCTATGTATGAGAAGCAATGTATTTACGACGCAACTGCCCACAGGCCGCATCAATATCGCTGCCCATACCTTTTCTTATAGTAACATTTATCTGATTTTTTTCAAGTATATATTTAAAATTTTGTATGGATTTCTCTGTGGATTTCTTAAAATTCCTCTCTTCTATTGGATTAACAGGAATCAAATTCACATGACACGGACGTTTTGACTGTAACAGCCGACTCAAACGTTCCGCATGCTCCCTGCTGTCATTAACGCCTTGCACTAGGCTATATTCATATGTCACGCGTCTTCCCGTTATATTAAAATAATCCTGACAAGCGGATAACACTTCATCCAGGGAATACCGCTTGGCGACTGGCATCAATTCTTTTCGTTCCTCATCTGTTGTTGCATGAAGGGACAGAGCAAAGGTCACCGCCAAACCCTCTCTGGCAAACTTAAGGATCTCCGGTACCAGTCCACAGCTGGATACGGTAATATTCCTCTGACTGATATGAAGTCCTTCCGAACCCGTGATAATATGCAAAAATCGAATCAAATTCTCATAATTATCAAGCGGCTCACCGGATCCCATTACCACGATATTAGAGATTCTCTCTCCCATCAATACCTGCATGGCATATACCTGATCCAGCATTTCGGAAGCTGTCAGATTCCGAACCATTCCATCAACGGTAGAAGCACAGAATCTGCATCCCATCCGACACCCGACCTGAGAAGATATACAGACGGATATTCCATGTTTATGTGGCATCCACACACTCTCGATCAGATTATCATCCTCCAGCCGGAACAAAAACTTATTCGTTCCATCCTGCTTCGATACATATCGTGTCTCCTCGCGTACAATCTTCCAATCTTCCGCGAGCCTGCCACGAATGTCTTTCGGCAGATTCGTCATATCCTCCGGAGAACGGACCAGCTTCTGATGAATCCACCCGTAGATCTGAGTCGCACGGAATTTTGACCAGCCTTGTTCCTGACAATACAGTTCCAATTCTCTATATTCCATTGATCGAATATCCATTGTATTTCCCATTTTTTTCTTTTTGGGTCTCTTCCATTTCGGTTACACCCGATCTGTTAAGACCATTACCTTCTACTGATACCGAAGCTTAGCCATAAAAAAACCGTCGCAATCCTGCAGCCCCGGAAGTATCGTGCAATATCCCTGATCCAGATCCGTGCCGGGCTGGCCATCAAGATCTTTTATCAGCTTCTCCGGCAGAACCTGACGGATGGATTCTGTCATCATACCCAGTTCATCCCGCATCCACATTACCTGTTTTTCATTTTCTCCCGGATTCAATGTACAGGTACTGTAGATCAGATATCCGCCACGTTTTAGATACCTGACGGCATTCCGCAGAATTCCCCTTTGCAATTCCTCAAGTTCCCATAACTGCTCCGGCTTAATATGATATTTAATATCCTTCTTACGTCCCATTACACCCAGTCCGGAACACGGAAGATCCGCAATGACCAGATCTTGATTGTGTTCCATCGAAGGATCAAATTGCAGAGCATCCCGGATCTCCGTACGGATTCCCTCATATCCCAATCTATCCAGATTCTCTCGGATCCGATCAATTTTATGCTCGGAAATATCCCGGGCGGTGATAATTAAAGAATCCCCTTCCAATTCTCTTGAGAAACGCTCAGCAGCATGCATGACCTTTCCCCCGGGAGACGCGCACAGATCCAGAATCCTTATCTCTCCTGCCCGAGCAGAACCGATTCTTCTCAATTCCATAATGGGAAGCAGATATCCCTGCAGACAGGAGCTCTCATCCTGTACGGTAAAATAACCTTCTTTATATCCCGGAACACGATTCATATAATTATAATCATCAATCCTTAGAATATTATCACAATACAGCCCCGGCACAGTCCGAATCCCGGCCTGTTCTATCATTTCTCTAAGCTCATCAACACCGATTCTCTCCTGATTTACCCGAATACAAGTCGGACTTTTCTCTAAGAATCTTTGAAACATAGTCTCTGCCAGATTCTCCGGATACCAGTCCAAAAACCATCTCACTATATGCTCCGGCATAGAATACATTACTGATAGATATGCGATCCGGTCAGACTCCGGTGGCACGATCAACTGTTCCTTCTTTCGGATCAGATTCCGAAGCACTCCGTTCACAAATCCGCTTAAGTTCTGAAATCCCTTCTTTTTAGCCAATTTTACAGCTTCATTGCAAACAGCCTGTTTCGACACACGATCCATATACAGAAGCTGATACAGACTCATCCGCAGAAGATTCCGAATATACGGCTTGCATTTTTTCATGGGTGTATTAGACACCTGATTGATCATATAATCAAGCCGAATACGATATTCCAATGTTCCCTGACAAAGGCGGGTATAAAATGCCCGGTCCTTCTTGTCAAGATATTGATAATTTCGAAGGGTGTCCCGGATTATATCACTGGCATACCCATATCCCCGGTCAACTTCTGTCAATGTCTCCAAAGCAAGTCCTCTGACATTCACTTGATTCGTCATATTACTACCTTACTTCCTTTATATCTTCATATTATCGGTTTATTCCTAAAGAGGATTATTAAGCCGCATTCCTTCCGTAATCTTATACCCAAGTAAAAAAGCGGAAACGGGCATTTTTTTCTTTCCCTCCAACTGCACCACCAGAATTCGAAGTGCTCCTGATCCGCACTGCACAGTAAAGGACTTCTTATCCACGGCAATTACCGTTCCCGGTTCCTCAGACGAACTTCTTTCGATTACATCTGCTTCAAATATCTTAAGGAACTTCCCGTCAATATGGGAATATGCGCTCGGACTCGGATTCAAACCGCGGATGATCCGGTCAAGCCGGTCTGCGGACTGTCCAAAATCAAGCTCTCCCATTGCCTTTGTTAACATATGGGCATAGCTGCTCAAAGAATCGTCCTGTGGTATCCGCTTGGCTGTCCCTTTTTCAATCTTATCCAATGTAGATACACAAAGTTCTGCTCCTGCTGCCATCAATTTATCATGATAGCTTCCTCCGGTCTCTTTCGGATCGATCGGTACTTCAATCTTCTCGATCATATCCCCGGTATCCAGTCCCTTTGCCATATACATCGTAGTGACGCCGCTTACGGTCTCTCCTTCCATAATCACACGCTGGATTGGAGCCGCTCCTCGATACTTCGGAAGCAGTGATGCATGAACATTGATACAGCCAAGTGGAGGTAATGTAAGGATCGACTCCGGAAGGATCTGACCAAATGCCACAACAACGATCACATCCGGACGGTAATCCTCCATTTGCCTGACCACTTCCGGATCCCGGATCTTCTCAGGCTGATGAACCGGAATCTGACAGGACAAAGCCTTCTCTTTGACCGGCGGATACTGCATAGTCTTGCCTCGGCCCTTCGGCTTATCCGGTTGAGTATAGACTGCGGCAACCTCGTGTCCCGCATCCAATATGGCATCTAAGACACCGACGGCAAAGTCCGGTGTTCCCATAAATATCAATCTCATGTTATCACCTGCTTTCTGGCATCTTACATATCAGTCTTCCGCTTCTCCGGAAGCTTCCGCATCCCGCAGCCCGTCCGTTACATGATCCTTATACAGGATCCCGTCCAGATGCTCCAGCTCATGGCAGATTGCCCTTGCCAGAAGACCTTCTCCTTCGACCGTGATCGGCATCAGATTCTCGTCAAACGCCTTCACTATTACATGATTTGGGCGAGTCACGGTTCCTACCTTCCCCGGCAGACTTAAGCAGCCTTCATCGCCGGTCTGTTCGCCATCCTGCTCCACTATTTCCGGATTGATCAATACATATTGATGCTCATCCTGAACGTCAATTACAACAATCCTTCTTAAGATCCCGACCTGCGGTGCCGCAAGCCCCACGCCATTGGCATCATACATGGTATCAAACATATCCTCGATCAATGTCTGAAGTCTCGGTGTCATCTTATCTACTACTTTACATTCCTTGCGCAAGATCGGATCTCCATCCAATCTGATTTTACGTATTGCCATTATCCTGCCTTCCTTTCTTAATGAACTAAAGTATTGTCATATCTTGTATTTTAATATATATTCATAGGATTCAGATCATAAAAGATCCGGATATGATCCGTTGCTCTCATGGATTCTGAATAATTCTCCATTTGATTCTTGATACCTTTCATTTTCTCTATATCTGTTGTCTTGATATAGAAAATGCGGCGATACATATCTTTGATCTTGCCGATCACCGGTGCCGTCGGTCCGATGATATGTACGCTCCGGTCCGATTCCGACAGGACCAGCTGCCGGCAGACATCGACCAGCTCACGGATACTGTGTTCCACCTCTGTCTTATCCTCTCCGGTTACCATTACCACCATCATATGATATACCGGCGGATATTTCAAAGCAATTCTGTAAGCAATCTCATTATCATAAAAACAATGATAGTCCTGCTCTGCCGCTGTCTGAATGACAGGATGCTCCGGATCATAGGTCTGAATGACTACCGTTCCGGAAAGCTCTCCCCGCCCGGCCCGGCCGGCTGCCTGTGTCAGCAGGTCAAAGGTTCGTTCTCCCGCCATATAATCCTGACTATGCAAAGACAGGTCGGCCGCAAGGATTCCTACCAATGTTACATTCGGAAAATCATGCCCTTTAACAATCATCTGCGTGCCTACCAATATATCCGCCTTGCCGTCCGCAAAAGCAGATAAGATGGTTTCATGACCATGCTTCTGACGGGTTGTATCCGCATCCATCCTAAGAATCCGCGCCTGAGGATACATCTCCTGAAGTTCCGCCTCTATCTGCTGCGTTCCGGACCCGAACTTGCCGATCAGCTTAGAGCCGCATTTCCTGCACTGCTTTACAAACGGCTCTTCATAGCCGCAGTAATGACAGATCAGCTTAGGAGACGCCGTATTATGATCGTGATAAGTCAAAGATACCTGACAATGCGGGCATTGTACCACTTCTCCGCAGTTCCTGCAGGATACAAAGCTGGAATAACCTCTTCGGTTCATAAAGATCATGATCTGCTGTTTCTTTTCCAACCGCTCTGCAATCAATTCCTGCAATCGATAACTGAACCTGCTGCGGTTACCATGCTGCAGTTCATCCCGAAGATCGATGATCTCCACCTTCGGCAGTTCCTGCTTATTTGCCCGATCCTTAAGCTCCCACAGCCGGTATACGCCCTGCTGCGCCTCGTAATAAGAAGCAAGAGACGGAGTAGCCGATCCCAAGATCACACTTGCATGCGTGAATTCCGCCCGTTTAATTGCGGTCTCTCTTGCGTGATACTTCGGGATATTATCACTTTTATAGCTGTTTTCATGCTCTTCATCGATAATGATCAGTCCCAGATTCATAAACGGAGCAAATAATGCGGAACGCGGTCCGATCACGATGCTTACTTCTCCGTTCTGGATCCTTCTGTATTGATCATAGCGTTCCCCGTCACTCATTTTCGAATTCAAGATAGTAACCCGCTCTCCAAAATGCCGTTCAAACCGCATAACAGTCTGGAATGTCAGTGCAATCTCAGGAATCAGGACAATCGCCTGCCGTCCCGCATGTATCACCGTATCGATCGCATGCATATAGACCTCGGTCTTACCGCTTCCTGTTACTCCATGCAGGAGATACGTCTTATAATCTCCATTTTGATAGTCCGCTTCAAATTCCCGGACAAGTGTCTGCTGGTCCTCATTTAATTCCGGTTCTTTTGTCAGCATTCTTCGGGAACTGATCGCTGAACGCACCTGAAGGCAGCTCCGGATCTCGATGGTTCCTTCCTCTGCCATACGGTCAAAGGTCGCATTGCCGATATTAAGCTTATCCTTAGCCAGATTCCACGGAATCTCCCCATGCTCCAGCAAAGCATCAAGCAGTCGTACTTTAGCCGTATTCTTTTTCCGGCGGTATTCCAACAGGCGTAAAGCACCTTCTTCTTCCGTCACCGCCAGAATGACAACTTTCTTTTCTACCGGGCGAATCACTTTCTTTACCGGCATGACTGTCTGCAAAGCCTGATACATGGTAGATCCGTATGTATCACGCATCCATGCGGCCAGCCGGATCAGCTCCGCCTCGACCGGCACTTCATTTGTAATGATACCATGAACATCCTTGATCTTATCTGCATCCCACTTGGATTGATAGTGAATACCGACAATATAGCCGGTACGGCGTGAATTCCCTTTACCAAAAGGAACTTCCACCTTCAGTCCGATCTGAATATGTTCTTCCAATTTCTCCGGAATCCGGTATTCAAATACTCTGTCAATAGCCTCATGCGAAATATCTATAATTATATCCACATATTTTGCTGACATCCTCTTCCTCCAAGACCTCACGGATCAATTCCCGCTCATCCATATGATGCTTAACACCCTTGATCTCCTGGTAATCCTCATGCCCTTTACCGGCAAGGACGATCACATCCCCTTCCCGGGCATTCAGTATCGCATAACGAAATGCTTCCTTCCGGTCAATGATCGTCGTATACTTTCCATCTGTCTTCTCGATCCCCGTAACTATGTCCTGTATGATTGCCTCCGGTTCTTCAAATCTCGGATTATCCGAGGTAATGATCGTATAATCCGCCATCCTGCCGGATACTTCTCCCATCTCATATCGTCTGGTCTTAGACCGGTTGCCTCCGCATCCGAACAAAGCGATCAGACGCTTTGGATGATATTCTCTTAATGTTTCCAGGATACTTTCCAGACTGACAGCATTATGCGCATAATCGATCAGGATCGTAAATGCATCAGAGATCGGAACCAGTTCAACACGTCCCCGAACCTTGATCTCTTTTAACGCCGCAGCAATAGAATCCATATCTACACCCATTTCCGAAGCAACCGCAATTGCCGACAGGGAATTATATATGCTGAATTTGCCGGGAATATTAACCAGCATATTCCCGCTTCTTCTTCCGGACAAATGATAAGAGATCCCCAGATGACCTTCTGATCGATAGAGTTCCCATGTATCCGCATGATAATCCGCAGACGCATGCATACCAAAGGTAATAACCTCACAGGTATGTCCCTTTAAGATCTCCTCGTAATCGGAATCATCCTGATTCAATATGCCGACCCGGCACATTTGGAACAGCCGGCTCTTCCACATCCGATACTCCTCATAGGAAGCATGTTCATTCGGACCGATATGATCCTCGGACAGATTGGTAAAGATTCCATAGTCAAAGTCCACACCTGCAACCCTGTCTAGCATAAGGCCTTGCGAGGACACCTCCATAACCACGCTATCCAATCCGTTCTGCACCATCGTATAAAGGATCTGCTGCAATTCCAGAGACTCCGGCGTCGTATGCGAAGCCGGGATCCTTTCTTTTCCGTCAAGGATCTCGATAGTTCCGATCAATCCGGTCTTATGTCCGGTCTTTTCCAGCATAGACTGTATCATATAAGAGGTCGTCGTCTTCCCCTTGGTTCCCGTTATTCCGATCACGGTCAATTGCTTGGACGGTTCTCCGTAGAATACGGAGGATATCATTCCCATAGCATACCGGGAGTTATCCACCCGGATTACCGTTACCGTATCCGGCACCTGAACCGCTTTCTCAACGATCAGAACAACTGCTCCCCGATCGGTTACGTCTTTCGCAAAATCATGTCCATCCCTGACACTTCCGGTAATACAGAAAAATAAATACCCCGGCTCCACTTTCCGGGAATCGTTTTCCATCCCCGTTACCACAGTATCCAGATTCCCCTGGAGGATCTCATATTCGAGTCCCTGTAACAATTCCTTTAATACCATACTATCACTCACCCCATTTATTATGATCAGATCATGGTCCTGACCGCGCCAGAAACCTTCTTATATTCCTTAACTTGGATTCATCGGAAAAGAAGGAGCTTATAAAAGCTCCTTCTTGTATCTCAAATGCTTACTCTTCCTCGTCACCGACAATCTTAACCTTACTTTGGTATAATTCCGCAACAGCGATGGATAAAGGCTTCTGATTGTTCGCCTCTACCAACGGCTCGGATCCGTCGATAATCTGCCGGGCTCTCTTAGCCGTAGCCAGCACAATGGAATAACGGCTTTGTACAACCGGCTGCTCTCCCGGCTCCACATCACTGTTAACGACTGCCATCAAATCCGTATACGATGGATGAATCATCTTGGTTTACCCCTTTCTATATTGCTTTCAGCTCTTCTTTCATTGCTTTCATAAAATCTATGTTCTCTCCAGCCTTGCAGCCATTGGCTACAATAATGGAATTAACATCATGTACACAGGTATCGAGATCATCATTGACCACGATATATTCATATTGCTCCATATCTTCGGATTCCTCCAAAGCCCGTTTCATACGTTTTGCGATTACCGCTTCGGACTCGGTACCTCTTCCGATCAGTCTTTCTTTTAAAACTGCAGCACTCTTTGTCGTCAAGAAGATCAAAATGGAATCCGGATACTGCTTTTTGATATTCATTGCGCCCTGTACTTCAATCTCCAGGATTACATTATGTCCTGCCGCCAGTTCCTTTTCCACAAATGCTCTCGGAGTTCCGTAATAATTATCAACATACATCGCCCATTCGATGAATCCGTTGTAATCGATCAGATTCATGAATTCCTCTCTGGACTTAAAATAATACTCTCTGCCGTCAACCTCGCCTTCTCTCGGCGCGCGCGTAGTGGCAGATACTGACAGACTGTAACCATAATCTTCTACCAGACGCTTAACAACAGTACCCTTACCGGCACCGGAAAAACCGGATATTACGATCAATTGTCCTTTTTTATTCATATGCTCACCCTCTCGGTTATTCAATATTCTGAATCTGTTCCCGAACCTTCTCAACTTCCGTCTTCAGATCAATGGCCTTATTGGATACTTCCAATGAATTCGCCTTAGATAAGATGGTATTTGCCTCACGGTTCATTTCCTGCGCGATAAAGTCCAGCTTTCTTCCGACACTTCCTCCGGCTTCAAGGATCTCAAGCGTACTCTTGATATGACTCTTTAATCGCACCGTTTCCTCATCCACACAGATCTTATCGGCGTAGATGACCACCTCTGTCGCGATCCGGGACTCATCAATGGTATTATCCTGAAGAAGTTCCTTTACCTTAGCTTCCAGCTTGGTCCGGTAATCCAGGATCAACTGCGGGGATACCTCCTCAATATAATCCACCATTTCCATCATACCGTTCAGCTTGCCTTTCAGGTCTCCGACAAGATGTTCTCCTTCCCGCCGGCGGGATTCCACAAACTGCTCCGCAGCCGTCCTAAGTCCTGCTTCCAACCGTCTCCAAAGAGCTTCCTCGTCCAAAGACTGCTCTTCCCGGCTGAATACATCCGGAAACATAGCAAGTCTTGACACGGAAATATCATCCCTGATTCCAAAATCTTTTTCCATCTGCCGCATATATTCTACATATTCGCCGGCAATATCCGGATTGTACTTAATATTGATATTGGATTCTGAATAATCCTCATAAGTAATGAACAGATCCACTTTTCCGCGGCTGATGTACTCTTTTAACAGAGTCCGAATATTACCTTCCAGAATATTCAGCTTCTTTGGCATCTTAATGCTCAATTCACTGTATCTGTGATTGACGGCTTTCATTTCCACGACCAGCTTATATTCCGCATTGATCGTCTCACTCCGTCCGAATCCTGTCATACTGCAGATCATATTACCTGTCTCCTTATGTATACCCCATAATTCCCACATAATCTGTACTGCTGCCCTGTAGTTTGTCAACTATAATATCCCGCTTACAGATCCTGTGGTCCGTATTCTTACAATCCAATCTATTATACGGTAGAAATGGTATAAAAGTCAAATATTATTCCTGAATTTCGCGGATCCCCCGAATATCCGGTTCAATAGCCATGGAATAATTCGTATGATAGATCACAAATCCCGGTGCGCCGCCCGGCGTTTTTTTAAGATTTGACCGTCTGGTATAATCAATATCCACCTTGGAACCGGTGCGTTCGGAGGAATAATAGGCTGCCAGCCTAGCCGCTTCTTCATAAGTCCGGTCGGGAATCTCTTCCCGTCCCTCGGTCTTCACAATCACATGAGAGCCCGGAGCCTGCTTGGCATGGAACCACAGGTCATTACTATTTGCAAGCTTAAACGTGATCTCTTCATTCTGGTAATTATTTTTCCCTACATACATATGATAACCATCGGAAGATATATAATGAAACGGCTTGCTTTTCACTATCCGTTCTTTTTTCTTCTGCGGTCCATGTGCCTTCACATACCCGTACTCCGTAAGCTCCCGGCGGATATCTGCCAGATCGGAATCCTCCAGTGTAAGCTCAAGCGAAGTCTGAATAGAGCGAAGATGCAATAATTCCGCCTCCGTCTGCGCGATCTGTTCGGTTAATGCTTCATATGTACGCTTTAATTTGTTATACTTTGCAAAATACCGCTTGGAATTCTCTGCCGGCGTTAAGGTCGGATCTAACGGGACCGTAATCTCCTCATCGGTATAATAATTCAGGGCAGTAAAGGACTTCGCACCTTCCTCGATCCCATATCCGTATGCGTTGATCAGCTCGCCATAGACACGGTATGTGTCCCTCTTCTCCGTGTCCTTCATCTGACTGCGCTGCAGATCATACTTCTTGACTGTCCGTTCCAGGATGGTACTTACGATCTTGCGCAGATCGGAGGATTTCTGCCGGATTCTTGTAATCCGGTTCTTTCCAGCATAGTATTCCTGCAATGTCTCTGATACAGACTCCTGTCTGACCCATCTTGCATCCGAATACATAGTAAGCTCTATGGAAGCAAATTCAACAGGTATCTCTTCATCATCATAATAGATACCGGGTGTATACTGATGATCCTGCAGGATGCGGATCACGATCATCAACTGTTCATATAGACATTCCTTATCATTCGACATATTCCGAAGGAGCTCTGTACTGCTGCTCCCGTCCAAGCCTGCACGATAACAGATTTCGTTTGCTATCAAGGAACTGAATCCGGTGATGGAACCATAGATCATCTTGGCTAAGGTCGTCGGTTTGGTAATCATGACCGCTTCATAATAGGCTTTATCCACTTCAAACGGACTGATCTTATCCTGATTCGGCGGGAACTCATAACGCCGTCCCGGCAATACCTCACGCACCGAGCTGATCTGAGAACCGATCCGTTTAATACTGTCTAATATCATATCCTGATCATCTGTAAAAATGATATTGCTGTATTTGCCCATCAATTCAATGATCAGCTTCTTCCGGCACAAATCTCCCATTTCATCAAAATGCTCAATATGAAAGACCACAATCCGCTCAAACCCCGGTTGATCGATCTGTACGATCCGTCCATTCCCGATATGCTTACGAAGCAGCATACACAGGTTCGGTGCCGTCATTGGATTATTCTTATTCTCTGTCGTCAGATACAGCAGAGGCAAAGTCGCATTCGCGGAAAGAAGCAGACGGTAATTTCCCTCCGAGGTCTTAATGATCAGATTCAGTTCATCCGGTTCCGGCTGATAGATCTTATAAATCCTGCCGCCAATGATCTTATTCTGCAACTCATATACAATATTAGAAACCGTAATACCATCAAATGCCATATCGAGAACCCTTTCCTTTATTTTCCATCAATAAACACAAGTATAGTAAATGATAGATAATAGCATGGAAGGATTGGAATTCCTCTATGAAAAGCATCTGTCGATTTTGTGATTATTCCATAGAACGAATGGTTGATTTTCAAAAAAGCAAACGCTGTTTGAGCGTAGCGAGTTAGTGAGCTTTTTTAGCAAATCACCATAAGTGAAATGAGAATAATCCAAAATCGTGACAGCCGCTTTTTGTGAGGAATTCCAATCCTTCCATGTCACAGATATTTCCTAATATTTAAATATAATTGTATAACTCCTCATATTTCTCAGCAGATTTCTGCCATGAATAATCTGCCTTCATCGCACGCTCCATGATGCCGTACCAACTGTCCTTATCGTTGTAATAGACTTCCTTTGCATAATTGATCGTATGCAGCATCTCATGCGCGTTGTAATTTGAAAAGCTGAATCCCGTACCGGTCTTCTCATATTCATTATACGGTTCAACCGTATCCTTCAGACCGCCCGTCTCACGTACAAGTGGAACCGTACCATAGCGAAGCGCCATCAGCTGGGTCAGACCGCAAGGTTCAAACCGTGATGGAACCAGCATAACATCACAGCCGGCATACATCTTATGAGACCGCTCGTCTGAATAATAGATATTGGCAGATACCTTATACGGATGAATTCCCTGATAATACCGGAACATATCCTCATATCTCTGTTCGCCGGTTCCGAGTACCACAAACTGAACACCGTCCTGACAGATTTCATTCATTACACAGTCTACAAGATCCAGTCCCTTCTGATCCGTCAAACGGGAGATAATACCCAGAACGAATTGCTTATCATCCACAGGAAGACCGAATTCCTCCTGCATCTTCCGCTTATTCTCCGCCTTTGCTTTCTTGAAGTTCTTAGCAGTATAATTCTTATAAATAAATGGATCCGTTGCAGGGTTATAGATATCATAATCAATACCGTTGACAATTCCCCACAGATCTCTGTGTCTTGCGGACAGAAGACCTTCCAGACCTTCTCCGTATTCTGCCGTCTGGATCTCGCCGGCATAGGTGTTGCTTACCGTTGTAATCTTGTCGGAATATACCAGACCACCCTTCAGCATACTGGCGGCCTTATTCAATTCCAGCTTATCCGGAGTGAATACATAAGAAGGAAGCCCGGACAACCCCTGAATGGTCGGAACATCCCAATTCCCCTGGAACTTCAGATTGTGGATCGTCATGATTGCCTTAATCCCCTGATAGAACGGATTGCCGGCAAATAATGTCTTCAAATATACCGGAACCAGACCGGACTGCCAGTCATGGCAATGGATAATATTCGGACGGAAACCGATCACGGGAAGAATGGAGAGTGCCGCTTTGGAGAAATATGTAAACTTCTCGATATCCCATTTCACATCTCCATACGGAGTGAATCCGTTGAAATAATATTCATTATCGATAAAATATACCGGAACACCTTCATATTCCATGTACATAACACCGACATACTGCTGTCTGTATCCGATATCCATCTGGAAATTCGTCAGATACTTCATCTTCTCCCGATACTTCGGCGGGATACATAGATAATTCGGAATAATGATACGTACATCATATTCATTCTTGTCAAACATCTTCGGCAGAGTACCGACTACATCCGCTAAACCGCCCGTCTTGATAAATGGTACACACTCTGATGCAACATATGCAACCTTCTTCATTCTTAACAGCCCTCCCGGTACTTGTTGCGGTCATCTCTTGCAAACAGTCTTCTCGTCCCTAATAATATAGGGAGGTTTCGGCAAATGAAAACTGCTTCTGATCCTGACCATATTCTTGAGACCACGCGGTATTGCAGCCATAAAACGCCATACAGATCACGCAGTCTGTCAATAGAAAAAGTATAGCATAAAATCGCATCAAATGGAAATAGTTTTTATCATCGGAGCGTAAAATTATAAGGAATCATGATTTTTTACAATTCCAGTCGTAATTTGTCCGCAATCAACGCAATGAACTCTGAATTCGTAGGCTTCCCCTTTCCGGCATGAATGGTATAACCGAAGAGATCCTGGATCACATCCATTTTTCCGCGGCTCCATGCGACTTCGATCGCATGCCGGATGGCGCGCTCTACGCTTGAAGAGGTTGTCTTATACTTTTTGGCTATCGTCGGATACAGAAGTTTGGTTATATAATTCATCATATTCGGATCTTCCACAGTCAGACAGATTGCTTCCCGTATATATTGGTAACCTTTGATATGTGCCGGAATTCCGATCTCTCTTATGATCTCCGTTACTTCGCTTTCCAGATTATGCAGCTCTTCCTCATAGACGGCATCCTCTCCCAGCTCGGCAATCTTATTCTGCTCTGAATACTCTGGACAGCCGCCCACCTGCTTCATCCGCTTTTTCAGAATCTGACTGTCAAACGGTTTTAGCATATAATAGGACGCCCCCATCATAAACGCGCTCTCAATCACACTTTCGGTACCGATGGTCGTCAGAACAATATATTTGGTGTTGATCTCCGGATGCTCTTCTTTCATTCTCCGCATCAGTTCAAGACCATCCGTTGACTGCAGCAGCGCATCCATAACAACAAGATCCGGCTGCTTATCAACGATCGCATGATATAATTCCTCCCCGTCCAGATAACTTCCGATCAATTCCATATTCTCATCTCTGGAAATAAAATCATATTTCTTCAATTCCCGGATCAGATCCTGATCCGCTGTCATTACCTTCATTTTAGTCTCTTCCATATCACGTACCTCCCTAAGCACTTTTAATCTTCTGATCCAGACGGATCTTGTCTGCGATCAATGCGATAAATTCCGAATTCGTAGGTTTTCCTTTCCCTGCATGGATCGTATATCCGAATAATTCGTCAATGGTATCCATATGTCCGCGTCCCCACGCGACTTCAATCGCATGCCGAATGGCGCGTTCTACCCGGCTCGGTGTGGTATCATACATCTCGGCGATCTCTGGATACAATTGCTTGGTAATTGAATTCAAGATATCCATATCCGTGACCGCCATCAGGATCGCGCTTCTTAAATATTGATATCCTTTGATATGCGCAGGTACACCGATATCATGAATAATATCCGTCACGATAAGCTCCAGCTTATCCTCCGTATCCGTAATCGTGATCGCAGCCTTTTTCATCCCGTGCTTCCATCCGGACAGACCTCTTCTTCCGTTCAGAATATGTAATGCATTATGAAGCTCATTTTCCATATACTGCTGTCCCACCGCTACCACAGGCTGTCCGTCCATTGCCATTTGAAACATCTGCTCCTGTCCTTTGGACATTCCGATAATATACTTCAGTTTATTCTCTTTTCCACCCGGAGCATCTAACTGCTCCATGATACCGATCCCGTCCAGATTCGGCATGATCAGATCCAGGATCACGATCTCCGGCTTTGTCTCCTTTATCATTCGCACCGCTTCTTTTCCATCGCACGCCGTCCCGGTAATGCGGACACGTTCTTCCTTACATAAGGTGTCACTCATCTTCTGAATCGCAGACTTGTCATGATTCACAATTGCAATTCTTGTCGCACTCATTTTGATTCCTCCTGTATGATATCCATTCTTTAAGAGAAAGAAGTCCCATTTACGGATTCCTTGTCACATTTCCTCTTTCGATAGCAATTATAGTTGAATGATATACCGGAAAAAAGAGGGTATTCTCCGCAATTATTGACAGCAGATTTCCCTCTTATTACGGTAATCGCACAACTTTTTGTTCTTTCGATTCGAATCCTGCTTAACTCTGTTCCTTCGACAGAAGATCGAAATCTGCGGTGGATGATTTCCTGCACAATTCCACAAAAAAATGTGGATAAGCGGGATTCACATCATTTCTTCGAGAAAGATACCGTATCCCCGGGTCGGATCTTTGACAAAGACATGCGTAACTGCACCGATCAGTCTTCCATTCTGAATGATCGGACTCCCGCTCATCCCCTGAATGATCCCACCTGTCAGCGCAATCAGTTCCGGATCCGTAACGTAAAGCTCGATTCCCTTGGTAGACTGGCTGCCACCCATATGAATAGCAGTAATTTCCACCTCATATTCTTTCAATTCTCCCGATACATCTGACCATATAGCTGCCTTACCAATATAGGCATCCTGCTTATAGCCAACCGGGTACGGAACCTGATCTTTCTCGCCGGCAACATCTTCCGGATCATAGATTCTCCCCATGATCCCACACTCTGTATTCTTCTCTATAGTACCCAGAATTCCCTGTTCAGAGTAATCGACGCTTCCCACGACAGAACCGGGATTTCCTATATCTCCCTTCTCGATTCCCAATACTTTGGCTTTGTGTAATTCTCCTTCGGAAGCCTCTACCAACAGACCGGTATCCGCGTCGTTCACACCATGCCCCAAGGCCCCGTAGCTGCCATCCGATATATAGGTCAAGGTTCCGATTCCCTGCATATCATCCCTTACCCACACACCTGCTTTATAGACACCGTTTGTAACCTCTGCCGGTGTATATGCTACATCAATGACTTCACCCTTTCGCCGAAGTGTCAGTATCATTCTCTGTCCCATTCCCTGATCTACAGCGGCAGACAGTTCTTCCTTTTCTGTGATCGGTCTGCCGTCTACAGCCAGAATATAATCTCCTGTCTGCAGCACATTCGCGGTCGGAGATACTTCATTCCCATTCTTATCGATCAAGGACACCGTATCAATGACCATAACTCCATCCGTCTTCATATAGATGCCCACCGGGCATCCGCAGGGAATCGCATAGCGTTCTGTTACCGCCTGCACTTCAATCGTCTTTAATGGAATGATTCCTAATAAACGAACCGGCATCTCGTAGGTTCCGGTCTGATCTGCAGTCATGGAAAACGGCTGCAGCAGAGAACACCACTCCTCCGATCCCGGAATATTGATCAGAGCCGGAATGGATAAGTCAAATTGCTCTCTGCTTCCGTAACGAATGGTCAAAGCATCCGGAACAACTGCTTTATAATATTCATACCATCCGATACCTCCGCCGAAAATAAGCATCAGAACCGTCATACAATATATCAGTTTTTTCTTCATTTCTATTCGACTCCTTTCTCAAGATATTAATCATTTAATCAAAAAAAGACACCGGATATATTTCTATATCTAGTGTCTTCATTCTTCCTGAATAATAATTAGTATTTTTTTGTCCGCTTTGCCATTTCTTTCATTTCGGCAGCACTTTGCAATACGGTATCTGTAATCTCCACACCACCTAATATCCTTGCAATCTCATGAACAGATTCCTCTTCTGACAAGGCTTGAATGCCGGTTATCGTCTTACCGTCGATCACAGACTTTTCTATCCGGTAGTGTACATCCGCCATCGCGGCGATCTGTGGCAAATGGCTGATACAGATTACCTGATGATTAGCCGCAATCTCTGACAGCTTTTCCGATACCTTCTGGGCAGTCCTGCCGCTGATCCCGACATCAATCTCATCAAAGATCAAAGTATCAATGGCATCCTCCTCTGCCAGACAGGATTTGATAGCAAGCATGATCCTTGAAAGCTCGCCACCGGAAGCAACCTCCCATAACGGTTTCATCGGTTCCCCCGTATTTGTGGATATAATGAAATAAGCATCATCCATTCCGTTCCTTGACGGCTCTGACTTTGGTTCAAACAGCATCTCAAACCGTACATCCGGAAAATTCAGATCTTTTAACGCTTCCTGTATCATCGCGGCAAGCTTCTCGCCAGCTTGTTTTCTGTATGAACTCAGCTTAGCGGCATCTGCGTCATAGACCGCTTTTGCTTCGTTAAGCCGCTGTTCTACTCCGCGAATATAGTCATCATATTCTTCCAATCTTGCAATCTCTTCCTGCTTTGCTTTTTCATAATTAAGCACATCCTCGATCGTCCTGCCATACTTGGCTTCCAGATTATGAATCCGATCCAGTCTGCTCTCTGTCAGACGGAATTCCTGTTCATCATAACGAAGCCCATTCATGTAATCCGATAATTCCCGATTAAAATCATTTAACAGACTGTCTATCGTTGTCAATTGCTCCGAAAGATCGGCAAGCTCCGGATCATATCCAGATGCCTTCTCCATCTCGGACAATGCATGTGACAGCTGTTCTCCAGCACTCTCCGGTCTGTCATATCCACAGGACTGACTGATGTGAGCAATCGCCTCCATGATCTGACGTCTGTTCATCATCTTTCTATATTGCTGCTCTAATGTCTCTTCTTCTCCGAGCTGTAAATCCGCTTCCCGTATCTCACTTGCTTCAAACTTCGCGTAATCCAGCTGTCTCCGTCTCGTATCCTCATCAACGGTTCCTTGTTCCATTTCCTGCTGCAGGGCTTTATATGTATCATAATCCGCAGCTGTCTTTTCCTTCCATTCCATGATCTGATCCCTGCCAAACCGGTCAAGAACCTGAAGGTGACTGGATTTTTTAAGCAGCGACTGATGCTCATGCTGTGAATGAATATCGATTAGTACTCCGGCAATCTCTCTTAATCTGCCGACAGTGACTATCTCATCATTCACTTTGTTAACCGTCCGGTTCGGATAAATTCTCCGGCTGATGATCAATACATTCTCATCGGAAAGAGGAACTTCCATATCACGAAGCAGTCGTCCGGTCTCTGGATCCCGGATCTCAAACAATAATTCTACCAGTCCGTATTCGGCATCCGCCCGCAGCATATCCTTACCGGTACTTCCGCCTAGAGCTGTCATAATCGAGCCCAGTATAATGGATTTACCCGCACCGGTCTCACCGGTCATGATATTCAGACCGTTTTCAAAATACACCTCCATCTCATCGATAAGAGCCATATTCTTAATATGGACATTCTGTAACATTCTTATTCCTCCTGCAAACTGCTTGCAGCTTTTTCAATTCCGGTAATCACTTTTGGTGCCGCGTCCTTCGACCTTGCAACGGCGAAGATCGTATCATCTCCGGCGATGCATCCCATTAGGCCATTGATATTCAGATTATCTAAAGCAGCTGCAACTGCCATGGCAACACCTGATACCGTCTTGATCACGATCAAATTCTCAGATGCTTCCATTGTCAGAATACCTGCTGCCAATACCTGACGATATTTTTTCCAGATATCCGTTTCCTGCGGTTCCAGCAGTGCATATTTCGGCGTTCCCTGATCGGTTGTTACCTTTGTCAGCTTCAATTCGCGGATATCTCTGGAGATGGTTGCCTGCGTTGTCGGGAAACCGGCCTGTGTCAGATAATCCGACAACTCTCCCTGTGTCATAATATCATGTTCTTCAATCAATTCAATGATCTTTGATTGTCTTGCTGATTTCATATCTCTTCACCCTGATCTGTCTATTATTCCATATGCAGAATTATACACTTACTCCCAATATTACTGCATGAATCTCATCTGCTCTATCTGGTCAGCTTGCTTCTTAGGATCTCATAGAATCCTCTCTCTTCAATCCGGATCAGCTTCGTTGCGTGTTCCGACTTCCGGATACGGATCTTATCAGACGGCTCCAATTCGGTATATTCCTCGCCGTCAAATGTAGCCAATGCTTCCTCCTGACGGCTTTTCCGTTTCCGGACGATCTCAACCTCGATCTCATCCTCTGCAGAACATACCACACATTTACTTGTCAGGGAATGCGGCGCAACAGGCGTGATCAGAATCAAATTAGCCTTGGGACTTACAATAGGACCTCCTGCAGATAAGCTGTACGCAGTCGATCCGGTAGGAGTCGCGATCACAACGCCATCCGCCTCATAGATGTCCAGCAATTCTCCGTTCACATAGATCTTAAGACAAATAATCCGGGGATATCCCGCCCGTGAGATACAGATATCATTCAAGGCAGTAGATTCCATGATTACGGAGTTCTGATGATAGATGGTTCCGCTCAGATTCATCCGTTCTTCAATCCTGTAATCATCCTGCATTAACCGGTCTAAGACCTTTTCCATATCCGAAGGTTCCATCTCTGCCATAAATCCCACAGTTCCAAGGTTCATTCCGATCATAGGGATCGATTGTCCCGCCAGATGTCTGGAAGCGCGGAGCATGGTTCCGTCTCCGCCAAGAACAATGGCGCACTCATAATCGCCCTGTTCCGGGATATGTTCCGCATTTTCCACAATATATGCTGTTCCACCATGTCCGGAAAGATACTCCCGTACCTTTCCCGCAACTTTAAGATTCTCATCTTTATTCGTATTGGCTACGACTAAGAACTTCTTCATGCTGCTGCTCCTTATTATGATGATTATTCGTATAATGAAAGATCCCTATGCCGCTATTCCTAACGATCCAGTTCCTTGTGAGATGCCTCCACCACTGCCTGGCTGTCAAGTATATAAGACTCCTGATCCTGTCGTTTGGTCATATGGAGAAGATATTCAATATTCCCTTCCGGTCCCTTGATCGGGGAATAATCCAGATGCAGCAACCGAAATCCGATGGAAGCCGCATATTCCATCACAAGTTCGATAACCTCCCGATGAACCTTTCGGTCTCTGACCACACCCTTTTTTCCGACCTTGTCCCGTCCGGCTTCAAATTGCGGTTTGATCAGACAGACCAGTTCTCCATCCTCCGTCATCAGCTCCCGTACAGGCAGAAGTACCTTAGTCAGAGATATAAAGGAGACATCGATACTGACAAAGTTCGGCTTTTCTTCAATATCCTCCGGGGTTACATAGCGGATATTGGTCTTTTCCATGCAGACTACCCGTTCATCATTCCGAAGCTTCCAATCTAATTGCCCGTGTCCCACATCCACGGAATATACCTTAACGGCTCCGTTTTGAAGCATACAATCTGTAAATCCTCCCGTGGATGAACCTACATCCATGCATACCGAACCTGTAAGATCAATGCCGAAATGATCCATAGCCTTTTCCAATTTGAGACCGCCCCGGCTGACATATTTTAAGCTGTGTCCCCGGACCTCCAGATGTACCTTCTCCGGATCAAAGGTGGAACCCGGCTTATCTTCGCGCTGTCCGTCTACAAATACTACTCCGGACATTATTATAGCTTTTGCCTTCTCTCTGGAAGCAGCATATCCCTGCTCCATTACAAGAAGATCTAATCTTGTCTTCATCTGTTCTATCCTCTGATGTTCCTTTTCAGATCAATTAAACCGCTCCATGATCACTTCCGCGACATGCTCACCGTCGATCCCCAGCATCTTGCGAAGCGTCGGAACATCGCCGTGCTGAACAAACTGGTCTTCAATCGCGATCGGAAGCACATCCGCCTCCACATTCTGTTGCTTAAGATAAGCAGCAACACTCTGACCGAATCCACCTTGATATACATTCTCTTCCATGGTACAGATCAGGGAGTTCCTGCGGGACAGCTCCAAGATCAGTTCCACGTCCATCGGTTTTACAAACCGTACATTCACAAGTGTCGGATTCTTCCCATGTTCTTCCAATATACGACAGGTCTTAACCGCTTCTTCCATCATATTACCGACAGCAAGGATCGCGATCTCCTCTCCCTGCCGGATGATCTCACTTTTGCCGAGAACCATAGCCTGCTGCTGATCCTTCCACTCTTCACAGGCAGTTCCCCTCGGATACCGGATGGCAACCGGTCCTTTATAATGATAAGCAAAATCCATCGCCTGTTCCAACTCGTATCGATTCTTCGGTGAGATCAGAACGAGATTCGGAATTTCCGTTAAATAACTGATATCAAAGATTCCCTGATGGGTAGAACCGTCGGCTCCAACCAGACCGGATCGGTCGATTGCAAAAATCACATGGAGATTCTGATTGCAGACATCATGCAGGATCTGATCATACGCTCTTTGCAGAAACGATGAATAGATCGCAACCACCGGTGTCATGCCTGCCGCAGCAAGACCTGCCGCAAATGTGACCGCGTGCTGCTCCGCGATTCCTACATCAAAAAAACGCTCCGGATATTCATTCTTAAACCTCTTTAGTCCGGTTCCGTCCGCCATGGCCGCGGTAATCGCGATCAATTTTTGATCCCGCTTGGCAAGGGACAGCATCTTACGGGCAAACACATCCGTATAGGTTGCCTTTTCTTTTTTTTGCTTCTCTTTTCCGGTCTCCAGATCAAAAGGACCAACACCGTGAAAATAGCTTGGATGCCGTTCCGCATGCCGGTATCCTTTCCCTTTTACCGTCTGTACATGAAGCACCACCGGACGGTTCAGTTCAATCGCAGCCACAAGATTATTGACCATTTTCTGGATATCATGACCGTCAATCGGTCCGATATACGTAATTCCCATATCTTCAAAGAACATTCCCGGTACAAGAAGATGTTTGATACTGTCCTTGGTCTTCTTTAAGGACGTGGCAATCTCATAACCCACAAACGGGATCCGAAGTACCTTTTCCTCAACTCCGTGCTTGAAATCATTATATTCCTGACCGGAACGGATATTATTTAAGTATTGGGATATTCCTCCCACATTCTCTGAAATCGACATTTCATTATCATTCAGAACTACTACCATACTGGACTTTAATCTTGCCATGTTATTCAAAGCTTCATATGCCAGTCCCCCAGATAACGCCCCATCGCCAATCACTGCTACTACGGATTCATCCGTTCCCCTTATCTCCTTTGCCTCGGCAAAACCCAGAGCGGCAGATATAGAAGTCGAACTGTGTCCGGTATCAAAGCAGTCGCAATTACTCTCCTCGCGCTTCGGAAAACCGCTTAAGCCACCGAACTTACGTAAGTTCTCGAATTCATCCTTGCGCCCCGTCAGGATCTTATGCGTATAGGACTGATGCCCTACATCCCAGATTAGCTTATCCACCGGAAAATTAAGCACCAGATGCAGAGCCATAGTCAATTCTACAGCTCCCAGATTCGATGCCAGATGCCCTCCGGTCTCACTTACATGCTCTAACAGAAAATCTCTGATTTCCTGTGCCAGTACCGGATATTCGGATTTGTCCAGCCGTTTAATATCATTTGCTTTTTTTATCTTATCTAATACACTCATTATTCTTCCTCTACGCAGTCGTTCGCGGGACGCATATCTTATTTGCTCCGGCTGATCAGAGACAGGATCAGTTCCCTGAGAAATTGATTATTTCCCGGAAGTGTATCCAGAATCTCCACTGCCTCTTCCGTCATCCGGGCAACATCCTGCTTTGCCTTGTCCAGACCGTGAATCGTAACATATGTTACCTTACCGTTCTCCTCGTCACTGTGAAGCGGCTTACCCAATTCTTCCGCGCTGCCTTCAATATCCAGAATATCATCCTGTATCTGAAAAGCATAACCCACGATCCCGGCAAGCTTTTCAACCGCAGCTGCCTGTTCTTCTTTAGCACCGGCCAGAATAGCACCGATCATCATCGAAGCCTCAATCAAAGCTCCGGTCTTATTCTCATATATATAATTCAGTTCTTCTTCTGTCAGCTGCTTACCGGTCAGTTCCACATCCGCCGTCTGCCCGCCGATCATTCCGTAGATCCCCGGCTTTCTTGCCAGGATCGTATAAGCCTTAATAACCTGCTCCATCCTTCGGATATGGTCTGTATCTTCCTGCTTTGGATCAGGTGCGTTATTATCCCGGTCCGAAAGCAGATCAAATGCTTTGGCAGCGGTCTCATAAGCATAATTAAGCAGTGCATCCCCTGCCAGAATTGCCATATCCTCTCCGTATACGATATGAGCAGTCTTCCGTCCGCGTCTGTAATCATCATTGTCCAAAGCCGGAAGGTCGTCATGAATCAAAGAATAGGTATGAATCATCTCGATTGCTGCCATGAACGGTTCAACGATCCTTTGATCTCCCCCGAACAGGCGATAGGTCTCCAGCATCAGCATCGGGCGAAGGCGTTTACCGCCTGCTGTCATGGTATAATTCATGGCAGAGAGAACAGTTCGTGCATATCCCTCCTCCGGAGGCATATAGGATAAGACGATCTTTTCAACTTCATTCACATGTGTCTGTATCTCCATCCGGCATCTCTCCTTCTTCCGTCAATATAATGATTTCCTTTTCTATATCTGATAATTTGGTACTGCATTGATTCAGAATCCCGACTCCCTGTTTATACAGCTTCAGGGATTCTTCCAGACTAACCTTTGGCGAATCCATCTGTTCCAGAATCGAAGTCAGCTGTTCAAACGCATCATCAATATTTAAATCATTATCCTTCATTCTTCTTCCTCTTTCTCAATCTTTTCAATACGGGTATATATGGTTCCATCATGTATAATAATCTTAAGATCATCTCCGGTCTGAACCTGCGTTACCGAATGCAGAGGAGTCCATTCATGCTCCAGATACCCATATCCGTTGATCAGCTTCGCTGTCGGAGACATTCCATGAAGCTTGGCGGCAAGCACCTGCAGCCGGCTTTGATACTGCTGATACTTTTGCCGGATACTCAAATCCATGCGTTCAGAAAGTTCATCCAGATATTGACTTTGGTAAGCCAGTCTGGATGCCGGATTCTTAGCCGCAAACAATGCCTGATAGCGTTCCAGTCCGGCAACCGCCATTTGATATTTTCTCTGAACGGAACTTATCATCAATTGCAGAATCCTCTGTCGCTCCCGCTCCTGTTCCATATAATCGGGAATAGCCAGTTCACAGGCTGCCGACGGAGTTGGTGCCCGAAGATCCGCAGCATAATCCGCAATGGTTGTATCCACCTCATGACCGGTACCGGATATGATCGGTGTCTTCGCCTGATAGATTGCCCTAGCGACACATTCCTCATTGAATGCCCACAGATCCTCGATCGATCCGCCTCCTCTGCCGATGATGATAGTATCAAGCTGCATCCGGTCCAGAATCTCAATACCTTTCACAATGGTCTGAGCCGCACCCTCTCCCTGCACTCTGGCAGGATACAGAATCAGCTGAACATAAGGATTCCGGCGTTTTGCGATATTCATGATATCCTGAATGGCGGCTCCGGTTGCTGCCGTTACAATACCGACTGTTTTCGGATTCTTCGGGATCTCCTTTTTATGTTCGAATTCAAATAATCCTTCTTCATATAATTTCTGCTTCAGACGTTCATACTCCGCATAGAGATCGCCCAAACCATCCAATTGAATCTCATTTGCATACATCTGGTATGCGCCATCCCGTTCATAGACGGATATGCTTCCTCCGATGATCACACTCTGTCCGTCTTCAAGCCGGAACTTCAGTCCGCTTGTCCGTTTTCCACGGAACATAACGCATTTCAGACTCCCGGATCCATCTTTGACATGAAAATAGATATGACCGGAAGAATGATATTTGACATTGGAGACTTCTCCCTTCAGGTACAGATTAGATAACAGATAATCTCCCTGAAACAGATTCTTTATATAATTATTGACCTGTTCTACTGTATAGATTCTTGCCTGCATAGATTATTATTCTGATATTTTCGTTCTAAATTATTCATACTAACTTTTTTGATTATGATATTCCGCTATCATTTTGTGAATTTGGCTAATACCGCATTCACAAATCCTTTTGCATCATCCGGACAGTAGATCTTAGAAAGCTCCACAGCCTCATTGATAGCCACCTTCTGTGGTACATCCTCATCAAACAGCAATTCATATACTGCCAATCGTAAGATGGCAAGCTCTGCTTTCCCGATCCGGCTGATCGTCCAGCCTTCCGTATGTTCCGCTATCTTCTCATCAATTATCGGAAGCTTATCGTAGATCTGCTCCGCTTTCTGCCGGATATATGCCAGATCCAGATCCGTTACCTCTGCTACGTTCATGTTAGCTTCATCAAAGATCTGCGACACCTGACGTTCCGGCTCTTTGGCATCCGATTCTTCTTCCTGATCGGAGAGATTCACGATCTTCGGCATAGCCGGATGATCCAGTTCATCCATATACAGATTCAGCTGTTCCTTCCATTCTTCTTCGGTATTGAATTCCACCCGGAACAGTACCTGAAATATACTCTCCCGCAATTGTCTTCTTGTCATATTCCCTCCATACAAAAACAAGGACACACCCGTAAAACGGATCTGTCCCCATTTTCTGGCTCATTTATTTCTTCGTACTATGTGTTGTTGTACTTCTCTTTGTCTTAGGACTTTTTTGCGGCTTATCCGCAGCTACTCCGACAATGTGAACATCTACACGCTCAACAGTAAGTCCTGTCATACTTTCAATGGCGTTCTTAACTTTTTCCTGAACTTGTGCAGATACTTTCGGAATACTGTATCCATATTTCATCTCTAAAGCCAATGCGATCGTCACGCTTTCCGGAGATACGTCAACTTTTACACCCTTTGACAGATTCTTCATGCCAAGCATACTGATCAGCTCATTCGGAACATTACCGCTCATCTTGGCAACACCTTCAACCTCTAATGCCGCAAGTCCGGATATGATCGCTACTACCTCATCCGCAATCTGTACTTCACCTAACGGGGTTGACCCCTGTAACTGATATCCATCCTGATTCTCCATATCCATTGCGTTCCTCCTTTTATCTGAGTCATATGAGTCAGATCCCTCACTACTTTCGGTAATCCGGCTTTGATATGCCCTCATTCTGACTGATTCGGATTATTTATTCACAATCATAAATAATTATACCAAAATAATACTATTTTGCAACTATTTCTCATTGATTTCCATTCTCCGAATTATGTCTGATTTCTGTGTTTTCTATTGATTATTTCTTATCGTATATATTCCATGGGCTTAAGACAGCCTTACTGCGCCATTGTAATCACCACTTTGCTGACATCGCATTCTGCTTTTCTTGTTATAATATCTTCTATCTGTGCTTTTTCAATCTCTGACAGTTCCTTTCGATTCACAGTTACATCTACACTTTCATCGCTGATCAGTACCACACACTCGCCAAAGCCTTTTGCCAGAAGCTGCTGCTCACAGACAGATTCTTTCTCCATACGGTCAGTCATTGCAATCAGTTCATTCACAGCGTTTTCTTTTACATTCTCTTCCAAACTTTCATTATTTACCAGCTGCATCAGAAGCTCCTGTGATTTGGATCGTGTCTGTTCCCGATTCAGCTTGGCATTAATGATCACATCTGAATCAGCCAACGGTCGAACCTCAACACTGGTCAGCACAGCTTCACCAATAGAATCATTGACTGGCGCACTGACTTCCGCATCGTCTGAATTGCCTTCCGCGCCGGTTGGAACAGTTTCATCGTCGGCAGACGCAAGATTGCCTGCATCCGAGAACTCAGCAGTATTAGTCTCATCCGTGCTTACCGCAGTTTCAGACGGAGTATTTTCCGAAAGTTCTGCATCTGTAAGAACCCCTTTGGCATCGGAATTCATCCCATTTTGAACACTCGGATCATCTGTCGCAAGTGTTTCCTGAAGATCATTCTCCTGCCCTGCTGCCACCGGATTTCCGTTTTCATCGATTATAGTTACCTCCTTATTCGTAAAACTTAAGTATCCTGCGACTGCGATCATGACTGCCAGAGCAGTAATAATGATCTGATTTTTACGTATTTTCTTTTTCATGATATGCCTCCTGCCATTTTACACACTTTTACTTTATATGCCGCAATGGGAAACAGTGCCTGTACTGTCTCAATGATCTCTTGCCTGACGATTGGAACATCTGCACCGTCTGCCACCACTACAACACCTTCTATCTGATTGTATTCAGCATTGCCCGTAATCATGACATCAACTTGCCCGACTCCATCAATTTTCTGAAGAATTTCTATTAACTGCTGCTCTATTGCATCCTCTGTCACCCACCCTTGACGGTATGAGAATCCCCCCATCAAACCGGCATTTTGAGAAACCATTGTGTCAGTTAAAGAATCCTTTTGAATGGATATTCCCCCCTTATATTCACTATCTACTTCGTTCTTCTTAACAGGAATGCAGACGATCAGCAGAAGTATTCCCCCAAGAAGCAGGATCAGCCATTTATCCACTCCCCATTTTTTTATTTGGAATATCAGTGAATGAATACGTTTTTTATTTGAGTCCTCCATAAAGCCTCCTGTTCTATATTCCCGTTTCCAACAGCTGCTTGCCGTAATCCAAAATCATACAGATATATCCCAGACCAATAGCAGTCTCAGCCCACTGCCCGTATTTTTTTGATGGAATTAACTGCAGACAGCAGGAAGCAAGAACAGAATATGAGATCAGATGAATAATCATTTCCTTGATAGCAATCATTTTATATCACCCCACATAATAATTCATATTTGTATGACCGGCTATAACGGCAATAGATAAAAGAAAAAGAACAATCTCGGCAAGAAGAACGGACAATAGCATCTGACCGCTTCGGTCCACTACCTGCAATCCCTTGATCATTCTTACATCGGCAACAGGCTGCAGCATTGCCTCCAGCATTTTATACATAAACACAATCACTGTAAGCTTCAGAACCGGAGTACTGACGGCCATGACCAATACACACATGCCACCAGCACCGATTGCATTCTTGATCAGAACACTGGAACCTATTACCACACCAGACATCATAGCAGCGGTATCCCCACCCGGAATAATCTGCAGCCCTCTCTGAAAAGCTGCTGCTGTAACAGAATCCACAGCCGGGGCAAGCATGCTCTTGATTGTATTAAGTCCTACAGTAAGTGCCAAAATGGACTTCAAGATCCAGGAAACAGAAACAGAAAGCAGATCAGACAAACGGCTGAAAAAATCACGTTTCATCAATTGATCCATCATCCCCAATGCAAAGTACAGATGAATCACCGGCATGATCCATCTTCGTACAGCTTCGGATATCAATGTCATTCCCAGAATCAAACTGTCCTCCATTACTGTTGCGGAAGTAATACCGCTGCTGTATCCTACTGCTGTTATATAAACAGGCACCAAAGCAGACATAATCTTTAACAAATCCTCGAATGCAGTATAAGCCAGATCATACATAGTTTGATATGCAGCCAGCAAAAGCACCGACATTACCAAATAGGTTACATAGAATCCATTTTCACTAACACCGGCTTGAGAGGATGCACTGTTTAAGTTGGTGAAAACCGCCATAAATACAGCCAGAGCAAACAGTTTGACCATAACAAAACGATTGGCATCCAGCTCCGATAAGAACCAACGATATAACAATTGTCCAATTCCTTTGATATTGCCGGAGTTGATACCTATGTCGCCTTGAAGAAGCAGCTCCGTCAGATCTTCAAAGTTCATTGTTTCCAGTCCCGACACGGACTGAAGCTGCCTGTTAAGCTCCGAAAAATCATATTCTCTTATCATTTCATCCGCTATTTCTTCCGGTGTAAGATCCTCCGGATTCTGATCCTCCGGGGGAATCCATCCGGTCATTTGCATAAGAAGAATCCCAATACTAATCAAGATAAGCTTCATATCCATACTCCAATTCGATTATCAGCGGCTCTTTCACCCGCCAAAGAATCCGTATATTGTCTCTATGATCGCACGAATTACCGGAAGAGATATCAAGATCATCCCGACTCTTCCTGCAATTTCAATTTGTCCGGAAACAGAGGAATACCCTGCATCCTTACATACACCGGAAGCAAACTCACAGATATAAGCCAGTCCCAGAAGCTTAACCAGAATCCCTATGTATTGAAGATTCATACCGCCGGTGATATATTGAAGGAACTCGCGGATCTCACCAAAGGATTGCAGAATATACAGAAAGATCAATATACAGATTCCAAGACACAGGAGAAGACTTATATCCGGCTGGATCTTTCTCAGCATTACCGCCAAATATACAATTATCAATGACAGCAGCACAATCTGTATGATGGAAAGACTCACGATGACGCATCCTCCTTATATCTGAAATAATACCTGAATGGATTGAAACAGGCTGGAGATATAAGGAATCAGCCAGGTAAGCACCAATATTAATCCTGCAAGACTGACCAGATATGCCTCTTCTTCCCGCCCGGAATGCTTCAAGACCTGATTTAACAAAGCCACCAGAATCCCTACTGCTGCAATCTTGAATATTACACTGACTGTCACGCTCCGTCCTCCTAGTATAAAATAATGATAAGAAATAGACCGGCAAGTATCGACAGGGACGTAATCATCCGGATCTGTCCGGGAAAATTTACCACCTGCTGCCGTTCGATCTCCTGAAGTCTTAAGACCACCTTACGGATTGTCTGCAGTTGTGTCTGCTTGTCCGAACCGGCAAGATGAATTCCCATATAATCCAGTTCTGCAAGAACCATTCCGGGCAATTCACTGATCTGATGCAGATCCTTTAGTTGTTCTTTCCATATTGTATGGAAGCTGACACCATCCGGTGCCGATAACCGATATCCGGCAGAACCAAACCACTTACCGATTCGACCCCCGATCTTATTGCCGCAAAGAATCATTCCCTCCGACAGAAGCATACTCCCATATTCCAGCTCTCCGGCAAATAACTGAAGTATTTCTATCAGATCCCTTAAGTCCTTCTGCCGCTTGTGCATAATCTTTCCATATAGTATTCCTAATCCGATACAGGCGGTCAGAATCCCGAGACACCCCAGATATCTGCCGCTATGTAAGAGCATTGCCGGATCGATCCAAGATCTGTTCAATCGTTCCAATCCCCCTTCGATTACTAAGAATCACATATCGTTCAAATATCTGTTCATGAAGAATCTCTTTCAGAACCGGACGGTGTCCGATCTCCTCCATGGATATGCCATGTACGGTTGCATATATGGCACATCCTGCATTTAAGACATACCGGATTGCCTCATATTCTCCCGGATTGCCGATCTCATCAACCGCAATAATATCCGGAGACATGGACCTGAGCATCATAAGCATTCCGGCCGCCTTGGGACATCCGTCCAATACATCGGTACGGCAGCCCACATCCAATTGCGGAATCCCCCGACAGCATGCTGCAATCTCACTTCGTTCATCCACGACCCCGACCGTAACTCCCGGCTTTCCTTCCGTTCCTTCTGAACTTAGCCGGATCAGATCCCGAAGCAGGGTTGTCTTACCACATCCCGGCGGCGAAATGATCAACGTATGCTTATATCCCTGTATATCATACAGCATGGGATGGAGTATCTTTCCACATCCGGGAATCTGATGAGCGATCCGGATATTCATATAGGCAATATCACGTATCGTCTTAATCCGGCCATCTTCTAGTACCACTTTTCCGGCAATCCCGATCCTGTGACCGCCGTCTACTGTCAGATAGCCCTGTCTAAGTTCTTCTTCAAACGCATACAGCGAGTACTTACTGACAACATCTACTATACTGCGAATATCCTCTTGACTTATAATGTATGCATCTTTGGGGTCCGGACTCAAATTACCCGACATCGTCATGAACCGTTCTCTTCCGGAATAGTTAAGAAGCAGAGGATAGCCGGAACGAATTCGGATCTCTGTCAGCTTGTCATAGAGTAAACTGCTGCGGATAAACATCTGCCGAAGTTTGACCGGCAGTAACCGCCATACTTCCTGATCAGCACTCATAACCTTCTCCTTTCTCCTTATAATATATGAGTCACACTTTGAAATAGAACTTTGCTGCACATTCAAAAAAGCATCATCCGGATGATATTCCATCACCCGGATAATGCTTCTTATATAATACCGATCCAGCATCGGTCCTATCTATTATATTCTGTTAAATTCTTACTGAACCCGGAACTTCTCAATACTGCTCTTAAGTCCTTCTGCAGCACTTCGCTGGCTGTTCGCCTGTTCAACAATCAGTTCCATCTGACCGGACATCTGCTCCAGTACCGCAGATGTCTCCTCTGTAGATGCCGCGTTCTGTTCAGAGATCGCTGACAAGGATTCAACGGAAGACATTACGGAATCCTTATCCATATTCAAGGATTCAACTAATTCCAGAATATTACGGTTGCCTTCCTCTGTCTGCTTCAAGAGATCCATCATCTCATCAAAGGCAACTACCATATTCTGCAGGGCAACAGCCTCTTCTTCCGTAGCATTCTTAATCTGATCTGTCAGAGTCTTGTTATTCTCTGATAATTCAACGATCCGCTTCAGCATCTCCGTGATGCCCTTCGCCGTATTATCCGATTCCTGTGCAAGATTCTTGATATTATCCGCAACAACCGCAAATCCCTTTCCGGCTTCTCCGGCTCTGGCTGCTTCGATGGAAGCATTCAATGCCAACAGATTCGTCTGGCTTGCAATACCGATAATAGCCTCTGCCGCATTACTGATATCCGTTACCAGCTTAGCGGTCTCTCCTACAGAATCTGCCACCTGCTCCGCCATGTTATTGGTCCGGATTCCGGCTTCCCGAATATCCTCCAATTGATTCTTAACAGCTTCAGAATTACTGTATACCATCTTGGCATTTTCGTTATTCGTCTCTGTTGACATCAAGACAGATTCCACAGAATTACCAATGTTGGCAGTAAGACCCGAGGTATCCTGAACATCCTGAGCCATAGAGGTTGCGCCGTTCGCAAGATCCTCCACTGCCTTGCTGATATCCGCGGACATCTTCTGGCTGTCTGTCACACTATGTTCTGTACTGACTGCACCTTCATTCACTGCTTCCGCATAAGATGCCACATCCTGCAAAGCCGTCTGCATATTCATACGCATATCATCCGCCGCCTCTGCGATTCCCGCAAATTCCTTGATCGGACTGCTCCGTTCAATCTCCGTTACAAAGTCTCCGTTCGACATGATACGAATAGAAGCTGCCACTCTCTTGATACCGGTCGACATCGAATTTGCCGTCAGAATGACTAACACAATCAGAATAACTGCTACAATGGTAAATATAACTACAAGCGTTATCACGTTCTTCTGGATATCCTTGATCATCTTCTGATCCTCTTCCGTAGCCCATGCTTCTACGATATCTGACATCTCAGATATAGATTCACGGGTAACCTCAAAGTCCTGACAGAAACGAATCCAGTCGCCTTCACCGGTCTCCAAATTATATACCGTCTCCCATTCATTGAACTCCTTCTGGAAATCCGAATACAATGCCTCGAACGACTCTCCGTTCTCACTCTTCATCTCTAAGAACAGGTCCTCATAACCCTTTGCGATCTCTGCTGCTTCATTCACACGCTCTATGGTCTGGGCTTTATTCGATTCATAATCATCCAGAGTATCTTTGAGTTGTTCCTCACTAAGTACCTCCTGTGCGTTATAATACTGCAAAGCAGCCACATACGCCTGATAGTAATCCCGATCCGCATTGGTCAGATTCGAATTGATCGTATACAAAGTATCATAAAACAAAGTCTCTGACTGTGTAAAGGTCTGATTCAGCTTCCCTGCAAAAAAAGCAATACAGATGACCAGACAGATCAGAAGTGGTGCAACCAGCATCATGAGCGATGTCAGGAATGATAAATGTGCTTTCTCAAATAGTTTTCTCATTAAGTATATCCCTCCTATACAACTTTTCTTATCTTCACTCTCAATGATTCCTCATAAAATCCTTAAAAAAATAAAACAGACCGATCAGTCATTTACTGATCAGCCTGTTCCTCATAACATATCAGTAATTCTTTCTATCAATTACCGAATATCCATTATACTCTCGATAAATACTCGCCGGTTCTGGTATCGATCTTGATCTTATCGCCCTGATTAACAAATAACGGAACCATCAGAGTTGCGCCGGTCTCAACGGTACAAGGCTTGGTAGCACCGGTAGCGGTATCGCCCTTCACACCCGGTTCACATTCCGTAATCTCAAGCTCAACAAACATCGGAGGTTCAACAGCAAAGATCTCACCCTTATGAGACTTCATCTTCACATTTTCATTCTCCTTTACGAACTTCAGCGCATCTCCGATCTGATCCTTGCCAAGAGCTATTTGATCATAGGTCTCCGCATCCATGAAGTTATAGAGATCGCCATCGTTGTATAAATAAGTCATCTCTTTGGTCTCAATAATTGCTTCTTCAAACTTCGCAGTAGGATTGAATGAATTCTCGATCACGCCGCCGGACTTGATATTCTTCATCTTGGTACGAACAAAGGCAGCACCTTTACCCGGCTTAACATGCTGGAATTCAATAATCTGATAGATATTGCCATCATATTCAATGGTACGTCCGTTTCTAAAATCACCTGCTGTTATCATTAAAAAAATCCTCCTTTATCGTATCCCGCGGATCATCCGAATCTTAAGAATACGGATCATCCCGGTCACGTTGTTTTCCTGTTTCTCAAAATAACACTCTCATTCAAATATTTTATAATAATCACTTACTTTTTTCAACTATTTTTTGAATCGCTTCCAGTGCCAGATCATAACCGAATAATCCAAGTCCGACAATCTGTCCGTCACAAACGGGTGCCGTTACGGATTTCTGCCGAAACTCTTCTCTTTGATGTACATTGGATATGTGCAGTTCGATCTTCGGAATATTGATGGAAGACAATGCATCCCGTAGTGCATAACTGTAATGGGTCAAGGCACCGGGATTGATAATGATTCCCTCTGTTCCGTCGCTGTATGCAGCCTGAATCCGGTCGATGAGATCCCCTTCATGATTACTTTGAAATATGTCCACTTCGATTCCCAATTCTCCAGCTTTTTTCTCAATCTGTTCACACAGACCACCGTAATTCTCATTGCCGTAGATCCCCGGCTCCCGTATTCCGAGAAAATTAAGATTCGGTCCGTTCATAATCAATATACTCATACCTTGTCCTCCTTACATGATAATACTTGATTTTTGATCTCTTGCGCCAGCTTCTCCGGCTTTTTTCTGTCAACTATGATCTGCGCATGTGATGCCTTTTGATAAAGCGGATCCCGTTCTTCCATTAATGAATGGATCCTCTCCCGCGGATTCTCACATAAGAGAAGCGGTCTTGAAGTATCATGCTTTACCCGGTTCCAGATCGTCTTTTCATCCGCGCGAAGATAACAGACATGTCCAAGCTGACGCAGCAGTCTGGCATTCTCCGGTCTGAGCGGCATCCCTCCGCCGGTAGAGATCACAGCATGATGTGTATCGGTGATCAGTTTCTGTAATACTTCCGTCTCAATCTTTCGGAAACAATCTTCTCCGTCGTGATCAAAGATCTCTTTAATCGTTTTTCCCGCAGTCTGTTCTATATAAGCATCGGTATCCAGCATCGTATAACCGTATTCCCGTTCTAAGATCCTGCCAATCGTTGTCTTGCCGCTTCCCATAAAACCGATCAGCACAAGATTATCGGACGGTGGATAGACGGACTCATACAAGCGGCTATAGACTTCCTGTGCTATCTCTTCCGACACCTTGCAGTCATTCCAGTATTCATACGCGATAATCCCCTGATAAAGAAGCATTTTCAAACCGTTATATGCCTGCCCGCCAGCTTCTTTCACATATCGCATAAATCTGGTATTGGCAGGATTATAAATCAGATCGATCCCGATCTTAACACATCGATAGAATTCCGGATCGTCGATCGCTGTCAGATCATTATTCGGACTTAACCCTATCGAGGTACATTGAAATACAATATAAGCTTGTCTATTATCTTCGGATTCATCCGGGCAGAATTGCCGGTAAGCACTAAGTGGAAGTGCATGCATACGGTTCTCGCCAAATAGTGCATTCATATGACCAGCTATCTCCTGTGCTTTTTCAGGAGTACGGTTCAGCACATAGATTGCTTCTGCCTGTTCCTGCATACACATGTAGGCAACTGCTTTGGAAGCACCTCCTGCTCCGATAATGATAACCGTATTTCCGGCAACAGATATTCCATCGGATGTAATCGCCCGAAGCAGTCCGGGCATATCTGTATTGAATCCACGATAACCATGTTTTATTTCATCCCGAACCAGCGTATTGACTGCCCCGATTCCCTCTGCTGCCGGATCTAACTCCGTCACAAGCTGACATACCGCATTCTTATGAGGAACCGTAACATTCATGCCTGTAATATTAAGCTCATACGCGCCTTTCACAGCCGCTTCAAGACCTTCGTTCTTAACATGAAACGGAACATAAACACTATTCTTTTCCAATAATTCGTTCAGGGAGTTGTGAATTACCGGCGACAGGGTATGTTCTACCGGGTCTCCGATCAGACCGCAGATTCCGGTCTTCCCGTCAACATTATAATTATGTCCCATATGACTTCCGCCTTTTGTTCTTAATATCAATAACTATCGGTATTCTTCGGGAATATTATCTTCGTAATTCTTACGATTCGGGCGATCCCCTTTATATTTCCTGCTTCTTCGGTAAAAGAACAGATAAATCCTCTCAACAAAACGCTTCAGAACAATCTGAATCTCTTCTTTTTTCTGGATCGGTGCTACTAAGATACTATAATAGCCAACTCTGTTCGCCCCAATGATATCCGTCAGGATCTGATCGCCGATAAACAGAATCTGATCCGCATTCACTTCCATCAATTCTGCTGCCCGCAGATATCCCTTTTTTGTAGGCTTAGCCGCCGATGCAATAAAAAGGGTTCCCAATTCTTTGGCAAATGGTTCCACACGTCTGGTATTATTATTCGATAAAAGACACAGTGAGAATCCCATTTCCTTTAAGTTCCGGCACAATTTACGTGATCGGTCATCTGCCGGTGCTCCATGCGGAACTAGGGTATTGTCAATATCAAAGATGATTGCCCGATACCCTTTGTCATAGAACTCCTGATATGGAATTAGATAGGTTGAACTATACTCTTCTCTTGGATGAATCAAAATCCCGACCTCTTCTTATCGTAAATCTGGTCACATCAGACCGACACAAACAACATTTTAACATAAAAAAAATCCCTATACAATAAATATAGGGATTTAAATTCGTATTTTTATTCATCTGTCAATTCAAGTTCAATCAAACTGACCTGTACTGCTATTCCTCAGTATTCGTATTCTCAGCAGTCTCCTCGGTAACTGCTGCTGATTCCGTACTTTCAGTATCTTCTGTTGTAGACTCTTCTGACACGGACTCTGTAGTCGCAGACTTATAATCGGACGCTTCGCTTTCGGATGCAGCCTCTGTGGATTCAGCAGCTTCCTCTGTAGATTCTACAGTTGTAACCAATAATTCAGTTGTCTCCTCGGACACCTGCTCTTCTGCGGCATTCTCCGCCACACCGACATACCGGTATACATCCACTCTCCGTCTACCGTAATTCAATGCTTCCTGATGGCTGGCAAAGAATATATCAATCCTTCCGCCATGAATTGCGCCTCCGCGGTCTTCAACTGTATACACCTGTCCATTGATCACAACCTGTGTTCCAAACGGAAGAATACTGGTATCCGCAGCAATCGTATGATTTGCGGCTGCCACTGTTCCGCTGGCTGTAATCCCATTCGTCTTGCCGCAGCATCTTGCGCATGGGCAGTATCCTGTCGTTTCATAAGTACCGATATACTCATATCCCGGAATAACAGCCGCATTCGCATAGACCGGCGCAGCCACTGCAGCTTCCGTCTGTACTGCCGTCTCTTCAGGTGACGCAACCATTTCCGTTACTTTTTCCTCTACATCTGCCTGCTCAGGTTCAACCTCTGATGCAGCCTGATAAGCAGCTGCCACCATCTTGGCATTCTGTATTTCATTATAATCTTTAATTACAAGTTCTCCAAATGCGTATTCTGCATCTTCTTTCGTAGAATCACTTGCCTGTGCCGGCGCAAAAGCCAGAACATTCTTCGCTGCCTCTCCTCCCAATGTGATCAGGATTGCGGCTGCGAAAGCGACTGATACAATAACCAGAGCGATCCGCTTGCAATACGTCTTCACATTATTCAGAAGCTGCTTCACTTGATTTTCCATGTTCCTTCCTTCCCAGTTTTCCTATTCCATGATCCTTTGACCATGTTTTTTGGAATCCTGTTGTTCAAGTGTTACCTACTTGTTGCAAAATGTTACATAATTGTTACATCTGTGTTGCTATTATATTCTGATGCATGGAAAAGGTCAAGTAAATCGAGAACTTTTCGTCTTTTTTACCAATTATCCAGAAGCAAATTGTTTAAAATGACATAGTCGTTTTTTATCACCACCACAAGATATTGTGTTCTTCCCCATTATTCGTTATTTTGTAACCAATGCATCTGCTTTACAAGATTTTTAAAATTTGATACAATTCTTGCAAGAGTCGGACAGGTGATCGCGGCTGCAGATAGCCGTAAGGCTGCAGGTGAGGAAAGTCCGGGCTTCACAGGGCAGGGTGCCGGATAACATCCGGTGGAGGCGACTCCCAGACCAGTGCAACAGAAATATACCGCCTGACAACAGGTAAGGGTGAAATGGCGAGGCAAGAGCTCACCGCCTGGCTGGTAACAGACAGGGCACATGTAAACTCCACCCGAAGCAAGACCAAACAGAAAGCGATACAGCTGCCCGCTGTGCTTTCGGGTAGGTTGCTTGAGCCATTCGGCAACGGATGGCCTAGATGGATGATCACCCAACGACATAACCCGGCTTATCGTCCGACTCTGTTACAAAGATACACCTATATGAAAGGATTAAGGACTCAGACAGAATATGAAAGACCATGTTTCCGGAGTATCAACTGCATACCATAATGACGGTTCCGTATACTATCGCGCTTCTGTTACCTATAACCGTAAACATATCAGCCTTGGCAGTTATTCCGATCAGCACGAGGGTGCCCGGGCATATGAGGAAGCATCGACCATCCTTAATGGAAACCGTCGCGAGATCGAAGATTATGATCCTTCCTTCGCTCTCGCTTTTCAAAAGTATGTATCTTTGGTAAATCTTCGTAATAATGGGATCTATTTTAAAACTCCGATTTATCTTCACAGCAAATACTTCATATATCATATAACTCCCGAGCTTGGACTCAAATTCGACCGGGATGATCTGTTCTTCTATTCCGCGCATACCATTCAGCAAAAAGGGGGATACTTATTTATATGTCATTACGGAAGTCAGTACGGCATCCTGTCCCGATACGGCGTTCATCAATTTGCCGTGGAAGGGAAAGATTACATATTTGTAAACGGTGACAACACGGATTACCGCTATGATAATATCAAGGTTATCAATCAGTATATGGGTGTTCATGAAGAAACGAAAAAAGGACATACTATCTATACTGCCAGTATTCACATCCGTGGAAATTATATTCTGGGACATTATGACACAGAAACAGAGGCAGCAATCGCCTATAACAAAGCTGTAGATCTGCTTCATAAAAAAGGTCTGGAAAAAAATTACATCAAAAATTATATTATGGGAATGTCATCCGAAGATTATCAAACCTGTTACGAGAACATCATTCTATCCGATCGGATCATCAATTACTCTACAGAATAATATCCGAAAAAATGCTCATACTATGTCTGTAAGTCAATTAAAATGCATTAGCAGTTCCCTTTGCTGACATTTGACGAATACATGGAAAGGAGCATGAATCATGAACAAATCAATAACAACAAAGATCCTGTGTATGTGCTGTCTAGTACTGGCATTCTCTCTTGGCGCATGTACGAATACCGGCACCCGGAATTCAGCGGCAGACAACACGGATCAAAATGAAAACGGAGTCGTTAGTGAGGCAGGAAGAACAGCCGGCGATATGGTTGACAATGCCGGCAATATGGTAAGCGATGTTACCCGAAAAGCCGGCGAGACAGCAGGCAACATCGTTGACGATGCAGGCCAGGCAGTGAATCACGCAGCAGATGGTGCCAGTGACATTATTAATCGTACTGCCGACGGTGTCGGAGATCTGGTAGATGACAGTACCTCTAAAAGATCGAATCGCACAAGCAGTACTACAACGGAAGAAAACCGTGTGATCGGAGGATCTTATACGGATTCAACGGATACCGCCGATGATTATCCTTATGTCAATGATGTCACAGCAGGCCGCTATAACAAGACAGACTATCGAGGATCAGACAGCAACAATATGAATAATGATTCCTATACAACGAATCCTGCCGGACGTACAACTGAATACCGATAGTACCATTTAACAGCTGAAGCAAAAAAAACATCAGACCGGAAACTTATCCGGCCTGATGTTTTCTTCGTTCCATTTCGTCATATTGTTCATACATATATTGAACAGAGTTCTCCAGTACATAATAATGCATGATATACGGGATCAGAAGCACCAAAAGAGCGGCAAGCAGGACGACAAGGATCATTTTTTCCAGCATCACGACTGCCAGAAATACCATAACCGTTATCAATGCAAATAATACCATCACGATCTCGTGCACCAGTCTTTCATGCATAAAGAATTGTATCTGGATCAGATGCTTCCTCTGTTCCTCTTCATAATTAATATCTTCCGGCGGATCCTGAAGCATCCGGTCAATCCTGTTCTTATAAGATAATATCTTCTTCCGCATTCTCATGCACATCCTTCCCGATCATCATTTCTCATCCTTAATTCCGGATCAGAATTCTTCCCGCTGCTGCAGCGTCTCAAATGCTCCATACAGATCCAGAGCACCGTTTCCCCAGAGTTCATTCGGATACGAACCTGCCGGTGCCCGCCTTGCGCCGCGTGTCAGATACTGTTTGATCTGAATGCCATTTAAGAGCGGGATGTTCCCTCTCAGATTCCCCCATTCCATCAGAAGGGCAACCGCTCCGGCCGTATGAGCGGCAGCTACACTGGTTCCGCTTCTTCGTACATACCTTCCGGCAATTTCCGATGGTCCGTATACATCAACTCCCGGAGCAGCAAGATCCGGCTTTACCATTCCGAGACTAGTATAACCCCGACCGGACTCAAAATACAATGCATTTGTTAAATGATTATATGCCGTAGTACATATACATGCATCCGCTGCCGAAGGCTCTGTCAGTGTTGTATCCGGAGTCGGCTGGAGAAAGAACAGATCATCCGGTGTAAAATTGCGGATTGGAAGCCAGATCTGATAATTCTTTTCAAATGTACCCACCACGTAGAGCCGGAGTCTCCAGATTCCTTCTGTAGGATTAGTCAAACGTACCACGATCAACTGTCTCCCGGTAAAGCCCTCAATTACCGAATAGGATACATCGATTACCGTCCGCTCCAGATAAAGCGGGATCTGCTGTCTGGTATAGAATCTGGGCGGTATTCGCTCCACAACTTCCCCATAAGGAGATTCAAAGCCAACCGCATACACATTCTGGGTATTCCCCCAGATTTCCAGATAGATTCCCGGATCTCCGGCACCTACATTGATCTCGATCGTCCGATACCGTTCGGAATCCCTCAGAATTCCCGATGTATGATGTCTGGCATTCCCCTCATTTCCGGATGGGATGGTAATAGCGATCCCTGGTGCCGTGGCCAGTCTGTTAAGATATGCCTGCATCGGTCCCCTTCCACTATGATCTCCTCCGTTCGTACCTAATCCAAGGAAGATCGAGATTGGTTTTTGCTCCCGTCTCGCCCGAAGCTGAAGATAATATACTGCCAATATCAAGTCCGTTTCCTGATAAGCTTCTTCCTCCGAACCAATATAATAATATTCCTTCAAATATTCCTTGGCAGATTTGAGTTTGACCACCAGAAGCTCCGCATCCGGCGCAATTCCGGTATAATTACCTGCCTCATCTCTTCCGCCTGCCATAATACCGGCAACAAAGGTACCGTGTCCCTGATCATCTATAGATGGTACCTGTTCGTACGGATCATCCGTCATCAAAGCCCGGTTGATCTCTGTTCTTCCATATTCGCTCCCATAAAAGAAGCCCTCCGGCGGGATTCCGCTCTGAACCGATTGATCCCACAGGCTGACAATTCTCGTTGTTCCGTCCGCGTTGCGAAAGATCGGATTCGTATAATCAATTCCGGAATCGATCACCCCGATCAATGTACCGCTTCCGGACAAAGAAAGCACCGGCTGATTCTGTACCTGTATAATTCCACTCGCCTCCAGGCTTGTCGGATCCATGAGTCCGTAACATTTGGGAATCACAGAATAGAACTGGGGAATCAGACTCATAAGATCAATATCATTCCTTGGAATCGAGACCACCGCCAGGTAATCATCTATGATCGTTAGACATTGTCCCTGAAAGGCGGCCTGAAGACCTTCTCTATCCCCATTATATGTTAAGATATAATCCGCATAATCATTCTGCACAGCCGCCTCCCTGCAATCCCCGATCTCATCAAAGCCATTTTCCGGAAATAATCTAAAATCCATATGTAACCTCTTATTATCGTATTACAGCTTTTCTATTACATTATGCGGATTTCGGCATAATGTACGAAAAAAAGATGCTCCCTGACAGAGCATCTTTTAATGTCTTATACTACTTATTCATCCCTTGCCGAAGCCGATTATAAGAAGCTGAAGCCTTCATCCTCATCATCTTCATTACCAATCAGCTTACTTTCGTCAATCTCAATATCAACCTCACCGGCATAGACTTCGTCATCATCAAAATTATTGGCACTGGATACTGTGGAATTAAAGGAAGAAGCCGCTGCTTCTGCCTTTGCTTTCGCCTTCTCGGCAGCAACATCATTTCTCATATCCGCGAAGATATCAAAGGTACCTTTCTTCGGCTCCTCAGCCTTAGACTCTATCTTAGGCTCATCCGCAAAGACAACATCGTCTTCTTTCTTCTTATCAGAAGCATCATCAGCAGTATTATCAAAAGAGAATGCTGCTTCTTTCGAAGATGTATCCTCCTTGCTGTCTGTTGAATCAGAATTAACGGAACCGCCTGCCTTGATCAGCTCATCTGTCAAAGTCTTGATCCGCTTCTCCGCTGCAGCTGTCTCTTTCTTCGCATCCGCTAACTCCTGCTTCAATGCATCAATCTGCTTCTTGGCAGCCTGAAGCTCCACATTCGCCTTATCTGTCTTCCTCTGCGCTTCCTTAACATCTTCCTGCATATTATATATCTTTAATGCATTATCCCGGTTCGAATCTGAAAGCTTATCATTTTGCTCCCTCAAAATCTGTGTCTGTAACTGGAGTTCTTCATACGCGCTGCTGATCTGATTCAAATAACTATATACTTCTGCCTTATTCAAACCAAACAAAGCACGGCTGAACGTCCGATCACTTGATACAACTAAGTCATTCATCTTCTCTCTTCCTTTCTATGTGAATTTTACCAAAAATGATTGTACTTTTTGTCTAAAAGTAATTATATCAAACAATAAAAAAAACTTCAACACTACATTTTATAAATTCTTCACTTCCTGTACGGGTTTTACTCTTTTTTTTCGTCGTTTTTTCTCGGGAAACCGTTCCGGATAGTGACTTGTCAGATATACATTGATCTCAGCTCCCCAGAATAACAGCAGCATCATCATATACATCCAGATCATGGCAATGGCAAGTCCGGCCAGACTGCCGTAGACCTTGGACAGATTGCTGAAATGATTGATATACAGGGAGAACAGGAACGATACCGCCATCCAGCTGACAGTGGAGAACAGAGCTCCCGGAGCAGCCATACGGATCGTGATCTTATGATTGGCCAGTTCCCGATACATGGCAACAAACATGATAAATAACAGAATAAAACCGATCACGATTCGAATACTGATAATAAACGTAGCAATATTATGGAACATTGTCAGTTTGGAGGATATCCAGTTATAAAGTGTATTACCGAATACAAACAGAACCAGAAGAACCAGCATGGCAACCAATACCACCAGCGTATGGATCATCGCGATCCCGCGCAAGATAAAATAATTACGGGATTCATTGGTACGATATACGGAATTCAAGCCGTCACTGATCGTCATAAGACCTTTGGCTGCGGTCCATATCGTAATAATAATGGAAAAAGACAGCAGCGTACTGCTGGATCTGTTAACAAATTCCATAACAATGGAAATAACGGTATCATGCACATTAGCCGGAAGCATATATTCCAACGCAAAGATCAGATCGTCATCCGTCAACGGCAAAAACCGGATACAGGTTAGGATCAGGATCAAAAAGGGAAATGCGGACAAAATCAGGAAAAAAGATGCCTGTGCAGCATAGGCACTGACACGATCCTCCTTGCCACGTTTAAAGAATTGATCTAATTCCTGATACCATACCGGCATTTTGAGCTTCATGGCTAATTCCTTTTCCTCAATCATCTCTTATATAATAACCATATTCGTTTATACCACATTTATCATAGAAAGACAAGTTGCAGCTTACTATTTTCGCATCATCGGTATATATTCACAAGATCGACCCCGTTATAGTAATGGCTGATGATCTCTTCCGCGGAATATCCCCGATCTGCCAAAGCTTTTGCTCCGTTCTGACTCATACCGACACCATGTCCGTATCCACCGCCATAGATCAGATAATGACCATCCGGCTGCTGTTCCACATAGTAAAAAGGACTTGGGAGCATTGCCCACCCGACAGAAACGGAATCATCCTGCCGATGAATCTCTGTATCTGCCGGCGACATCAATGATCGCGCATTGGTCTGTCCTTTTACCCGGATCGTTGCAAGCGTCCCATTAAGCTGCATCTCTTTCACAATCCCGCTCTTACCGCGCTCAGTAATCTCAATAGACTGAATATCCCCAATAGACGCAATGGGCCGGCTGCTGTATGTACCATCGGACTGCAGGGTCAGAATCCTGTCCGGATCCGCCTCATACCGGCTCTGCAGATTGGAATTCACTGTATTCGACAACGCTTCCTGTGAGAACTCAACATTCCAGCGATAAAACGGGAATTCCGTCTCGAACATATCATGCCCGGATTCCTGCCGTATAAATGTCTGAAAGTCCTCTTCCGAAGATAAATCCACCGGTTCCGGAGTCTGTATATTATTACCGGGATCATCCGCCTCCAAAGTATCCTGAAGATAAGGAAGCACCTCTCCGCCCCATACATCCTGATTATTACAGGTCGTTCCGCAGGATGTAGAGAAAAAATACGCCTGGATCACTTGCGAATCATATACCGGAACCATCCCGTAGGTCTCTTTCACAGCCAGAATGGACTCTTCCGTCTCATCCACGGAATGATAGACTTGTGTCATTGTACTGTCATCAAGATGAGCACCATATTGGGCATAGCTTCCGTCCTGCATCTTCATATACGCATAGCCTCTCGCGCAGATTGCCTGAACCTTTAATGCTTCATTGCCATAGGAAACCGGCATTTCGCTTGGAACCACGGCATACAGATACTCTTCCAGACTAAGTTCATTCACGATCAGAAGACTATTCTCATCATAAGGTGCCACTTCCAGTGTTCCACGGTAAGAAGGATGATCCTTATTTCTTGTAACAGACAACAGCTTTAATGTTCCGTTTTCTACGGTACTCCGAATAAATACCCGGCCATCGGCCATGTAACCGCCGGAAGGAGTAAGCTCCAATTCCTCGCCCGCCTCGAATAACTTCTCCTGATCCTGAAATGTCAATGAAAACGGCGCATCGGAAGTGATAATCACTTTGTCATGTGCCAACGAGGAATAATCGCTGTTTCTAAGTGCAACCCGTATATTCTCTGCCTTGATCGGCTCCGTGATCAAAGCAGCTTCGATCACACCGTCAGCAATCACAAAGTTCGTTGAATTATACCCCACAAGTATTCGAGAAGTCGGCTCCACAGCAAGTTCCCCATAAATCTTATATATCTTATAATATTCCGACAGCGATAGCTTCCCGTAATTCTCCAGTTCAACCCCATCATCACTAACAGCCAGAACCTTAGAAGTAATAATGTCTGATTTGATAATAATATCAGTTACAGAACCTTTTACCAGCTTCAGATCCGCAAGTTTTCCCTTTACCGAGGATGCCTGCACAGCTTGATCTTCCGGCATTCTGCAGGTATATACTTTATGATATCCGTTCAGAAATACATTAAGAACCTGACCGTTCTCCATAAGTCCTTCCAGCCAGACATTCATAAGCTCCACCGGTTCTTCACTGAGTCCTGTATATTCTATGATCTGATCCCCATGCATATACACCCGGATGCAGGAATCTACCGCATCTGAAATCTCCGCATACAACTGACCGGTCCTAATTTCCGAAAATGCCGCAATAGAATACCGTCCGTCCGGACTGATCACATATACTTCTTCCACTCCTGGATCCGATATATTCAGAACAAGCAGACTCTCAATCCGAACACCCGGCTGATCTATATTATCCATAAGATATTCATAAAAATGCCGGAACTCTTCCGCTGACAGCACAGACGAATCCTTTTTTTTATATAAGAAACTAAGAGCAGAATTCTCCTGTTGTCCGGCTGTCTGTATCATTTCCTCCAGCTGATCGTCATTTAATTCCAGATAATACTTAAGTGCCAGTCCGGCATCCGCGGCAGTAAAACCCGCTTCCGGATCATTCCCCTCACTTGTCTGTAAGGGATCATCTGTCATGCAGTTTAACAAGTACGATGCTTCTTCGCATGTATAATATGTATCCGGTATCTCATCCACAGGAAGAAGTAACCGATGTATCAGTACGGTACCTGTAATTCCAATTACAACCAGTATCGCCGCTATTATAATCAGGATCTTATATCCGGTCTTCAACTTGTTATCCTCACAATCTACTCTTATCGCTATCTCATCTATGAACAGAAATCTATGTCATATACCAACTACCCTTAAGAAAAACAAAAAAACGAAGCAGCATCTCTGCTGCTTCTATTCTTAAGTAATACCCGAAATGCCGGTTCCCCCTTTTGACTCCTAGCAAAGCTAGGTGGGTGTCCGCATGTAATATCCTGTCTTCCACTGCAAAATCGGAGGCTTGACATTCCACCACAAATCTAGGATTCCCATATCAATGAATGTAGGTTCAAAATTAAGGGAATTGTCGAACATCTCAGGCGTTCGTTACTTAATAGTTCCTATTTATGTTCGATATGGTTATTATATCGTATTTATATTGAATTTACAAGTACTTTATTCAAATAATTCTGATTTTTTTTGCTGTTTTTTGACAATTTGCAGAATTACTCCGGACTGTGAATCAGAATTCCCGCTTCTTTATGTCCATACATCATAATCTTATTCCGAATATGAAGCTTCATTTCTTCATTGCAGTTCACACTGATCCGGTCATATAACTGCATTACATAACCCGTCCAGCAGTCATAAATCTCTGCCCGAATCTCCGCATCATCCGCAGCTTCTGCAGAAGCTGCCACTTCCTCATCATCCTGAAGCATCAATTCTTCTACAGCCTCATCAAAATCATACTCAAATTCATCATATTCCGCATCCACGGCATATGGATCGAACATGGAAGTGGTCGTCTTAACCTCCGGCTGCTCTTCCCCATAAGCAATCTTCTCAATCTCCTCGGTCCGTACAATTCCACAATCATACATCTCCAAGATCAACGCCTTAATACATTCCTGCTCTGTTTCGAAATAATGATACAGACGTTCCACCGGCTCATCCTCCGGGCAATCCTCTACCTCCCGGATATTATACCAATAATCCTTGGAACAGGCGATGGTTCTGTGCCGGATTGACTTCTGCTTCTCTCTTACAGTTACAGAGTTCTCTTTCCGTTTTTTGGCAAGCCGGTAAGAGATAAACTTTACCGACCATATGATCAAATACACAAGAATAACCCCTAATACTATTGTAAATATGGTATTACCGACTGAATCAAACATCTCTCGCTTTTCCTTATCTTATTATTTATCTGTTATCTGATTATAAGCTGTATTTATTATACACCAATCCGCACCTATATTTCAACTAATATAAACAGGACTGCTGTACGGAAACTCCGATACAGCAGCCCTGCTGTGCTTTTCTGCCTGATAATAGCTGATCATATCAGATATATTCTATCAGACATTTCGTTGATTAATGTCTGCTTAGGTCAGATCCAACAGATCCTTCGTAAGCTTAATCTTAATACGCTCAGATACGGTCTTAACCCTGCCGCTTGGTTCTTTCACTACCAAGTTGATTACGATATACGTATGTTCATAGTTATACGGCTTGAAGTAGCTTCTGTCCGTGATCAAGGTCGGATATTCGTCTTTCGTCAGAACAACAACCTTATTTGCGCCCAGATTACTGATCAATGTCTGTTTCTGTGCATCTGTCATCGTAATCATAACGTGGTTCGCATCATCAGAATATACATTCTGTGCCTCATCCTTAGTTCCGTTATAATCCAGATCATAGAAGACTTCTAATGACTGAATTACCTCACCATCATTCTTCTTCAGTTTGAAACCAAACTCCGGATAATCAATCTCTGAATTCTGATTGATATAATATCCATCTGTTGCAGTCTGCTTAACCACATTACCCGGTGCCTTAGTAACTCCATCCGGATCATACAGTTCAATCTCATCATCATCTAATACATCCGGTCTTCTCGTACTATGCTTAGCCATATTGATCAACACATTCAGGAACAACCGACGCTCATCATTATTATCACGCATATAACCTGTGATCAAAGAGTGTCCGGCTCCACAATATACGATATTACCAATCGAATAGATGTAATAGCTGTCCGTACCATCCTTCGGCGATGCGGCGAACATCGATGAATTCTGTTTCATCAATACATAATTCGTTCCGCCGGCTTTACCCGGTTCAGACTGATTATCACCCGCCAGAGTATACCATACGGCGACATCCTGATTCTCCAGATCCAATGCATACGCCTGACCATGTGTATTCGATACACGCAGATCCGTTGCAATATAGAATGGATATGTAGTAACGACACCACGGTTAACCTGAGTTGCTTTGGATGATCCTGTTACATTCAAAGGTCCACCAAGCTGAATATTATACTTAATAGCCTCCTGCATTTCCAATTCAGCATACAGATACCGAACTGTTTGCCCATATCCGCCTGTACGATATACATTATAGATATCCGTAAAGCCCATAGGTACAAATGTTCTTCCTGCATTTGTATATGTCGTCTTGGCTCCCCATGTTGTTACAGCATCGTTCCACGCAGTACCAGTTAAAGAACTATTCTTACTGAAATCAAATACCGTCGATTGCGAAGCGACAATATAATCAACAAGATCAGATACAGTACTGATATGATCTCTAGCATCACTGTTAAGTGTGATACTGTATTTGCTCTCAACCGATGCCAGTATCGAATCATATTTTACAGCGTCATCAACAACCTTCTTAACAGAAATATAATCTATCAAATCCTGTACTGTAACTATGGAAGCTTGATCTGACTCAGGAATTGTAATATCAAGTCCATGCTGCCATGTATTATGCTTTGATGCCAGATAGCTAAAGAACGCATTATCATCAAACCATGAATTACCAGTTCTCCAACTTGCATCTAATGCAGGCATAGTATATCCATTACCAGAATAGAATTCACTCAACTGTGTCTCTACATCATTTGCGCCACCCTTAGAAGGCAGATATGTATCCTTATAATCATCATAAGTTCTATAGTTTTCTAATCCCAACAGATCTCGAACCGTAGACCAAGCGTCATCCTTTACTGAACTATTCACATATGGAAGATTAGAAGATACATTCGTCAGGAAATACCGATTACTGTCTGTCGATGTATACTTTGGATATTTACTGGTTGAAGTGCTGCTATCCATCGTCAGCTTTGTATATCCGTTCAGACCTGCATACTGACGTAAGGTTGATGTCAGATTCAATGCATGACTTCCATCTGCAAAGGCCGTCATATTATCATGTGTCATTAACACACTTCCTGCAGGCAGATCATTACCATCCGCATCCTTCACATCTTTCTTCTGCGTAAAGGTAATCAGATCATTTACCGCGTTCTGACTGAAATCTGTATAATCACCGGCATAATCATCCATGAATCCAATTACAATTACATCATAGTTCTGTCGCAGATATTCATCTGCACCATAAGCCTTCATACTGTTATGGCGATACTGTCGATATGCAACAACCATCTTATCATGTTCATCAATATATGGCTTATAATAGGCATTATATATAATCATACCCGGTTCCGGAGGATTATATAAGCTTGCATTCAAGTAGAAGAACCGGAAATAATCCTTGGACTGTAACATTCCGTCAATATCATATGCATCATAATTTTTAGGATCAACTGTATATCCTGTTGGTGTTGTAAAGGATACACCATCACGGATATTCTCTAATGCTTTACGAAGTGGATCTTCCACATTCTTCAATGCATTATACTCCGTAGTTCCCGGTGTCTCATATGCTTCATAAATTGCATACTGCTTTGCTGCTTCCTGAAGATATGTCTGACGCTCTGCTTCTGTGGAACTTCTGGCAACCTCTGCATAATACAGGATATCATCAATATACATAATATCCAGATTAAAATCATACATATCGGAAACCAGATCCATATAATTATAATCACGATCCTCATGTCCGGCAGCCGTATCATAACGGTTCACACTCAGCTCTGCCTTATATTTACCCATATAGACATCGGTATGGTCATTATTGAACATACCCTTCTTATAAGCACCGGCTACATAATTACTGTTAAACCGCATTGCAGAATCCGTAGATGCTTTTCCGTCATCCGCTGTCCCCGGCGATTGAATACTCGGACAGTGTCCATACAATTCCGGATCACCACCGTCATAGCTTGAGAACAGGAACGGATTACCACTGGTCTGCTGATAATTCTTATCCAGATAGAAGGTATGACCATCCGGAGCAGAAGGATTATATGAGGTACAATTATCCTGTGTCATCGGCATGATTTCCAAGATACTTGCCGACATTTTTTCAAGCTTTGTTGAAATATCAAATACAGTAATTGATGAGGTAGCTGCTGTTGCTTTGGTCTCACTATCACGAACAACAACCTTCCAGTTAAAGGCACCGAATTCATTCGCCGGATAACTGTAATCTATCGTTCCGGTACCGGTTGTACCATCAATTGTAATACCGGTGTCTGGAAGCTTTTCACCCTTCTCATCAAAGACTCCGTTATCATCCTGATCCTGTACAAGGAATGCTTCATAGGAATGTCCCGCAATCGGATTCAACAATGTGATATCCCAGCTGACAGCATGATCCTTTAATTTGGTAGATGCATCACCCTCTACATAAGTAACTGCAGTTGTTGTTAATGAGAACTTCGGACGCATATTAGATTTATATACGCAATTATATAACTTATCATTCAAATTCTCATCAGCATATACAGATACATAGGCTGCAGTACCATAGACACCCTTATCATTTTCAATCAGCTTAGTTGGTGCATCATTATAATAATCTTTATAGAACAGATCATCCGGGTCCTTACGCACCTTGGTTGCCCAACCTTCCAGAATTGAATCCGATCCCTTTTTATTCGCATATTCACATAAATGATAGATATTAGAATCCGGATCTATATAACGGTTGGCATACTTGTTAGAAGAGGATTCCGCCGCATTAAATTTCTCCCAGATTTCATTGCTGAATACAATCGGCATACCCGCATCAATATATGCTACCATCTGAAGGTATCGGTCATACGTGATATCATTACCATTCATAACCGTAAACTTACCTGCCAGCTTACCATTCTGACCTACATGTTCGCCTCTTACCGCCGTAATCTCACCGGTGTGAGTATACATACTGTAAACACCTATGCTTTCTTGGCGAATCGGATATATAGTATTATCTGCGGTAGCAACATCTACACCATATGCATTACTGTTCTTGAATGCAGACATATTACCGCCGATATAGATCAGATCATACGCGTCTGCTGCATCTGCCTTAGCTGTAATATATTCATCCGTTGACATCTGCACCAATTCAATCTGATCTGTAGACATACCCAAAGCATATGCAATCTTTGCCTTTGACAGATCCCAGTCATAGTACTCCTGTGTCATTGTCGCTGATGTCTTTGCATCATCCACTGTTGCATAAGTATCAATTTCTGAAGAATTCACCACATTTGCCGGAATCGTATAATAATTACCCAATGGATTAGTAAAATTATATCCGCCCCAAGTATATGTATCAGCTTGATTAGATTTATTCAAGTTATCCACATATGTGAAGTTGCTCAACATACCTGTAAGCTTAACTTCTTCCCCATCCTTATTGGTATAAGAATATGGAACATTCGTTGATGTAGATATGCTGCTGTTTGCCGCCAACTCCAGATCGATCGGATAACATGGCTGTAATTCCAATACACGGAACGCTTCCGTTGATACAGTACCGGAACCGCCGCCGCTTCCGCCGCCGGCATGTGTCTTATAGTTACTCTTGTTGATCAAAGCTGCAATCTCAGATATCCTAGTCGGATAATTATTCGCATTTGCAGCGACCTCATTCATATAATCCTTACCTACCGGTAATACATTGGATTTCTTGGAATATGCAGTCGTTGTCACACACAGATCCACTAATTTACCATAGTTTGTTGTCGTATCAATTCCGACACTGAACGGATCATGTTCACTGGAACTGCTGGTTGTCTTTGTGCTGACTGTCTTCCCTTTCAGTGTACCGAACAGAATATATGTATAAGTATCTGTTGCGGAAGATAATGTCTGAAGTGCGCTGACAGCATCATCACTCAGATCGTAGCTTGGATGATAGGTATCCGGTGCAATGAAGATATAATCATACTGCTTAACCGGAGCACCTGCTGCACCAGTTACATATAATGCCTTTGGATCTATACTTCCATCAGCCGAATTCACAATCAGATCACTGGCTCTGACTGCATTCACTTCCACATTGGTTGGATAGTTGGATGTTAATTCTGTATTGAATGTAAACTTAGCACCGCCATCAACACCTGTGTCGATCATCCAATTGCCGATTGCCTTATAATCATCAATATTAGCCGTCTGACCAAGTGAAGAAGTCTCATTGCCGCTTCCGTCCTGATCGCCGCCATATACAAATAATACATGAAGCTTGGACTCTCCATCCACACGTGACCAATAAGAAGACCAGTCTGCATATCCTGCAGGCACAGAACTATCACTCAAATAGTACCGGATATAAGGAGAACGATTGGATTTGATATAGGATTTGATCACATCCTGTACCTGTCCATCACTATCCCCGGCAGCCGTATCAATCTTCCAATCGGAAATATTCGTCGTATTCGTCCGTTTCCAACTATTCTTGAAGGTCTTGGCTGTCAGATTGTAAGCCTTGGAATCAAATCCGCTTTCATCAGTAGTCACGATTACATCTGCACCGTTCTGAATCTGATAATAGCTTAAGATCATCGGCTTATTTGCGGATATATAATTATGAAGACATTCATACAGATCTTCAGAGATGGCATTGCCACCCGTGAAAGAGCTGGCATTTTTTCCATACAGGAAAATCATATCCATATCTGACAAGCTGTCCGCGATCGTCGTCTTACTCTGACCGCTGTAAGAAGCTGCTGTCTTAACAGTAACTGCCACCTTATTCTCATCCATTAACTGTTCGATGGTACGATTATCGTTAATCACATATTGACGGAATCCGTCACTGGCCTCAAAGAATGTCCGTACCGATGCCACATCACTCGCATCATCCGCAATAAATAATACATTGTACGGATCTGCTTCCTGAATAATGTAGTCAATCTGTGTCAATGTTGTTGTTGCTGCATCATCTGCAGTTGCTAATAGAGAATAATCAAAATCATCCACATCTGTCTTTTTAAACAGTGATGACACATAGATAGAAGCTGAGGCCAGAACTGCAACTATACCAAGTGCACCAATTATGATTTTTGATTTCTTTGATTTTAACATAATCTGCTCCTTTCCTTCTTTCTATCTATGCTTAGTTGCCTTTTGGCTGCAATACGTAATTATTACGAATGGTTATCATACTTTGTACGGAATTCTCTGCGCGTTTCCGTTCATTCTTCAGATCAATCTTGATGAAAATGGAATTATCATTTGGCGAAGCATACAGATCAACTTCATCTACTGTCGAACATATCAAATTCTCTGATTTGACCGCCTCCAGATCTGCAGCTGTTTTATCAGCAACCGTACTAATCTCACTGTCCATCCAGGCATCTAACATAGCTTCCGTAGGATCAACATCCGTCGGATTAGCAACTGACGACTGGGCTGAAAACCGTTCATTGCCGAGAACCCGGAACAGATATACCTCATTGTTGATAAACCGATAGACATCTAACACGTATTGGTAGTGCGTCTTATTATCCATTGTCGAATCATACAATACAGCGATATACTGCAGCTCTTTGGTTGTGACTCCGGGAATAATCGCATTCTCATCTAATTCGCTAAAGGCATATGCGGCATTGCCGGTTGAACCGCTAAGATAATTGTGTTCATCCTCCAATAATCGTCCGCCCGTGTCAACACCGAAGCTTTGGTGATCAGCCGCTGAACAATATTCATAACAAAGTGCCTTACCTTCCGAAGTAAGCTCTCCAACCCCAATTCGGACTGTTTTCGCCTGCATAATCTTATCGGACAGCATATCCAGCACCTGAACTCCGTCCTGCTGCAATTCTACATCTGCTTTGGTATGTACATAGGTGGAGGTTGTAGAAGATGCAAAGCTCGCAATAGACACCATGATCAAGCTCAGAATTACCATAGCGATCAATAACTCCACTAATGAAAAGCCACGATTTTTTTTCTTTTTCATGTTATAACCCTCCATTCATTAGTAGGTTTCAAAATAAGTGCCTGTAACTTTAACAATATTGACCGTTGCTGCTATATCTCCGTTTGCTTTCTCAATCACAAACTTTCCATCACCATTTTTTACTGATCCATCTGATTTGTTATACCGGATTATTACCCCTGATGCTCCGATATCTGTTGCTATAGCAGTACCGGTCGATGCATACTTGATCTTCCCTTTCTGCATTACGAACACAGGATTTGATACTCCTCTGTATGTGTAATAATCTGAATTCAACAGATGCGAGTACTCCGATGGAACAGTGGAAGTATCAGCCAAGTTAATCTCATGAAAGGTTCCTGAATCATCACAATAACCTCTCTTAATCACATAGGCTCCAATCGGTTTATTGAAACGATCCTTATAATTAATATCATAATAGACCTTCAATGCCATCTCACTCCCCTGCGCCTGTGTAGCTGTACGAAGCGTAGATATCTCAGACTCAAATGTGGAGACAGCATTCCTGTATCTGGCTGAATTGACAGAATTCCAAGTAACGATTGCCATTGCCGACATGATCGCCATGATTGCCAGAACGATCAACATCTCTACAAACGAATATCCTCTGTTACTTTCAGTCTTATTGTGTATCATCCTATCACCGCCTTACTTTACGTTCTTCTTCCAGTTTGCGTACTGAAGAATGTCACCAACTTCTATGTTACCAATATTCGTTGTACTTGAACCTGATGTATCTTCCGGAGTATAGTCCTTAAATATCTCACATAATGATGATAAATCCTCCGTCTGACCCTTGGTTGATGCAGCCGTTCTTAAAATCGTCCGCATCAGCTCCGGATTGGCCACAAAGCTGATACCATAATTAGCTTTGACCTTACCACCCGAAATAATGATACCTTCAAAACGAGTTATACGATCCGCAGGATCAGTAGATGCATCAAAGATTACATCTCCTTCTGTAATGATAATACCGCTTACGGTTCCGCTCACTCCCGATGGTGCCTTCACCGTGATATCATCCTTGGAAACCCATACATAGGAACTTCCCACTTTCTTACCGTTATTCCATCCTGTCCAGTCACCGCCTTTAACCTTAGCGAAATTCAGATAATAGTTAATCGGTGTAACATCTTTGCTGTCAACGGAAGTAAGATTCACTGTAGCAGGGGTTGCTGTCCCATCTACTGCCTTTTTCTCTTCTTCTGCGTTTTCATATGCAATATCACCGGACATAGACTTCAGAGCATACTTATACTTCATATACTCTTTATTATATGTAGATGCATTAGTATTCAATGTCGTCTCATCGGCAAGAGTGGCACCCTCAACGGTTAATTCATTATTATTGGATACATCCAGAGAACCAGTTGTATAAGCCCCTGATGTTGTAATCACAGGACCGGTTACTGTTCCGCCATCCAAACGGGTAACAGTAATATCCTTCACTTTGAAATTCTCATAGCTCTTAACATCAACCAGATCGGTTGCCGTAGCATAGCCTGGAACATTCGGAAGATCATTTGCATACCATTTGAAGAATGCTTCAGCATCTGCAGAACTCTTAAAATTCAAGAATGTATATGTCTTACCGGTAATAACTTCTGTCTTAACCGGATCCGTATCGTTCAGCCATCCCTTAATAGCTTCATAGATGACGGTATTGAATTCCGGATATACACTTGTGAACTTCGGAACTGTCTCTCCAGCGGAATTCACCATAGTTCCAGATGGCATATATGCAATCTGATTAGACTTAACAGAAATGGATTCACCGGTCCGAATATCTTCGTTTGGTGTATACGGGTCCGTTCCGTTCTCGGCATTCACATAAGTAACTGTTGCTGAATTATCTGTACTTGATATATTCGTCTGACGTACTGTCGAAGTAGAGATATAAGAACGACCGGCTACATATAATTGTGTTAATCCGGAAAGGTTCAGCTCTGTATTGCTTCCATTTAAGACAATCGCACTACTGTTAGTATGTGCTTTATCCTGCGCATATGCAGACAGAACTCTTGCTGTTTCCGGTGTCTGCGAATAATTATATCCATAATAGGTTCCGTTCAATTCTACAGTTGCATCATCACCATTGATTTCCAAATCATCAGCAATATAAGCATTTGCATATAAAGTCAATGTACCATTATCCATACGCCGCGCCATTGTACCGGCAGCCGGTGAAGAGCTTCCGTCATATACCTTACGGGTAAAGCCCGGAGCAACAACAATATTATCTGCCCACAATTCCGTATTGAAATTACCCTTAGATACATCACCTGATATATTAACAGTAGAATCATTGATAACTGAAATAGATCCAGGGACAATCACTCTGTCTGCAACAATATTCAGGTTCGTGCTCTTAGCAAATATTCCTGAATATTTACTTGTCTCGGTAACACCTCTGCACTCTGCCAGCTTGGTTGCACTGTAATTATTAACACTGGTAGCAGTATCTCCATTATATGCCTTGTTATAATAATCAGCTGAAGCATATACATTACCTGTAATATTGACATATTGATTGTCAGCATTCTCATTCACAAATTCAAGTCCCATATCACTGATAACTGCATAATCGTACAATGCGCTGGAACTGCTTGTAGAATTATTGAAGGACACTTCAAACTGAGGCTCGCTGATCTCAATATCTGTCGTGATCGACTGAATATATCCATCATCAGTAGTATGTGACACAGTTATATTATGTATCACAATCTTGTCATAACGAGTCTTGCCATCTACCACAGAAGTACTAACCTCCATGAACAGATCCGGAGATGCGGATGATAACTCTACATCATCATCTGTAATAAAGGATTCCAATGTAGCTCTGAGTGCTAAAGGATCCCTTGGAACAAAGGTTGGAACACTCGGATTCGCAGGGTCATAATCCTGCAGATGCTTCAGGAACTTCTGCTTCATCATATCATTTGCTTTATGTTCATCTACGGTCTTATATTTCTGCTCCACCGTATCATAATATACCATCTGAGATACAGTCTCTTCATAGGAAAGCATCAATGCATCCGTAGCGCGGCTTCCGATACCGGTATAGATATCATCCATCGCTTTTTCAACATAATAGAAATTATTCTTGTTATTCAAGTCCATCATTCTTGTACGATAGAAGTACCCCATCGTTGCCAGAATAACTGCAACCAGAATTCCCATCGTAGCAATCGTAACCATGACAACAATAAAGGTATTACCACTGTTATTCAATTTTATTTTCTTGTTTTTCAGCATTAGTAATCCCCCTTTGATGTGCTATAGGTTGTTACTGTATTCGACTGCGTATTCTTCAATTCAATATATACATTATATGCACGTCCCGCATCAGAGTATCGTTCATCATCCTCAAGCAGCCTCAGAACACTCTTATACTCATCTCCGCCGCCAACCGTCAGAACTGCAATCTTAGTATTCTTCGTTGTAAGACTTCCGTTCACATTCGATCTGTCTGAGATTATATTCGTATAGATCTCTACCGGATTTGAAGTAATGCTTTTTGTAATATCGAATATTGTCCGATACACGTAATTGCCTGTTCCGCTATCCACACGATCCCGAACATTCGAACCGGATTTGATCAGGGAGTTATGATCCTCATCCTGATCCGCAGTACGGATCACATAGAACTTCACCTTTTCATCGCTTACCTGATTATCAATATGTATATTATCATTCCCGTAGTTATTAATATAGACATACTGATTATACATCAGATATACATCCGGCATTTCTTTAAAGCTTTGACTGAATGCAGGATAACTCAATACTTTTTCCGAAGGAGGAATGTCATATCTATCCGCCAGCTCATCACCGGTATATACCACTTCGCACTCTACTTTGTATGGATAGCTCCCTCCTCCTTTGGATACTGTAATATAGATATCCTTCGTAGGACGAAGCTCTTCAGATGTGAACTCACTTACAACACCTGAATTATTCTCCCGAAGCTGAGTAGCCTTTGTAGAATTACCATGCTGCTCCATAGCACTTAACGCGCTAGCCAGATATGCAGATGAGGCAACAGCATCGTAGTTTGAAGTTGAAATAATAACTGCTGTTGTATCCGCATTCAGACTGGACATGTTACCCAGATTAACACTGTTCGGATCTGTATATCCGGTCTTTACCAAAGAATTGATCGCAAACGGAAGATTATCCAATACCATACTTACATCATATTTACGACCATTCAATTTGGTAACGGTTGTAATAGTATATTGTCGAACCAACGCCTGTTTGTTAGCAGCTGTTAGATTAATTACATCCAGAGCCTTATACATATCCGTAACCGAATTATATTCCGGACCTGTACCAATGGTCATGTTTGGAGTTGCACCAGCCTGAACCTTAATATGGGAACCTTTTGCAATCTTATTCGCCAACCCATTGACCTTAGTGTTATCCAGCTCATACAGATAATTACCATCCGAATCCCTCTTAATACAAGTTTCATCAAAGGAATAGAAATCACAGCTCACACTCATTGTAATTGCTTCGGAAGTATCGAGCTCTAACAACTTAATAAGCGAAGGCTTATCACAATATCCCTTCTGAAGATCAAAAATCTCATCCAGATTCATCTGCTTAATAGATTCCGATACAGACTTGCCATAATCAGTTGCCGCCTGCTGGTCATCTGCCTTTTGACCAAGACGGATGCCAGCTGCCAACTGATTGATGATAGGAGTAATACATATCACGAAAACAACAACTGCAATCAGTATTTCAATTAAACTGACACCTCGATTGTTTGATTTTTTCATGTAATCACTCCATTCTAACGATATACAACTACCGAACCTGCACGATTAGCGATCTTAACGCGGTTAGCAGATTCATCCCCTGCAACCTTTACATATAACGTCTTATCAGACGTATTATTAATAGTAATAGACACTGCGTTCAAATCAGTCTCATCTTTTAAATCGGAAGATTGAATCAATAATGTAAGATCATCACCCGGATCAAATTCCTGAATCTGCTTATCAACACCGATTCCGAATTCGGCAGTATATGTACTTCCGTCCTGTGAAATCTTAATCGTAACTGTTTCTGATTCATTCTTGCTGCTGGTAACAGATGCTGTGGTCGACCGAACGCCGACTGTCTTAGCAGATGCATCACTGTCAGCCGGATTAAGAGTTACAAACAGATCATAATCAGACTTGATTGCATCGCCGTTATCTCCTGCATACTTAGAGATTGCACCTGCGCTTTCGCCGCCTTCAAAGATATTCTCAACGCCGGTATTAACCTCATCCAAAATAGTAACATCAAACTGCTCTTCACGACCATTACCTGTAATATAGAATATATTCATTGACATGGTACCAATGTAATTGCCGACAGTATCATCCCAGCCAATGCTGATTCCATCTAAGGTCATTCTGTAAGGGAAAGTAGCTACATAATCCATGAACGCCTTCACACCGTCATAGCTTCCTTCATAACTCAAAGTTTCCATAGTAGTATAACACTGATATCCGGTAGACTCGGCACTATCGGAACCATCTGCTGTGGTAGCAAGTGTACCCTCACTGTTGCTTCCGCCAATCGAATATAATAATGACGGCTGCATCATTCCAAGCGTATGAACATCATACTCAATATTCTCATTGTTACGAACCCCTTGTATGAACATGATCTGGTATTCCTGATCCCAGTTAGACGGGAATTCATTGATCTTAGCATCATACATCTGATAATAAGCTTCTGTATCATCCAGATACTGCTGACGATTCACTTCCTTTGAGAGCAACTCATCATAACGCGACTGTAATGCTGCTGTCTCAGCGTTTACCGCATTGGTCTTTTCATTTCTCGGTCGTACGAATCCGAAGATTGCAGCTCCGACCACCAAGATACTAAGTGCTATAAAAATTAGCTTTTTATATGATTCTTTCATTCTATTGCCCTCCTTATCCTAGATCTCTTCTTCTGATTCTTCCTGAACTACTGCAGGCTGAGGAGCTGCTGTCGTTGCAGCTTCATACTCAGGAAGTATGTAATTGCATGTTACCGTATATACATAGGTTACGCCGGTCTCTTCTTCTTCTTCACCGATACCATTGATAAATACGTTTTCAACACAATCAACATCATTCAGATCACGAACAAATCGTGCAATGGAATCATAATTCTGGCTTGAAACACTGAATGTTACACCACCGGAACTTGAAGAAAATGTTTCCAGCTTGCTGTCTGTCGGAAGAAGATCTTCCAAAGTCTCCCAGAATTCTCTCATATACTCGTTAGAAATCTTTGTTGCATCGTACATGGTAAGTACTTCATTGTATTCGCCCTGTGCAGTCAAATAGTTGTTATAGATCTGTTCAATATCTTGAATCTCAGCAATCTTGCGCTCTAAATCAGCTTTTCTCAAATTAGCTTCCGTATATCTCAGCCATGAAACTACACACATTGCCACAGACGCAATAACAGCAATCACAAAGATTACAATAAAGATAGCTGTCGTACCCTTTCCGGCTGCCTTTTCAGCCTGTTCCTTCAGCATAAAGCCCATCGGAGCATATGTAGCACCAATCGCACTGATCAGATATACCGGATTATACATCTGCTTATTGATCTTTTCATCAAAGGTAACATTATACAAGCTATCCATAACCTTGGTAGCAACATTCAACTGAATCTTGAATAATCCGTCAATACCACGTACCAAGGCACCATCACCGGTCAGATATACATCATCAATCGGCTTATCAGGATTACGTGATGAATAATAATCCATAACACGACCAATGTTATTGATCAGATACCGTAACGAGCCCGTTACTGCATCATCATCAAAGTCAACCGTGATCATACGTTCTGTCTGCAGCATGGTGAGTGCGGTAGCTGCATCAACTTCTTTTTCTTCCATAACTTCAGCAACCGTAGCATTGATACCATAAGGTACCGTTCTCTGAAGTAATAATGTATCTCCATTTACTATATTCAAAATGGTTGCTTCACTTCCAATCTGTACAACCATTGTTGTCGAATTAGCCGCTGTCTGTGTCTTGATCATCTGCAGCATTGCATTACCGACATAATCAATAGACTGTACATGCAGTCCCGCTACACTTGCAAGATCATAATATGTACGGATCATCTGCTGCGGTGCCGCAACAACCATTACCCGCATGTTCTTGCCTTCTTCTCCTGCAATTGTCTCCAATACAGAATGAGCAATCACATAATCTTCTATATTAACAGGAAAATATTCTGATGCGTTCGAATTGATGATTCCGGCAACCTTCTTCTCTGCAACAGCAGGAATCACAACTTCTCTGTTTACGATCTTAGTAGACGCCAGATTGAATATAACATTCTTATTGTTGATTCCTTTTGTCTTTAACTGTTCGCGGATTGCGGAACCCATAATATCCTTATCCCGGATAAATCCATCCTCGAAACTCCCCTCCGGAGTATCGAATATTGCAACGTCATGCACATAAGTCTGTTTCTTTGACGTTGACACTTCTACGATTGTTACACTATCATTAGTAATCTCAATCGACAATACTTTGTTATTTGCCATCTTCGTAGCCTCCCTCGCTAAAATTAATGTATATTTTAGGGCTACATGCCCATTATACCTAGGTACCAGCTCATAAGCTGTTCACCACATATCATGGCAAGATAGATCCCTGCACTTAAATACGGTCCAAAAGCGAGCTGATGATCGCCTTTGCCTATCTTCATGATAATCAGATGTATGACGCTTCCGCCAATGCATCCCATCATAAATGCTACAATATTCAGTTTCCAGCCTAATAACAAGCCGGCCGCTGCCATGAGCCGAATGTCGCCTCCGCCTATTACATCATTCCCATCATGGAGCTTTGCTCCAATCCAGTTAATTCCATAAAGCAGGAGAGCCGTTCCAACGAGACCGATCAGACATTCCAACCGAATCCCCGGACGCAGGATCAAGCGTACAATCCCGCATATCATAATGATGATATTAAATTCTACCGGTATATATTGTGTATTCCAGTCTATATATCCTATATATATAAGAAGGCTGACTGTTATAGAATATAGTATACTTTCCGGTCCTATTCCATATCTTACATACAAAGACATATATAAAACACTATTTAAAATAGCAAGAATTAGCATACATATCCATCGTTTTTTGTGATTGTCATCATGGACATGCATGCATGATCTTCTTACTAAACAGTAGGCAGAGTATGTAAACTCCGTAACCAGATTTGACTCTTTGCCAATCGGTTTCAATGCCCGGCAGGATTCTCTGTACTCACACCGATCACAGGAATGCTCATCATCCATCTTCTGAATATAATGATTCAAGCGATAAGCATCTTTGTAAATCACACCGGCAAGAATACCCGAAACCCCATATACACCTGTCAAAGCAGCATTCATCATACCTCTACCTATACCGTACATATAGCACATGCCGGAAACCGGCATGTGCTATTATGTTTAAGTCCTCAGATTAGTTAGCTAACAAAGTACCAACATCTGGAGATACCATGTGAGTAGCTGCTGTATCACCATAGTATACAGATACAGTATTATTAACGGTATCAACCTGTACCCAGTATACAGTTGAAAGAGCAGTACCGCCTAAGTCTTTCTTAGCCTTACCAGTAACAGTTGCCTTACCAACGTTCTCAGATACTTCAGTAGCGAAAGCGTCACTACCACTTAATACAGTGTTCAACAGTGTGTAACCTGTGTAGCTGTCAGCAGCCTGGAAAGCAGCCTCTGAAGCTAATGCTGAGTTAATTGCGCTTGCAATTGTTGTACCATCAGATACAGCAGTTGAAAGTCTTGACTTGTTGATGTACTTGATCAAAGAAGGTGCTAATGCAGCAGCTAAAATAGCCATGATAGCGATTACGATGATCAACTCAACCATTGAGAAACCTTTGTTACTTGTCTTTTTCATGATAAATCTCTCCTTTTCTTATAAATATTTATTAATACATCCGCCGGTGGTTTCGGTCCCGGCAGAGATTAACCATTGTTTACAGGTTATCCATACCAGTGTACATTGAGAGAATTGGTCCGTATACACCGGCAACGATAACACCTACGATACCAGCCATAACAACCATTGTTAAAGGCTCCATGGCGGCAGTTACATTATCAGTCGTTACATCCACCTGATCTTCATAGTAATCCGCAACCTTATCCATCATATCCTCAATATTACCGGTCTCTTCACCGATCTTAATCATCTGAGGAAGCATGGTAGGGAAGATACCACAATCACGGATCGGCTTAGAAAGCGGAACGCCTCGCATGATCTGACTCTTGGCATCCATCAAAGCCTCTTCAAATAATATATTGGACATCATGTGTGCAACTGCTTCTACAGCATCTACCATTGCAATACCGGACGCCATCAGAGTACTCATTGTACGAGCGGTTGTTGCTGCTGCTGTCATGACATTCATCTTACCGAAGATCGGAACTTTGATTGCAAACTTTCCTAAGAAATGCTTTCCGAAATCGGATGCTGCAAACAGCTTATACAGAACAACAATCACTGCAACGATTCCCAATACCAGCCACCAACGATAGCGGAACAGATCTGACAGCCATAACAATAACTTCGTAGCAGCAGGAAGATCCATACCCATATCTGCAAACATATCCGAGAACTGTGGAATAACCATAACCACCATAACAATAACAACAATAACTGCAACAATCAATACGATGATCGGATAGGTCAAAGCTCCACGAATCTTTGCCTGCAGTTTTCCATCCTTCTCAAACTGTGTAGAAAGACGTTCAAAACAAACTTCCAAATTACCGGACAACTCACCTGCCGCAACCATGCTGATCAAAATATCCGGAACATCCTTGGCACTCTGCTTGAATCCATCCGCAAGCGTACCACCTTTTTCAACATGAGCTTTCGCAACAAGCAGGATATTTTTCAATGTCTTGTTATCCATCTGTTCAGACATCATATCCAGTGCGGATATAATCGTAACGCCGGCTCTTAAGACACTACCGAACTGTTTACAGAACACACTCCAATCTCTTGGCTTAACCTTTTTTTTCAGGAATCCGATCTGGATATCCTTATCCATCATACCGGCTTCATCACAGGATATAACCGTATATCCTTCTGATCTCAGCTTGCTGATTGCCTGTTCCTGATCCTGTGCTTCAATATCACCCTTCTTGTTCTTACCATTGGCATCTACAACCTTATACTTATATACCGCCATTGCTACTCCTCCGACCCTTATTCTTCGTCAATCTTTGTTGATTATTGAACTTACTCCCATCAAATGTCAGCAATTGTCATCAAATGTGAACAAAGTATTAACATTTCTCTAACTGTATCTTACTCTATCTTTAGGAATATTGCAACAATATTTTCAAAAAAAAATGTTTTTTTGTGCATTTTTCTAAATATTATCCGATCTTTTTCCGTAAAGCATCCAATTCCTGCGCATAAGTAAGTGCCATTTCTCTCGTGATTGTTCCCTGCTGATACAATTCATACAACGCATCATCCATCGTGATCATTCCCTGTGCTTTACTGGTCTGAACCGTTGCCTGGATCTGATGTGTCTTGGCATCACGGATCAGACTTCGGATTGCCGGATTGGCAATCATAACCTCAAATGCAGCAACACGGCCCTTACCATCTGCTGTAGGAAGCAGCTGTTGAGAGATAACCGCATTCAATGTCATGGATAACTGCGTACGGATCTGCTGCTGCTGATGCGGTGGGAATACGTCGATAACACGGTCGATCGTACTAGCCGCTCCGATGGTATGCAGTGTAGAGAATACCAAGTGACCGGTCTCAGCTGCGGTAATCGCAATGGAGATCGTCTCGTAATCACGCATCTCTCCTACCAGAATAATATCAGGATCCTGACGAAGGGCAGCTCTTAAGGCATTTGCATAACTGAGCGTATCCATACCGACTTCCCGCTGATTAACGATCGCCTTCTTATGATTATGTACATACTCGATCGGATCTTCCAAAGTAATGATGTGATCGGATCGGTTCTCATTTGCTTTATTAATGATAGAAGCAAGTGTGGTCGACTTACCGGAACCGGTAGGTCCTGTTACCAAAACCAGACCACGGCGTTTCTTATATAATTCAACTACCGCATTCGGCACACCCAATTGATCCGGTCTCGGAATCACTGTATCAACGCGTCGGAACGCCGCCGCCATATTACCACGGTCCATATAGACATTTACACGGAAACGGCCGCAGGTCTGATGTGCATACGAATAATCGACCTCGCCTTTCTCACGAAGCGTCTTTTTCTGCTTATCATTCATAACACTTCCCAACAGTTCTGCTACATCCGCAGGCATCAAAGGATCCATTTCCAATCCAACCAATTTACCGTTAATACGAAGCTTCGGTGGAATGCCCGCGGCAAAATGGATATCAGATGCCTTATTTTCAATCGCAAAGGCAAGCAATTCATTCATATCTAACATAGTATTCTTCTCCTTATCTCATAGATTTGTCTGACTTATTATCAAAACCTTCTCACAAATTATATATTTACACATATATACTATTAATCAGTATTCATCTCCGGCTTCATATACGATCTTCTTCATCTCGCTCATGGAAGTGATTCCCTGCTTAACCAGATTGCCTGCCGCAAGCTTCAGAGTCAGCATTCCCTCTGCCAAAGCCTGTTCTTCAATCTTATCCGCTGTTGCGCCTCTGGCTATGACCGCCTGAAGGCTTCGGGATACCGGCATAATCTCATATACACCGATTCGACCTTGGAATCCCGTATCATTACAAAGTGGGCAGCCAACCGGATAATAGATACCGATCTCCTCATCATCAGGAACACCAAGCATCTTCTTTTCATTCTCCTCGGCATATCTTCCCTTCTTACACTTCGGGCAAAGCCGGCGGACAAGACGCTGGGCGATAACGCCTACCAAAGCATCACCTACGACATAAGGTTCAATTCCCATATCGATCAAACGGGTAACGGTACTTGCTGCACTATTGGTATGAAGGGTAGATACTACAAGGTGACCGGTAATGGCGGCCTGAACCGCGATCTGCGCCGTCTCACCGTCACGAATCTCTCCGATCATGATAATGTCCGGATCCTGACGCAGAATAGAACGAAGGGCTGCTGCAAAGGTCATTTCCGCTTTTACATTAACCTGAACCTGATTGATACCAACGATATTTGCCTCGACAGGGTCTTCTACAGTAATTATATTAACATCTTCTGTATTTAATTCACTTAACGATGTGTACAAGGTAGTGGATTTACCGGAACCGGTAGGTCCTGTTACCAGTATGATTCCATGCGGATTACTTAAGATTCCGTCAAATACCCGCATCTCTTCCGGTCCAAGACCAAGCGCACTCTTCGGCTTAGTCAGACCATCCTTGGAGGTAAGACGCATTACGACTTTCTCTCCATATACAGTCGGAAGAACAGATACACGGATATCGAACTCTTTACGGTCAACAAAGATCGATATACGACCGTCCTGCGGCTTTCTCTTTTCAGAAATATCCATACCGCCAATAATCTTGATACGGGCAACGATTGCCGACATCAGCGACAGATCGTAACTCATTACCTTCTTCAACGCACCATCGATTCGATAACGTACACGAACTCCGGACTCCAATGCTTCGATATGAATATCAGAAGCCCTCTGTCTGACTCCGCCTTCCAGAATCTGTTTAACCAACAATACGATTGGTGAGTTGTCAACCTCATCATCCAGCTGATCCGCTTCCGCATCCGTCAGACCTTCCTGTTCACGTTCTCTCAAGAAGGCTTCCGCCATTTCCATACCCTGCTGGTTACCATAATACCGTCCGATTGCCTGTTCGATCTCTTCATCCGTGGTAAGAAGCGGTTCAATCTGCATATTCGTCATGATACTAAGATCATCGATCGTGATAATATCCATAGGATCCGACATTGCTACCTTCAACACGTTCGGATTATCCGGATCGATCTCGATCGGGATCGCACGACACCGCATAACTTCTTTCTCCGGGATCAGACGCAGAACATCCTCCTCCAGTTTACAAGAAGCTAGTTCAATATAATCAATCCCTAACTGCTGGGAAATTGTCAGATTCAATAATTCCTGACTGATCAATTCCATGTCTACCAAGGCACGTCCCAGCTTTACACCATGTTCCTTCTGATAAGCTATGGCTTCCTGCAGTTCTTCGTCTGTAATTGCCCCAGCCGCAACCAGCAGATCACCAAGTCTGATTTTCTTTCGTCCCGCCGCAATACGCATAGTACATTACCTCTCATTCAACATTATTACTATAATTTTATCATACGATTTTAAGAATTACTACTGTTTGTTTCCGTCATTTTAAACAAGATTCGTTTCATTTTCTTATTCATTTTTTCAATTCCGCAGAGTTTTCTTTCCTCATTTCCGTATTTAAAAAACAATTATTCAGAAACAGAATGTGGAAAAGCACATTTCAGAAGAATCATCATAAATTATCATTAAGAATATGCTTCGTCAGGAGTCAACATGCAAACCTTTGAGCAACCGCTATCCCCGGAAGAAGAGGCATATTATCTTAAACGATCCAAAGAAGGCGACCTTAATGCCCGCAATCTGCTGGTTGAGCGCAATCTTCGTCTGGTAGCGCATATAGTAAAAAAATATCACCAAAAATCCCAGGACCAGGAGGATCTGTTGTCTACCGGTACCATCGGGCTGATCAAAGCAATCAATACTTTTGATCCTAAAAAGGGAAGCAAACTCGGAACTTATGCATCCCGCTGCATCGAAAACGAACTTCTTATGTTGTTCCGCCAGGAAAAAAAATCTTGTAAAGATGTATCTCTCTACGAGCCTATCGGCTCCGATAAAGAGGGAAACGAGATCCATTTGATGGATATTATAGACTCTGAGGCAGAGGATATTCTGGAACAATTGATATCCGAGAATCATATCGACACCGTCTATTCCATACTCGACACACTGCTGACACCAAGAGAAAAAGAAATCATTGAAAAACGGTATGGCTTATATCAATATTCTCCCATGCCCCAAAGAGAGATAGCATCTGCCATGCACATTTCCAGATCCTATGTAAGCCGGATTGAGAAAAGAGCACTTCGAAAAATATTCACCTATTTGGAAGGCAGATGAAATTCCTTGACCGATGCCTTTATTCTTTCCGTCGGATAATGCATCCCACCGGCAATTCACTTCCAAGCTGAACGGTAAGCATTTGTTTTGGATGCGGAGCGGATGCCATCTCTGTTCCCTCTTCATCCCGGATTGACTGAACCTTAAGTTCCAGATTCGTACCGTCGAACAGCATCGCCTCAAGGATCTCTCCGATAACGAATTTGTTCTTTTGTTCAAATACTACTGCGCCATCTTCCGTCACGGATTCCACCATTCCAATATACGTGTATTCTTTTAAATAAGTATTGTTATCATAGATCTGAGAGTTTTCATCCGTTTTATCGAAATAAAATCCGGTAGTAAACTGACGATAGGTACACTTGGCAATTTCCTTCCGGTATTCATCCAGCCGGGATTGATATAGATCCGGAGATTCCAGATAATCATCGATCGCGCCGCGGTAAGTTCGTGCAACTGCCGCAACATACAGAGCAGTCTTCATTCGTCCCTCAACCTTAAAGCTGTCAATTCCGGCATCTATCAATTCCGGTATATATTCGATCATGCACAGATCTTTGGAATTAAAAATATAAGTTCCCCGGTCATCCTCCTCAACCGGAAGATACTCACCGGGACGGCTCTCTTCCACAACCGCATATTTCCAGCGGCATGGATGGGTGCAGGCACCGTGATTGGCATCTCTGCCGGTAAAATAATTACTGAGAAGACACCTTCCGGAGTATGAGATGCACATAGCTCCGTGAACAAAGGATTCAATCTCAAGATCCTCCGGAATATGTTCACGAATCTCTTTTAATTCCCGCAAGGATAATTCCCGCGCCGATACTACACGCTTTGCTCCCAGTCTGTGCCAGAAATTATATGTCTCATAATTCGTATTATTGGCCTGTGTACTGATATGAATCTCCATATCCGGCAATATCTCTCTTGCCATGGTGAATACTCCCGGATCAGAAATAATCAGCGCATCCACAGGAACATCCCGCAGTTCCGTCAGATACCGCCTAAGTCCCTCAAGATCATAATTATGCGCAAAAATATTGACCGTCAGATATACCCGGCAATGAGCGGCATGCGCATACGCGATTCCTTCCCGCATATCTTCTAATGTAAAATTATGTGCTTTCGCCCGAAGTCCGTACGCTTCTCCTCCGATATAGACCGCGTCGGCACCATATCGTACAGCCGTTTTTAATACCTCAAGGCTTCCGGCAGGAATCAATAATTCCGGTTTCTTCATTAATCATTCTCTCCATTACTTATCTTAGTACTCAGTGCCACACCATCCCCCAGAGGCAGAACCACCGTTTCCAGGGCATCGTGATGCGTCAGCGCATAGATGTAATCCCGCATTCTGGAATGAATGGTACGATTGCGTTTTTCTACCGCATAGCGGGACTCCAGTACATCTCCGTCCTGAAGAACGTTATCCGAGATCATCATTCCTCCGCTTTTTAGCAGCCGCAGCGCATCCGGAAGGAAATGAATATACTGTCCTTTGGCAGCATCCATAAAGATCATATCGTATTCCCCATCCAGAGTACACATAACTTCAGCGGCATCGCCGGTAAGCAGACGAATCCTGTCCGTAACGCCGGCCCGTTCAAAGTTCTTTAATGCCGCTTCAATCCGGGGTTCGTATTTCTCAATCGTATCAATCCTCCCTCCCTCCGGCAGATATTGACACATATAGATAGCAGAAAATCCAATCGCCGTGCCAACCTCCAGAATCTTCATCGGCTTCTGATTGAGAATCAGAACCTTCAGCAGCTCCTTGGTCTCTGCACGTACAATTGGAACTTCCTGCCCTTTTGCTTCCCGTTCTATTGTCTGTATCAATTCTGCATCCTCACGATATATGGAATGCAGATATGATGTCATCCGTTCATCCGTAATCATGATCCCGATTCTTCATCCTCCGTGTGGGTTAATATCTTCAGAATCTCACTCTGCGTCATGGTCTTGCTGAGAACATAGGTTCCGGGCATCAGCTTGCCGTGATAGCTGGAAATGTAAATCTTGGCAAGCATAACATACTTATCCTCCACCACATCACTATCAATCAGGATATCCACGATCTCCGCGGTTGAAGAATCCGGTGGTATCACTACCTGCACCTGTGGCGATTCCAGATAACTTCCCGGTTGATCGGTAAATACTTTATATGAAAAATTGTAAGCCGCTATAAATGCCTGTATCACAAGCAACACGATCACGACATCGATCAATATATAGAAAACAATCCGTATTCCGTTTTTAATTATCTTATCCATCATTTTGGCATCCTCACATACTATAATTGCTGTAAATGTTATCTCAGAAGATAATCATCATCCAGCTCCAGATCATCGGAAATAGTCCTGTATACTGACCTCATCAACTTGCCAAGCTTTCTCTCTGCCAGTCGGAACTCATTGACCGCCGCATCCTGAAGAACAGAATCGTATTCCCGAGTAAGATTCACAATCTCATCATACAGATTACCGTCTCCTTCACTGAATTGAAGATCATAGTTCCGTCTACGGAATTCATTATACCGATCATATAACTCCGGAATCTCTTTCAGCCGTTTGACTGCCTCTTCGTATCTGCGGTATTCTTCACTTTGCAATATTTCTTTTTTTAATGATTCAGCCGCGCTTAAGACCTGATGCATCTTTTCTACCTCTTGATACGGATGCTTCTGAAGCACCGGTATCTCCATTCTTGTTCTTTGATCAGACTTCGGTAATGATCGGAAGGATCATAGGATTACGCTTGACTCTGCGCCACAAAAACTCGCCCAGGTCATCTTTGATCACATTCTTCATACGGTTCCAGTCCGTCACATTCCGGTCCAGACATCTCATCAAGGCATCATCCACGACATCCCTGCATTCCTCCATCAGATTTTCAGACTCTCTCACATATACGAATCCTCTGGATACAATATCCGGCCCCGCAAGAATCTGGTTGCTGCCCGCTTCCATGGTAACCACCACGATCACAAGTCCGTTCTGAGACAATAACTGCCGATCCCGTAGCACTATGTTACCTACATCGCCAACTCCCAGACCATCAACATAAATACCTTGAGAAGGAACCGTGCCCGTAACTTCTGCCCGGTCTTCATTCAATTCTAACACATCTCCGTTGGAAAGTATACAAATATTCCGCTTGTCAATACCAAGGCTTTCCGCAAGCTCTGCATGCCGCTTCAAATGCCGGTACTCTCCATGCACGGGAATCGCATACTTCGGCTTCACCAGCGTATAGATCAATTTGATCTCTTCCTGGCAGGCATGTCCTGACACATGCGTATCCTGGAAAATGACCTTCGCGCCTTTCATTTCCAGTTCATTGATAATCTTTGAAACTGCCTTTTCATTACCCGGAATCGGCGTTGAGCTTAAGATTACAACATCTCCCGGCTTGATTGTAACTTTTTTATGGATATTCGCCGCAATCCGGGAAAGCGCAGCCATATTTTCCCCTTGACTTCCGGTTGTGATCAGAACCGTCTTATCATCCGGATAATCCGTAAGTTCTTCAATGTCGATTAAGGTGTTATCCGGAATCTTGATATAGCCGAGTTCCTGGGCAACCGTAATGATATTGACCATACTTCTGCCTTCTACCACAACTTTTCGACCATATTTATATGCAGAATTGATGATCTGCTGTACTCTGTCCACATTTGAGGCAAATGTTGCCACGATAATCCTATGTTCCTGATGATCGGCAAATAAACTATCAAAGGTCCTTCCAACCGTTCTCTCTGACATGGTAAAACCGGGCCGTTCTACATTGGTACTATCACACATCAACGCCAGAACACCCTTTTTACCCAATTCTGCAAATCTCTGCAGATCGATTGCATCCCCATATACAGGCGTATAATCCACCTTGAAATCGCCGGTATGAATGATCGTACCCGCAGGGGTATAAATCGCCAGTGCCGATGCATCCGCAATGCTGTGCGTTGTCCGGATGAATTCCACTCTCAGGCATCCCAGATTGATGATCTGCCCATGAGTAACAATCTTCCGTTTGATATTCTGAAGAAGATTATGTTCTTTTAATTTTCCGTCAATCAGTCCCATTGTCAGCTTAGTGGCATAGATCGGCATATTGATCTCCTTTTCCACATAAGGAATGGCACCGATATGATCCTCATGACCATGCGTGATCACAAGACCTTTTACTTTATCCGCGTTATCTTTCAAATAAGTAACATCCGGGATTACAAGGTCGATCCCCAGCATCTCGTCATCCGGGAACGAAAGACCGCAATCCACCACCACGATCGTATCATCATACTCGATCGCGGTAATATTCATACCGATCTGATCAAGCCCTCCCAGAGGTATGATCTTCACCGGCATTACCTGTTCTGTTGTTTTCATTCTATTATTAACCTCCGACTCTGTCATTTCACGCATGTTGAACGTATGACAGCCGGTTCTGAAGTCCGTCCGACCTTCGAACAAGACGCATAACCCGCCATTTCACGTTCAACCGCTCATATGCTCCTTTCTTCTGAATTATTTATCTTTGATATTATTGATCATTAGAACTTTAATATTCAAATTCCACATCATCCATGAGTTCCGCAAATACTTTGGCTACCGCACGGAGTTCAGTATCATCTTCAACCGGCTGATACAGACTGAATTCCTCATCCATGTTCTGTACATCATCAGAACCCGTTATATCCGGATCCGTACTTCCGGACACTTTCTCTTCTTTTAAAATCATGACAACCGCTTCTTCACTGTCTTCTGACAGATCATCTGTTACCAGTATATAATGAACGCCCTGAATGGTCGTCTCCTCCAGAACATACATATTGACCGTCTCTCCGTCCTCCGTTACAAACGGAATAGCCGTCAGTTCCTCCGTATTCTGTTCCTTGTAATTCTCATTATTCATAGTTTGTTACCGATCCGGATGCGCATCCATGTATCCCTGCAGGATCAATACCGCTGCCATCTGATCAATTACCGCCTTTCGATTCTCTCTGCGCACGCCTGTTGCCTGCAATACCCGGTCAGACTCAACCGTAGTAAGACGTTCATCCCACAATTCCACAAGAAGACCCGTTCTGCGCTCCAGATCTTCCTTTACCTTCTCGCAGGCCTGCGCCCGCTCGCCCAGTGTGTTATTCATATTCTTAGGATATCCCAGAACGATCTTGTCCACATGATATTCGGCAATGATCGCTTCAATTCTCGCGTATGTCTGCCGCAGCTTATTCTCCTCTTTACGCGTGATCGTTTCAAGAGGCTGTGCTGTAATCCCAAGCGCATCGCTTACCGCAACGCCTACCGTCTTCGTTCCGTAATCCAATCCCAGTAATCTCATAGAATATTACAATCCCCCGGTTCCGATCATAATCCGCTTCCTGCTCAAAGAATCTTACATATCACCAATAATCATGTCTTTTACCATATCTTCTTTATGACTTTAGCCGGGTATCAATATAATTCTCCAGAAGCACTTCAATGATTTCATCACGTTCCGCCTTCATAATCAGACTTCTCGCATTCTTGTAACTGGTAATATAAGTCGGATCACCGCTCATGATATAACCGACAATCTGGCTGACCGGATTATATCCCTTTTCTGACAATGCTTCATAGACCTGTGCCAGAATATCAACCACATCCAACGTATTGTCCTTATATATTTCTACTGACTGCGTATTATCCATACTCTTATCACATCCTTTGCTCATCCTGCGTGCTAACAGCATCTGTTTATCAATATCATTGAAAATGATATCAGGTAGTCCACATAGCTGAATATATTATACTATGAATTCTTCCGCTTTGCAAGAAGCAGCAATTTCAATCCGTATACCTGTATTTGGCACATCCGACCGCCGATAAATAATCGGAATGCTCCGGTATCACAGCCTCCCGGTTAAGGACAGCCTGCGCATACCTGTCAAATCCGGCAATCTTCGTCAGTCCTCCGGATAACACGAGCTTATCAGAACCTGTCAAACCAATCTTTTCCACGAGAGGTTTCGTCTGTGTCAGGATCTGATACACGACCGCAGAGAGAATCGTCTGCTCATCCACGTTTGCCGCGATCAATTCTACCATTTCGCTCTGCGCAAATACCGCGCATACAGAAGATAGTCTTGTATCCAGAAGTTCAACCGGTTTTAATTCAATGTCTTCAAAAGCAACTCCAAGCAGGTCACATGCATGTGTGAGAAACATTCCGCTTCCGGCCGCGCACTTGTCATTCACAAAGAATTTTGTAAGCTGTCCGTTCTGGCAGTGGATCACTTTGGAATCCTGCCCGCCGATATCCAGTGCATATTCCGCGTCCGGCAAGACACTTTTAAGCCCAATGCTTAGTGCGGAGAGTTCGTTGATATTCCTGGCACCGGCGACATTCCTTCGTCCATATCCGCATGTTGTGATCCCGGCATCCGGATATTTATCTGTAAGTTTGATTATTTCCCGTTCAAAATATTCCGCCTGCCGCACAGGAGTCTTTACTGCAGTCAGCCGGATCAGTTCATCATCTTCAATTATACAATATTTGGTATATGTTGAACCGATATCAATTCCTATTTTGTACATACTATTTCCTTTAATATTTCCATTTGTCTCCGCGCACGTTCCAAGTCCGGAAATGTCCGGTCGATCATATCAATCTGCAGCTCTGCCTGTGGAAGCTTTAACAGTCTGGCAGATACAAAATCGCATTTGCAGCTCTTGTTCCGAAGTGTGACCGCGCACTGCGCTCCGGATTCATCAATCCATTGCTTCAGACGCTCATTTCTGGAGCTCTGGGAGAGATTCAAAAATGTATAATTATATGCGTGATACAGCTGGTCAAAAACATCATCGCCGCTGTAATCCAGATTCCACCAAGCGATATAATTCGATCCTGATATCCGGAATCCATCCATGATCTCAGACAAATAGCGGTCCGGATGATACCAAAGCGGATATCCGAGCCAAAAAACAGGAACCCGATCAGACAAAGCTTCCGGGAGTTCCTTGAATTCGTCTGCCATCTTAGTATATAATTCCGCCGTTTTTTCCTTACATCTGGCTGTGATCAGATAATTGATATCATCAAATAATACTGTAGGATTTACCTGTCTGGTACTCATAAGGCATGTGACCTTCTTCCAGGCCGCCACGCTCTGTTCGCTGCGGGTAATTACCGATGTCAGACGTTCCAGATCAAGAGAATTCCCACTAAGCTCCTCCAATTCCCGTATCAGTTCCCGGTGCTGCCCGGTAACATATGAAGATGCATCTGTCTGAGCCGTTTCGCCGGGATAATCCAGAATGACCAAAGGCACCTTATACCGATCTGCCAGAATATTCCACCAGTTTGGAAGCGTGCTGCATTGATTGTTTGTAGCGATCAGAATATCCGGCTTCGGCGGAGTTCCCCTCGGTCCGCTCATCTGTTCAATACAGCCTTCCATGCAGCAGGAATAACTGCAGCAGTCGCACGTAAGCTGAAGTGCCCGGCTCTGTTCTAAGAATTCCTGTTCCTTACCGCTTGCAGCAATCACAGCCGCATAACTTTCCGGATAATAATACAGGATATCAAGTGCTTCAAGAATCTCGACCGGAGCAAAGGAAGTGACCCATGCCACCTTGCGGTCCGGCAAAGCTCCCTTCGCGTATTTCGAGAAGTATCGATAATATTCCCGCATCAATTCAGATTGTAATTTCCCAATGGACGGAACCATAATCAGCCTCCTGATCTAAGACCTTCGTTCTATAAGGTATCGGCAAATGCATCCAGAATCAGTTCCAGCTTGCCGGAATCCTCAGAATTCGTGACAGATATTTTCAATGCCGGAATCTTCTGTGCTTCCAGCTTTTTACGAAAGATATAATACAGATAATCGTAAGGTTCACAATATTTCTGCGTGATAAAAATGACAGCATCCACACCAGACTTATGAATCTCATGCAGATCTCTGTCTATCATCCTCTCGAAATCACTCTGTGTCGGCGACAAACGATTCAGCAGCATTCCTTCCGCAATGGACGCATATACAGTATCCCTCTCCGGATACATCTGATTCCGAAGCCGTCCGGATTCCGGAAGATCGTCTCCCACGATCTTGAGACCGACCGACTCAACAGCAGCAGGGATCCGCTCATTCGATAAAAAAGAACCCACCAAAAAAACACGTTTTTTTAAACCCATATTGCATTCGGACGAAACTTGAAACTTCTGTTCGGAAAGCGGCTTTTTCAAACAAGAATGTATGGCTTGAAGATAATCTGTATAGGATATGGATTCCAGCCGATCGTATGCTTCCCCGATCATGCGATTCCTCTGCCAGATCCGTTCCATTCGATCTGGAATATCCTGAAGCCGGCATTCATAGTATTCTTCTAATGACTGATGATATCTTTGAAGTTCTTCTGCCAGATATAAGACTGCTGCCCGATCTCTTCGCGGAGGAACCGGAATCTGATAGATAAACTTGCCGCAGGAATCCAGATAGCTCCCGATGATCCTGCTGCTGTCACAGCTTTTGGGAAATACAGCTCCGTCAATTCCCGGATCCGTGATCACCTGCGAGATATAATCATTTGCATAGCCGCAATAATGCGCAATATTACGATCGCCCGAAAAATGGACAAACCGTTCCACATCACACACCGCTTCCGGTACAAATCCCGATAAAGCAAGTAATCTCATAATCTTCCTCCACGTATTAAAGCTTCTTTATCAAAGCGTCAACTGCATCTGTAACTGCTTCCGAACAGCTGGGATGCGGATGCAGAATTCCTGCCAGATCCTCAATATCGATCTTTTGATTGATCGCCAGAACGAATTCACCCGCAAGCTCTACGGCATGCATGCACATCATCTGTACACCGAGCAGTCTCCGTTCCTTACGATCTGCTGTTAATTTGATAAAGCATCGGTCATCGGTAAGGATTATGGCAGCAGCATTTGACCGCATATTCTGCTTGCCTGTTACGACTTCATATCCCTGTGATTTCGCTTCTGCTTCCGTCAGACCGACAGATACGATATCCGGATCCAGATAGATGCACTTCGCTGCAGCGGATACATTCCCCGGATCACGTCCGGCAATCTTACGAGCAATCCGCTTTCCCTGTTCCATTGCCGTATGCGCAAGCATCGGGCTTCCCGAAACAACATCGCCGGCCGCATATATATTCGGTATATTCGTACAACCGTCCGGATCAGTCAGAATGGCCCCCTGTTCATCTTCATCTAGATCCAGTTCTGTCGTTCCCATCCGGTTCGCTTTTCTTCCTACCGCAGAGAGGATCAGCGTATCCTCTTCCTTAGATGCAAGATCCTCCGGCGTACAATCCGTCCGGATACATATCCCCCGTTTTTTTAATAATTGTTCCACACTGACTGCCAGTTCACGATCCCATTTTTTAAGAATTCTTCCGGAACGAAGGCACATCGTTACTTCTGTTCCGAGCATACGGAGAATGTTGGCAAATTCAACTGCTGTCACGCCGCCCCCGATTATCTTTACTTTATGGGGAAGCTCATTCATAGAAAGCAAACATCCGATATCCGGTACTCCCGCCACAGGAGATTCTTTCGGAACAGAGCCCGCAGCAATCAGGACGTGATCTGCCTCATATTCTTCACCCTTACAGATTATTGTGAAGGATTCCCCGGGTTCATTCATCCGAACCTCTGCCAGCTGATCCACATATCGGATTCCAGAGCGTTCAAATAAATCCCGAAGTCCATCTCTCAGTTCCCGAACTCTCTGATTCATCCCTGTCAGAGTCTGCCCGTAATCCAGACTGCTTCCATCAACCATAATCCCGCGTTCCATACCATGTACCATCTGTTGATAAAGACTGCCCGTATGTTCCAGATACTTGGTAGGCACACAGCCCCTGTTCAGACATGTTCCACCCAATTGATCACATTCGAACACGATTACCTGAAGTCCATATTGAATTGCTTCCAATGCGGCAGAGTAACCCGCCGGTCCTCCACCAATAATAGCCAAATCATATTTCATAATTGCTGAAGATAATCCTTATATTCTGATTCCGTCATCACATCTTCATACCGCGTCGGTATGTCAGCAGCAATCAGCCATGCTTCCGCAGCATCCTCATTAATCAGCTCCGGACTGTCGATCACAGCTTCATTGACATCTGTTATCTTGCCGGAGAACGGAGCGATCAGGTCAGAGACAGTCTTGACACTCTCAATGTCGCCAAAGGCTTCGCCCTTCTCCATCTCATCCCCCAGATCCGGAAGATTCACAAATACCACATTCCCGAGCTTACCCTGCGCATAATCGGTAATGCCGATCAGTACCTTCTCCGCCTGCGGCAGAATCCATATATGTTCCTTTGTATACAGCCGTTCTTCCATCGTCTGACTCCTTTCATCATAAGATTAAGGTCTGATGATCCCGAATCTTATACCGTCCACATCAGCTGATTCAGAGCCTGTCATCCCTGATGTATGTCTTTTTTACTTGATATTCCTTTATATCCAATCGGTAATGGCAGGGTTCATATTCCTCAAAACCCATTTGCTTATAGATATCCCTTACCATAGAATTCTTACTTGTCGGAATATACTCTGACTCGATCGTTGTATAACCAAGGTCAAGCAGCTTAGCAGCCATCCCGTTCATCATATATTCTTCCATACCCCGTTTCAATACCCGGCAGCTCATCAGCCATGTATCGACAAATGCCGTACGATCGGATCTTCGTTTTAAGATCATAATGCCTACCAGACCATAATCTCCAAACCGGTCTTTTAACATAAAATACAACGGAATATGATCCGGCGAATCCACAATCTGATCAATCTCCCCTTCCGTATAGCGAACGGTTCTCAGATTGAACTGATTCGACCTTTGTGTCAGCTGCGCGATTCTTGCCGCATGTTCCTTGTCAAATACGCATATTCTCCCCTTCATTTCCAGAGAATCAAGATAATCGTCAATAGACAGATATTCCGCCTGAAGCTTATTTCTCTCATATTCTGCCTGATACTGCGCTGTACGATCCCGGGCTCCGATATCAAAAGATGCCGACTCAAAATAATTACATGTCTGCAGATATTCAAGATATAGTGCCGGATCCTCCGGAAGCTCCGGTACAGCTACTTCCGGAAGCATCCTACGAATGATCTCCCGTTCAGCCGGATTATCATCCAAAAATACAAAAGAATCCATTGCAATATTCAAAGTCTTCTGGATCAGACGGATATTGGATGCCTTATCCTCCCAATTGGCCACAAACACAGAAATATCCGACAGCTTTAATATCATCTCATCTAACTGTTCAAAAGGTTCTTTTGCAAGCTCTTCATCGTTCTTACTGCAGACCGCAAGCAGAATCCCGTATTCTTTCAACTGCTTCAGCCAACGTTGAAGATTCGTAAATACATGTCCCCTTCCCAATTCACCGATCTCAATATGGTCAATTCCGTCTTCGCCGATAATTCCGCCCCAAAGCGTATTATCCAGATCCATAACCACACATTTCTTTATGGTTCCGCAAAGTGCTTTCATCACATCCGTTACCGCCTTCGCAACATATGGAAGCGCATTGACGGATACACTTAACTTGGCACTGTAATACATAGGTGCATGAAAGAATTCTCTCTGACCTAACTGAACCTGTACAGAGAGCAGATCCACAGGATATACATCCTGTTCTGCATGCATGGCTTCTTCCAGCAAATAGTTCAGTTTGCGAAGCTGATAGATAAATGACTTATCAACTTTCGCGGAATAATTGCCTAATGCTTTATCATTGATCTCCGTAAAATTCATTTGAAGGATCCGGGCATTCGAATGCTGGCGGATCAAGGACCAATATCCGCGGACCGAATCCATGGTCTCCTCAGCGAATTGTTCTCTCCTGTTATAATCCGCATCCAGATAATCCTCATACAGTTTTTCGGAAGCGATCCAAAGGATCATGAGATCCGGCTGATACCGAAACACTTCCGACCCTTCGTCCCGTAATTGGAATTCGATCCCGTTATAATCTGTATCCAGTACAGAAAGATCAAGTCCTTCCAGGTTCGCATACCCCTGAAGAACAGAAGAAAACAGCTGGGTAGAACAATTGCCCAGCACCGCTGCCTTTAATTGTGTTACCTGTACCGGCTGTCTGGCCGCTTTTCGAAGCTCACGATAGGAATACATACCATCACCTGTTATTATACAATCCTTTATTCTGACAAATGCTTCATCAGATAATTCACTAATTCTCCAAGATTCTTGGCTCCGGAGAATTCCTCCAGAGTAAAGCTGACCTGAAAAGTATCCTCCAGCGCGCTGATCAGATCCAGATGTGTCAGACTGTCCCACGCCTCGATATCCTTAGCACTTGACGTTTCCGTCACTTCCAGAGATTCATCATCAAACACCTCTTTGCAAATATCCGCAACTTTTGAAAATACTTCTTCTCGATCCATATTATATCCATTCCCTTTCATTCATCATTTTCGGTTTATTTCTTTTTATAATTATCTTGTTATAACTTCCTTAGCTTCAACTGTTGATATAGAAATTTATTATGATCGACAGCATAATTACCGCTTACACTCTGACCGGCTTCTACATGATCGACCACAACACTTCCTATATTGACTCTGCTGTTATCGCCGATTTTGATCAAGTTCCGGACAGACGCGCCAAGCCCGATCCATACTTCATTTCCAATCTCACACCGTCCCGCAATCACCACACCAGCCGCGCACATACATGCCTCGCCCATCCGCACCGCATGCGCGATATGAACCAGATTATCGAGCTTGGTATAGTCTCCGATCACTGTATTTTCCCAAGGAAATAAAGCCCGATCCACACAGGTATTGTTCTGGATGTCCACATATCTTCCAATGATCGTACCACCATAATGATTTACGGTCTCGATCTGCCGTCCTACTTTATATTCCTGATAACCCACACCGCCGATCCGGCTTCCGGAACGAATGACAGCATGTTCCTTAATATGGGAATGTTCATAGATCGTAACAAAATCCTCAATGACAACTCCATCCTCGATGATCACGTTCTCATCGGGAATACTGACATATTTACCGATCTTCGCGGTCGGGGCTATGGAAGAAGGAAAGGAAGTTCTGACATATTCCGGTTCCTTTTCCATATATTTGTGCAGCTGCCAGAACAATTCCTGCGGTTTCTCAGTTAAGATCAGTCCCCGGTGGTCCGTCACACCCACTTCATCTTTCAGATCAGGGCTGGTTATGACCATCACAATATTGTCCTGAATATGGTGCGCAAACTTCTGATTAAGCACAAAGGCTCCCAGCCGCTCACCATCACAGCTCAACAGTCCGAACGACAGAACCTCCTGTTCATTAACCGCCTGATAGCTGACATCACTCAGATAACGTTCGATCATTTGACTTATATACATGATTATTACTCCTGTCCATAATTATTCTAATAGTTGCCGGACCATAGCCGTATCCGGAACCGAAACATATCATACATTCCCCAGATAATATCATGCGGATGTCCGAATGCGCCTCTCCGAAGATTGGTAACTCTGCATTCTACCGGAACATTGATCCAGTTCACACCAAGAAGTTTGGCTCGAAAAATCAACTCCGGCCATACAAAGATCGGACTTCTCGCAAGAGGGATAATATCAGGAATGATCCGCCTGCGAAAGATCTGGGAATAATTGAGAACCGGTGTTCCTCGTGTAAGCTTCGGATAAAGGATTCGCAGAAGTATGGTATTCCCTTTGGATGTTATACTTCTCCATTTTGTCGTAACATAGTTTCTTCGCTCCATTACAAGAAGATCGATGTCATCATCCATTTCACAGATCAGATTTCCAATATCCTCCGGTGCGATCGGAAGATCGCATGCAGTAAATGTCACATATTCATTTTGTGCCATTGCCATTCCCCGAAGTACAGAGGTTCCAAAATTCAGATTCACATAATTACGAACAACCTTAACTTCGTCGTGCTCCCCGGCAAAGGCATCCATCAAAGCCGCCGTATCATCCTTGGAAGCGTCATCCACCATGATCAGCTCAAAGTTCTCAAAATTCTTAGTAAGCATTTCATACATGCGCTCCATGGCCTGCATTACATTATCCGATTCATTATATCCGGCCAATATCACGGATACGCTTCTTGATGATTTCATTACCTGCTACACTGCCTTTTCCTGATAAAAACGATTTACGGTATCTATTACCAACTGAACCTGCTGGTCCGTCAATTCCGGATAGATCGGCAGACAAACTGACTGGGATGAGATCAGCTCCGCAACCGGAAGAGACACTTCCGTATTCCGGGCATTACTTTTGTCAAATGCCTTCTGTTTGTGAAGCGGAACGGGATAAAAGGTACCACAACCGATCTCATGTTCCTGAAGATAATCGCATAATTCCTGCTTGTATTCCGTCCGAAGAACAAACTGATGCCAGCAAGGCACCATGGTATCACTATATGAAGGAAGGATCACATTTGTAGTAAGTCCATCTCGATATGCTTTGGCAATCGCCGTTCTTCTGGCATTATACCCGTCCAAATGCCGGAGCTTGATGTCCAGAATCCGAGCCTGAACAGCATCCAGTCGGGAATTATATCCAATTAGATAATTATAATACTTGTACGGATTATACAATCCGTCTACCTTCTCCGACAAATTCAAAGATTCTTCGGTTCCCTCCAGATATTCTTTGGCTTTTGCTCCCTGCATACCTGCGCCATGTTCATGAAGTGCTCTTAAGATTGTCGACAAACGCTCTTCATTTGTCACAACCATACCGCCATCCCCGCATCCTCCGAGGTTCTTGGTCGGATAGAACGAGAAGCAGCCAACATCGCCAATAGTTCCCAGTTTCTTTCCTTTATACTCCCCGCCGATTCCTTGTGCCGTATCCTCAATCACCCGCAATTGATGCCTCTTTGCGATATCAAGAATCGCATCCATATCAGCGGCAGCTCCGAAGATATGAACAGGGAGAATTGCCTTCGTCCGTTCAGTGAGTGCAGCCTCAATTCTGGTCGGATCCATTGTATAATCATCCTCTTTAATATCCGTAAACACCGGAACTGCCCCAACAGAAGCAATGGCTTCTGCCGTTGCAAAGAATGTAAACGGTGTGGTTATTACTTCATCCCCCGGTTTGACCCCGCAAGCCCGAAGTGCCAATACAAGCGCATCCGTACCACTTGCACAGCCCATGGCATATCCACATCCCAAATAATCAGCCACATGTTCCTCAAATTCAGCAACCGTACTTCCGCCGATGTACGCACAGCTCTCCATGACTTTCAGTATCTCCGGCTCCAGATCGGCTTTCAATTCCTGATATTGAATCTTTAGATCAAAAAAAGGTACTTTCATTTTATTTTAAACCTCCTTCAGCTTTCTGTACTATCTCTTCACAGATCTCGATAGCCCTTACACCAACTGCTCCATCTACAGCAGCGGCATGGTCACCGGTCAACACATGATGGAATTCAATTAATTCACTTTGCAGCGGTTCCTGGATCGGTACATAGATCTTCTGTACTGCTCCTTCCTGCATATAGGAATTAGCCTGAGAGGTATCAATCACGAGATTTGCATTCGTAGATATTGTCAGGGTCCTCGCCAGCAGATCCGCATAGATACTACAGTCCGTTGCATGAATATAATAACTTCGTTCTTTCGTCTGAGATACCCGGCTTGCACTTAATGTAGCATGCGCACCGCCTTCAAATACCAACATAGAAGTTGCGAAGTCCAGATTCGGGGTCTGTACGTGTTCTCCGGCTCCCGTAACTGACCGGATCTTCCGATCCTTCATCAGATGGCATACCAGATCTACGTCGTGAATCATCAAATCTTCTACAACACTGGTATCTGTAATTCTTCCGCTTCCGCTGAAAGGACTGAATCGATGACCTTCTATATGAAAAACAGTCTTATCCTGAAGCACTTTGTTAAGCTCCAAAATTACGGGATTGAACCGTTCTATATGACCTACCATCAATTTTAAACCCTTGCCCGTAAATGCATCTGCCAAAAGTCTTGCATCCGAGCTGACAGTAGCAAGCGGTTTCTCGATCAATGCATGTACTCCGTGTTCCGCAACTTGCAATCCGATCTCCTTATGAAGGGAAGACGGCACGGCGACAACAACAGCATCTACAAGATCCAGCATCTGATCGAGTTCATCAAATGCTGTCACACTATTCGCCTTGGCAATCCGATCAGCCTGCTCCTTGTTTTTATCATAGATTCCGACAAATTCATATAAGTCCTGCAGATTCTTGGCAACACGCACATGATTTCTTCCCATGTTGCCGGTCCCTATTACTCCGATTCTAATCTTATTCATAATTAACAACTCCTTCTCTTTGGCTATTATATCATTCACTTTATTGTATCTCAATCCTAAAAAACAGAATTGCATTGGGCGTTTCTTTCTAATATTCTATTTTGGAAGTATTCTTTCTCCGGGCATCACGTATACAGCCTGCAGTAAACAATCCCAGCATTGTAATACTGATGACAGCACCAAACAGCAGCCATTTCTGACGATATACGAATCGGATCGTATGTTCTCCCGGTCCCAAATGAACCGCGTTAAAAGTACCATCCCATAAAGAGACCAGTTCCGCTTCTTCGCCGTCTACATATACATGCCAGTTCTGATCATACGGAATGCTAGTAAACATCAATCCCCCGTCTCCGGCATCAATTGTACCATATACATGCGTAGAATCATATTGTTCTACTTCCATCTGATGTCCCGAAAGATACTCGTAGGCTTTCAGCCATTCATCTTTCTGGAATTTATATACCGAAAGCCATCCATACGCAATTCCATCCGGCTGAAGCTGGGATCGTTTTAAATGCAGATATACCTTGATAGGTTCTCCGGCATTCGCATATCCGATCGGTGTAAGAAGACTACTCGTTTCCACATAATAATAACCGTCCTCCGGCATAATATATGTTACAAAAAGATATGGATCTCCATAGGGATTTACCAGATTCGCCTCAGAAAAGACATCAACCTTTTCCATTTTCAATCCACTGTTTGCCAGCCCTTCTTCATTTTCTCCGATAATCCACTGATTACCTACAATGGCTGCCACGCAGTCATCCGATTCTACCGCTCCGATCGTGACCTGCGATTCTGTAAAAATGTCTCCGCATTTACCGACGGCAGAGACAAAGCTGTTAATTTTGCCGTAAAAATCCATATCCTCCGGATATTCATTAAAAGTTAACTTCTCCACCTCCGGATCCACCATGTAACCTAAACTCAACACGGTCGGATTGCGATACATCGTCAAATTATCCTTCTGATACACCATCGGAAAGTCATGATAGATCTCTATGGAATCCGAATACAGAAAATCCGATGTGGCAAGATAAGAGTCATCCCAATCCACAATCTGATATTCAATATTCAACATAGAATTCACGGCAGGATTCCAGCCTTTTCCGACCAGACTGTTTGTCGTCCGTTCCAGGCCCACAGAATAAAAGAAATCATTCGCCAGTGTCATGGAACTGGAAAATTGCGATATATCCTTGTAACCACAAAGCAGTCCCTGATTATACGTAGGTGGAAGATCTCCGAACGAGCACCTTGAAAATCCGTTGCTTTCTTCGATCTGACTGTCATTCATAAATTGTTTTAGCGCATATTTTTCCATAAAGTCGGAAAAATAAATCTCTTTCGTGAGCAGCATAAAGATAAAATTCAAGGAAAGCTCTATGATCGCCACGCTGAATAGCACATATCTTGCCTTTTTCAAATATGGCAGTATCAGCATTCCCAAAGAATAGATCCCGAATAAGCCGATCGTAATATAATATGCATATTGCGGATGGCTTCTGTCAGCAAAGATATAACACAAAAATACTATCGCAACTGATCCGAATCCATATAGAAGAACCTTAACAAAAGAGACTCCCTTGTATTTTTTCTGTTCTATCGCATACCACGCATCCGCCGCCGTAATGATACAGAGTACCGTAAAGAACAAGGAAAAACGGTTTGGATAATAATTCGGATAATGGAATAAATGAAATAGATAATTCAAAAAACTGTAATCAAAGGCAAGAAAATACAGGATCAGAAGAATGAGACGCTTAATACGCTTCTTTATCGGTATTTCCCTGATACAGAAATAGAATCCGGTCAACAACAGCGCAAAGATGCCATAATAGATCTGATTATCCCCATAACTGTCCGCACTGGTTCCTATGAATCCTGCTTCTTGAAACGAAAACAAAAACTGAATCTCATCCCAAATGGACAAAAACCAGCCGCCGCCATGATACGGCGAAGATGTCACACTGGTCTGTCTAAGCTGCTGAATGGTAGGAAGCAGGATCACAGCAGATGCCATGATTGAAGCAGCAGATAGACCCAGAACACATAAAGATGTCTTTATAAAATGTCGAAAGCTTTGAAATTGCAAAGTCAAATAATACAATATGATAAAAATACAGAACAGTCCCGTCAAATAATAATTGCTGAGAAATGCCAGAAACAGAGCAACTACATATAGTTTCCATTTTTTCTGATAGACATACCGTTCCAAACCGAGAAGTACCAGTGGAATGAATACGGCACAGCTTAAGTAATACCAGACATCCATGAAAGATATCATATATGCGCACATGGTATAGGCAAGTCCGAGTACCATAACAACCGGATTTCCCTGTTCCATTGCATGTTCCGGTCTGTGCGTCAGATAATAGATCATAGTTCCGTCCATGCACAGCAGAACAATAAGAAATATCAGCGACCCGGCTTTTACCAGAAAAGAATCCGGTATAAAAAAGAACAGAATTGTAAACGGAGAGAACAGTCCATAGGAAATAGCCGCAAGATAATTAGAACCCATTCCCGAATCCCATGTATAGACCAAGGATTCTCCCGAAAGGATCTTATGCTTCAATTCCGTAATAAGCGGAACCGTCTGTCCCACAAAATCTCCCCGCATCAGCGGTTTACCGCCAAACGGCCAGCAATCCTTGATCTTAAGGACTACAATTAGGGAAATCACAATAATCAGACCGGAAACAATATAAGTATAATGCTGTTTCCACCATGTTGTAAATCTATTATTCATTCGAAGGTGTCCTCCGTTTCTTCGTCAAATATCCGATCATGATCAATACCAGGATCGAGATTGCAGATACCGTAATCCCAGCAGTCAATCCCTTCTGCCGGTATCTGTATTCGATCACATGTTGTCCCTTTGTAATATCAATTGCCATGTAGCCTCCGCCATCCACTCTTCGGATCGGAGCCTCTGTTCCATCTACATATGCATGCCAATTATCATCATAAGCAATGCTCGCAAACAGCATGCCGTCATGATCAGCGTCAATACTTCCTTTCACATAGGCAGAATTATACTCTTCCACCAGCATTTGATTTTGGGACAATATTTCGTATGCCTGCTTCCATTTATCTTCATCGAAGCGGGCGCATTTTACCTTATATTGGGTAATATAATTCTCGAGATCCTTTTGCTTGCTGTGGATGATTACCTGACTGCGGCCGCCTTCTTCCATATATCCCAGCCGGCAAAGCTCCTGATCCGTCTCGATATAATACTCTCCGGCTTCTTTAGCTTCGTAAGTTAGCAATACATAAGAATCTGTGGTATCGTCATATTCTGTTATTTCAAAGTTCCGAACATTACCTGGAACAGAGAAATCAACATCTGAAAAAGAATCATTATTCAAATGATGACCGACCAACAGATCGGTTCCGATGATACATGCCTGACAATTCAAGGTCTCCATTTCCACAACCGGCAGATCCGTCTCCTGCATGATACCGGTAATACCGCAGGCGCGTTCTACCAGATTATTGGTATTCAAGAATATATCTTCATCCGAAAAGCTCTCCAAACTGTCGTCGATCATATATGCCAGGGACAGAACATCCTTATTCTCCCGGATCGTGATGCTTCCTTCATCATATAAAGCAGGATAATTATCATAAATGTCCTCGATCGGCGTCTGGATCGTTGAAAAAGAATTACTGTCTACAATGATCGTATTGATAAAGATATATTGATTACCGAACATTGACATTGCTACCGGTGTATAAGTAAAATGCCGATAATTGTTCGCGCCGCAATATACTCCCAAAGACACAAGAAAAATACCTGTATCATTGATTGAGCTGGCAAAGCAGGTCGGTGAATTATAGTGCATGAGCAGCCCGGTATTTTCCTGTCCGAAATAATCTCTCTGATCCAGAATCCGGGAGAAACCATTTGCCTGTTCTCTGCAATACTGATCCAGCAATCCCGACATTTCATCATAACCGTTCTGATATCTCGGGATCGACACTACCGTACTGCGGAAAATGATGGAATAAGAAAAGGACAATACGATCTCCAGACAGCCCAGAATTACCAGAATGCGCGGAACGACCTTATTGCTGAAGGAATGCAGTACCAAGAGGAGCAGATAGGCACCGATCAGAATGGTACTATATCTGTAAGTAAAAGAATTCAGACTCTTGGATGCCCATAAATAACATCCCATGATCACAAAAAGCCACAGGATGCACACACCGATCGCCGGTATTGTCATCTTTTTGAACCGCTTCTCTTTTATAATGCCCCAGTTTTCATATCCCAATATAACACAGTACAGAATAAAGAACCAGGAAAAGCGGTTCGGAAACCAGGATGGATAATGAAATAAGTGCATAAAATAATTCAGCGGATTCATATCAAATGCAAGCATATACAGAAGAAATACCAAAAACTTACGCAGTTTCTCCCTGACTGCAATATGCAGATTCACAAAATACATGGATGCCAGAAGCAAAGGCAGGAGCCCAAAATATAGACTTACCTCTCCAAAAGATGTCTCAGAGCTTCCGATTTCAATGGAATTATTGAATGCAAAGAAACTTTGCAGAATATTTAAATAATCTGTAAACCAAATATCTCCTTCATATCCGTTGACCGAATAGGACTGACCGGTCAGCTGCAGTATGGTAGGAATTGTAAGAAATCCGGAAACACCAATTGCCAGAACAGAAAGTACCATGACAACTCCGGATTTTTTTAAAAATGATTTCCAGGAATCAAACTTAAGCGTCAGATAATAGAATATAATAAATACACAGAACAGACCGGTAATATAGTAGCATGTCAAAAAACTAAACGCTAATGCACAGGTATATAACTTCCATTTTCCCTCTTTGACATAATACTCCAATCCAAGAAGAATGATCGGGAATCCGATAGCCGTAATCAAAAAGTTCCAATTGATGGTATTGGATACCACATACATACAAAGGGTATATGATAAAGAAAACAGGATATTGCCGTAATCACCGGATTCCAGTTTTCGTTCAGGACGATGCGTCAAAAAGATCAGCACGGAAATATTTGTAAGAATCAAGATAAGAATATAAACGATCGTAGCTGCAGGCAGTACACTTTTCGTCGGGATCAGGGCAAACAGCAGCATAAACGGATTAAAATAAAATGCCAGATTACTGTAATAGTTAATACCATAGCCGGATTCCCATGTAAAGAAGATAGAATCCCCGTTTAAGAGCTTATTATGCAGGCTTGTAGCATACGCCCATCCCTGCATAACAAAATCGCCGTTCAAAAGTGAATAATCTCCGAATGGCCAGAATTTCTTAATGTATAAAACGCCAAGCATTACCGCAATAATGATCAGACTTGATACGATATAAATCCGATACTTCCGGATCCATGATGTTTTTTTGTTTTTATCCGTCATGGTATACTCCTTCTGCAGGCTTCTTTCCGTCTGGCGCGAATCAATATGTCTGCATGAATTGTCCCTCTTTGATATAATCCTTATTATTATATACAATTTGGGATTGAATTTCAATCAGCAGTATTACCGCCATATTATTATCCCGGATTACATATGGTATCCCGTTGATTTTCTGGCAATATTGTGGTATTTTGTTAATATTACGAAGGTATCCGACCAAAGCCGGGAGTATTGATATGATAAAAAAAGATGAAAAAATAATTTTTTTAATAGGAACGATCATCGGAGCGGTTCTTTTTATCCTGATCTTTGGCTTTCAAGTCCTTGATTTCACTTATACTGCATGGCTGCTTCCTCAATCACTCTCCGATCTTTCCCAGCACTATATCGGGTGGTTATTCTACAGAGATTCTTCCTGGCATTTTCCTCTTGGATTGATCGATAATATTCTGTATCCGGATTACGCATCGGTAGTATATACGGATTCTATACCATTATTTGCGTTTATTTTCAAATTGTTTTCCGGCATTTTACCCGAACAGTTCCAATACTTCGGATTGTTCGGAATTCTGTGCTATATGCTTCAGGGAGGCTTTTCCGCCTGCCTGATCTATCACTTTACCAACAAAAAGGTGTATTCTCTAGTAACATCTGTCTTTTTTTCAGGCTCTCTGCTGATGCTGTTTCGGATGTTCTATCATACCAGTCTCTCTGCACACTGGCTGATTATAGCAGCAATCTATATATGGCTTTGCAAAGAAGGCGAATTATCTACCGTAAAAAGCGTGATAATCTGGTCGGTGCTCAGTATCATTGCCGTACTAACCCATGCTTATTTTCTTCCGATGATTTGGGGATGCATGCTATGCGATATACTGGAACAATTCCTAGCCTACAAATACAAAAAGGGCTTCTTAATGATGGGATCATCCGGTCTGTGCGCTGTCTTGTTCGGATGGATCTTCGGTATGTTCTACGGAAGCAGTTCCAAAACTGGTGTATTTTACGGTGTATTTTCATTTAATCTGAACGGATTCTTCAACAGTCAGGGATACTCTTATTTCTTCGATCCTCTCCCGACAGCATCTGAATGGCAGTTTGAAGGTCTTGCCTATCTGGGGTTAGGGATCATGATCCTGATCGCTATCTGCCTGATCCTTCTCGGAATCAAATCCATAAAACATATTGCAGAAAAAAACAAAGACAACGCAAAATCCGCATCAAAAAAGAATTTCAAAAAGAAGATTCCGTATATTGTCTTCTTTTCTGTCTTTACTTTACTGGCAGTCAGCAATGTAGTTACCTTTGGAAAATATATGCTCTATATTCCCCTTTCGGATGGTATCGCCAAGATATTAGGAGTATTCAGATGCAGCGGACGCCTAATCTGGCCGATATATTACATGATCTTATTATATACCTGCATTGGGATTCACAAATTGATTTCAAAGAAATGGATACCGGAGATTCTGGCCTTTGCAGCACTGATCATTCAATTGATCGATATTTCTCCGCAGATCAGTTATTTACACACAGAATTCGCTTCTTCGGAACGGATAGAATATGAATCATTGCTGGTCGATCCGGCATGGCAGGAATGTGCCGAGAAATATGATCATATCATGTTCTACCCGGATGTCCTTTATATCATCAGCAGCAAAAAAGTTGCCGGATATGAACTGCAGATGTATGCGCATGAAAATCACATGACCTTAAATATGTTCTGCCTTGCCCGGGTATCCACCGAAGCCATCAATCAGAATGTATATCTTCATTTTGACCGGCTCAAACAAGGATATAAAGATCCGGATACCATGTATATCTTTTTGGAAGACTTACCAAGCGAATCCTGCGGTCTGCATTATTATTATATGGATACCATGATCGTCGGTACTCCGGATCCTTTGGAGTCTGCTAAGGAGATTGATATGGTGTACAGTGAGTGACGAAGCCTATCTCTTCATTCCGGACACAAGGAATCATCCTTATAGACCCTATGGCTGATAGATCATCCGAACAAGCTGATTGATACAATCCCCTTCTTTACAGACCGCTTCCGGAACAACTGCTTTCACATAGCGTTCCGTATGTCCGGTATGATTCTCTTCAATCAGTACTTCTACTTCTTCTCCGATGAAGCTTTTTTCAAATTCCCGCTTTTGCCGGGAGGTCAGATCAAGAAGAAGATCGCTCCGCCGATTCTTTTCCTGCGGATCGATCTGATCCGGCATATGTTCCGCTGCGGTCCCTCGCCGCGGAGAATACTTAAACACATGGATTTCATACAGATTCAGCTTCTGCAGATTCTGAACGGTCTCATCAAATTCCTCCGTTGTTTCCCCGGGGAATCCCACGATAATATCCGTAGTGATTGCCGGTCTGTCATAGACCTGACGCAGTTTCTCACAGCATGCCATATACTGTTCGATGGTATACTTCCGGTTCATACGTTTCAGCGTCGCATTACAGGCACTCTGCAGAGATAAATGAAAATGAGGACATACCTTCGGATATCCCGACAAGGCTTCAATAAAGGAATCCGTCATGATCCTCGGTTCCAAAGAGCTTAACCGGATCCGTAGAATTCCTTCTATCCTGCTGATCTGATCGATCAATTTGAGAAGATGCTCTCCGTCCAAATCCGATGTACGAAGTGTCTCCTCCTTCCAGTCCTTGCCGTAAGAACTGATATGAATACCCGTTAAAATAATCTCTTTACACCCTTTATCCGCAAGAACAGTCACTTCTTTCACAATATCCGGTATCAGACGGCTCCGTATTCTCCCTCGGACATAAGGAATAATACAGTAGGAGCAGAACTGATTACATCCGTCCTGAATCTTGACATAGGTGCGTACATGCTCCGTCATCTGCGTAACCTGCATATCCTCATATTCCGTCAGGGTATCCACCGGATCCCAGCTCATTTTCTCATGCGTTTCATAATAATCACTCAGAATCGATACGATCTCTTTTTTATGATTATTACCGATTACCAGATCCACCGCCAGATCATCGAGAACCTCCTGCGGAACAGTCTGAACATAACATCCCGCCGCAACCACAATGGCTTCCGGGTTCTGTTTCTTGGCTTTATGCAGCATCTGTCTGGATTTGCGTTCTGCAATATTCGTGACCGAACAGGTATTGACCAGATATATATCAGCCTTATCCTCAAACGCAACAAAGCGGCATCCGGCAGCCATTAGCAGCTCCCGCATGCCCTCTGTTTCATACTGATTCACTTTACACCCCAGCGTCAGAAACGCTGCCTTTTTCCCGGTCAGAATACTCATGATAACCGTTTCCTTTAATTATCTCACATTCAGTCATCGAACTTTAATGATTTCCCGTGTCTCAATGGCCCGATCGATCATAGCATCGATAACATCCGCCAGCAGAGTCTCAGACTGTTCGATATCGGCAAGCTTCGGCTTCGTTACCGGATGCTTGGCGACAAAGACCGTACAACAGTCTTCATACGGAAGGATCGATGTCTCATAGGTCTTGATCTTCTCTGCCACAGACACGATCTCCTGCTTATCCATTCCGATACAAGGGCGGAACACCGGGTATTCACATACGGCATTGGTAACCTGAAGACTGAAAATAGTCTGACTGGCAACCTGCCCGATACTTTCCCCCGTAATCAATGCCTGACACTGGTCCTTATCTGCCAGTTTGTTCGCGATCCGCATCATATACCGCCGCATGATGATCGTAATCTCATCCTCCGGGCACAGATGATAGATTTCTTCCTGAATCTCTGTAAAATGAACAATATGCAGGGTAATCGCTCCGGAATATCTTGAAACCTGTCTTGCCAGATCGATAACCTTCTGCTTCGCCTGAAGACTGGTATGCGGCGGGGCGTCAAAATACACTGCCTCTAACTGCACACCACGCTTTGCGATCATATAACCGGCTACCGGACTGTCAATTCCCCCGGAAAGCAACAGCATGCCGGTTCCATTCGTACCAACCGGAAGACCACCCGGTCCCGGAATCGTCACGGAATAGATATAGATCTGCTCCCGCAGCTCAATATGGATCATCACATCCGGTTTATGCACATCTACCTTTAATTCCGGAAACGCCTGAAGCAGAACAGCACCGCACTCCATGTTGACATCATTGGAATGCATCGGATAGTTCTTGTTGATCCTCCGGCAATGCGATTTAAAGGTAAAATGCTTATCCTCATAGCATTGGTCCACAAATTCCACAATCACTTGCGACAGTTCGTCCCATGGCTGATCCGGAACCACCAGAACCGGGCAGATTCCAACAATTCCGAATACATGCTGAAGCGAATCCACCAGTTCATCATAGTCATATTCTTCCGTACAATCCACAAAGATCCGTCCGTATTCTTTCCGGACTGTGAACTTCCCGTCGATCGGACGAAGTACATGCCGGATATTCCTGCATAGAATATCTTCAAAGACATAGCGATTCTTGCCTTTGGTCCCGATCTCGGCATATTTGATCAAAAATGATTTAAAATCCATATATCTGTTCCTCTTTTCTTCATCTTCTGCCATACGACATTCTCATCGTTTTACAAATCCCCGTAATCTCGGTAATTCCTCCGCAATAACCTGAACCGCGTAATCCACTTCTTCCGGTGTGGAATAGATGGAAAAACTGAACCTTAACGTCGCCTGCAGATATTCATCATCCAGTCCGATAGCTTTCAATGTACCGCTGATCGCGGGATGATTCGATGAACAGGCAGAACCGGCCGAACAATAGACACCGCTTGCTTCCAAAGCATGAAGAAGCGTCTCCGCCCGGGTAATCCCCTGAAAACTGATACTGGCAATATGAGGTGCCTCTCCCGAATTGCTGAGGACACCGTCAAGCTCCGTTACTTTCTCAACGAACCTGTTCTTCACATCTAACATACGAGAATGTGTTTCATTGTAATTGTCATACATGATCTGCGCCGCCTTCGCCAGACCGGCAATCCCGGGAACATTCTCCGTTCCGGATCTTAGATCTCTCTGCTGACCGCCACCGTAAACTAACGGGTGCACCTTGACCTTATCCCGAATATAGAGAAATCCGATACCTTTCGGACCATGAATCTTATGCCCGCTCACGGAAAGCAAATCAATCTTTGCTTTATTGACTGAGATTTTCAGCTTCCCATATGCCTGAATCGCATCGATATGGATTAGTATTTCGTGATTATACTTCTTAACGATCGTTCCGATCTCTTCTATCGGTTCCACTGCCCCGATCTCATTATTGACCATCATTACAGATACCAGGATCGTGTCCGGTCTCAAGGCATTCTTTAATTCTTCCAAATCCACTCTTCCGTTTCTGTCAACCGGAAGAAACGTAATCTCAAATCCTTGCTTTTCCAGATACAATAACGGATTATATACCGAAGCATGCTCGATCCGGGTCGAGATAATATGCTTCCCGCGCCGTTCATTGGCCAGAGCACCTCCGATCAGAGCCATATTATTCGACTCGGTTCCTCCGGATGTAAACAAGATCTCTTTCGGATCACATTTCAATGTCTTGGCGATGATCGCCCGCGCATCATTCACATATTTCGAAGCAATCGCGCCTTTGGCATGCAGAGAAGAAGGATTTCCATAATCCTCTGTCATTACCTGATCCATCAACCGGACCACCTCCGGAGCGACTTGTGTTGTTGCAGCATTATCAAAATATACTTCCATTTATCCACCTTATTAGTTATCAACCTATATTTTTCAATTGTTCTTCTACTTCATCAAAGGAATTGTCAAATACGATACCATGAATCCCCATCTGCCCGGCCGCCTGAACATTCAATGCCACATCATCAATAAAGACACATTCCTCCGGCTTTAAATGATAGGTATCCAGCAGATAACGATAGATCCTCTCATCCGGCTTAACAATATGAAGATCACTGGATACTACAATCCCGTCAAACAATTCCATATCAAACTGTGCCGGAAAATAATGATAGAATTTCGCGCATGCATTCGACAGAACATATAACCGGAAGCCTTCTTCCTTCTTCTTGTATACATATTCCTTAGCTCCCGGAAGCGGGACCATACAGATATCCCAATGATCGACCACATCTCTTAATTCATCCAGATATTTCTGCGGGATCCGTTTGCTGACCCCATCATACCGCTGGTCATTAGTAATAATTCCAAGGTCTCCCTGCCGCCATTCCTCTCCCAGAAACAGTTCGTTTTTGATCAAAATCATGGACTCGGCACTATGACAATATTTGCGAAGGGATATATCCGGATTGTAATCCAGAAGAACATTCCCCATATCAAATATAATATTCCTGATCATACCTTATCCTTTCAGCTTTGCTTCCTAATATCTGTTCTGCTTTCTATTATTGGCAGCCGCCACCCGTCAATCATTCTCCAGCTCAAACATCAGGATTGACAGAATTGTCATTCCGGCTGTTTCGGTTCGAAGAATCCGATGTCCTAAGGTTATACATTCGGCTCCGACCGCCATCGCGTCCACTATCTCCCGGTCTTCAAATCCACCTTCCGGTCCGATGAAGATTCCGACAGAACGCTTATTGCGCGCATTATGAATAACTTCTTTTGAATACGCGATTCCTTCCGCATTCTCATATGGTATCAATACCATTTCCAACTTGGACGCATCTTTCAGTGCTTCAGAAAATGTCATTACTTTGTCTACCACAGGTACCACCGTTCGTCCCGATTGCTTTGCCGCGCTTTGAGCGATGGCATTCAGCCGTTCTACCCGCTTCTCGGCTTTTTTCTCATCCAGCTTCACAACCGTTCGCCTGGTCATTACGGGCACGATCCGTACAGCACCCAATTCTACAGCCTTCTGGATGATCATTTCCAGCTTGTCTGATTTGGGATAACCTTGATACAACACCAGTTCTGTCTGCAATTCAGCATTATTGCCGCATACATCTTCAATCCTTGCGACCACTTTCTGATCTTCATATGCTTCAATCCTGCATAGATATTCCCGTTCAATACCATCGCTGACAGCAATCTGATCTCCGATTCTCAACCGGAGGACGTTTCTAATATGATTGTAATCATCTCCCGCGATTATGATCGTATCACTGCCGCATTCTTCCGGAGATACAAAAAAATGATACATTACACTCTCCTGTCCGCATCCATCGTAACAAAAAGCCTTTAATCCGACAGCTGCGCTTCATTCCTTGCTGCTGCGAAAGCTACCCAGTCATTCATCCGGCTGACTGCCATGATCCGATATCCGTTCTGCTCCAAAGCTTCCCGTACAGCCTCTTCCTTGGTATTAATGATACCGGAAGATATAAAGATACTGTCTTTTGTCATGAATTCTTTCACAATTCCGGTAAGCGGAATGATCACATCCGCCAGAATATTCGCTACTATAATATCATATTTTTTATGTGTTGCAATCTGTTTTTGAAGGAATTCCGAATCTCCGAGCACATCTCCCTGCTCAAAATCCGCCTGCACCTGATTCAGTCTGCAATTATCATAGCTTGCTTCCACAGCCAATGCATCGATATCGATACCATGCACATATCCGGCACCGAACTTGGATGCTACGATCGACAGAATTCCGCTTCCGCATCCCAGATCCAGTACTTCCGAATCTTTCTTCGTATACTCTTCCAGTAATTCAATACACAATCTCGTCGTTTCATGATTACCGGTTCCAAATGCTGTTCCCGGATCAATCTCGATCATGATCTCTCCTGGAACATGATCAACCTCGTCGGTCGGGATCCATGCCGGCTTAATCAGAGTATTTCCCAACCGGAACGGTTGGAAGAATTCCTTCCAATTATTGATCCAGTCCTTATCCTCGGTAACACCCAAGGTAATGGTTCCGGCTCCGATATCCATATAGGAAGCCATATCATTTAATTCATCCTTGATCTGCTCAACAAGACTGTCTACATCCCGTTCCGGATCATCCACATAGCAGGAGACAAACGCTACTCCGTCATCCGGAGGAAGCTCCGGGAGGATATCAATGAACATCGCCTTCTTATCTTCCTCGGATAACGGAACTTTGTCTTCAACCTGAATACCCTCGACGCCTAATTCGCCGAGGGTATAACTGATCATATCAACTGCTTCCGTGGTGGTTTCTATGGTTATTTTCTTCCAAATCATATTCTTCTCTCCACGTACGTTTGATTCTATTATTGCATGCCTTTATTCGAATAATATTCTTTAAAGACGTCTTACATATGCTGCTATTTCTTCTTACTTCCGAAGCCCTTCTTCTTATGGTCGCCGAAGCTGAATCCACCGGAATCGGTAGATCTTCTGGTAGTAGAACCGGTAGCGGCATCATACTGCTTTAAGATCTCTGTCTGTTCAGCATTCAGCTTATCCGGAACCTGAACAACCAATGTCACATAATGATTGCCTCGTACATTCTTATTCCGAAGAGTAGGTACACCTTTGCCCTTCAAAGTAATCCTGGTATCCGTCTGGGTTCCCGGACTGATATTGTATTCCATTTCTCCATCAATAGTATGAACGGTAATCACTCCGCCAAGTGCTGCCTGCGTAAAGGTAATCGGCTCTGAAGAATAGATGTCATATTCCTGTCTCTGGAACTTCGGATGCTTATCTACCAGTACAGATACTAATAAGTCGCCGCGTTCGCCACCATTAATACCCGGTTCGCCCTTACCGCGGATTCGTATACTCTGACCATTATCAATACCGGCAGGAACAACCACCTGAATCTTCTTACGGCTCTTAACATAACCGGTTCCGGCACAATGACTGCACTTAAAACGGATAACCTTACCGGTTCCGGAACACTCCGGACAGGTTGTCGCGCTGCGGACAACACCGAACAAAGACTGCTGTGTCGTCACGATCTGGCCTTTACCATTACACTTCGGACAGGTTTCCGGATTATGTCCCGGCTGAGATCCGGTTCCGTGACATACTTCACATTCATCTTTCAGCGGCAGTTCCAATTCTTTTTGGGCACCGAATACCGCTTCTTCGAACTTGACACGAACGGTTGTTTTGATATTCTGACCTTTCACAGGTCCATTGCTCTGACGGCTGCGGCCGCCGCCGCCGAACATATCTCCAAAGATATCTCCGAAGATATCACTCATGTCGCCCATGTCAAAGCCAAATCCGCCTTCGAATCCGCCAGGTCCGCCGCCTTGTTCGAATGCCGCATGACCAAATTGATCATAACGGGCTCTCTTCTCCGGATCAGCAAGAACCTCATACGCTTCGGTAGCTTCTTTGAACTTAGCCTCAGCCTCGGCATCTCCCGGATTCATATCCGGATGATATTTCTTTGCCAGCACACGATATGCTTTTTTCAAATCGGCTTCTGTGGCATTCTTCGATACGCCCAGAACCTCGTAATAATCTCTTTTATCTGCCATTATCCTTCACCTTATATCATACTTATTCAATCAGCAAGTTAACAGTATACTTACCATTATCTAATCGGCGGAAACCAAGCCGGCAGTCCAGCCGCTTGGTTTCCCGCGATTCTAATATCTGATCTGTATGGATTATACCTCTGTATAATCTCCATCTACAACATCTCCGTCATCGGAATAATCCGGAGTTCCGGTACCGGTACCTGCATTAGCACCAGGACCGTTCTGCTCGTATAGCTTCTCGAATAACTTCTGAGCACTGTTCATCAGCTTCTCTCTGCCGGCCTTGATCTCATCTACTTGAGAATCTGTCAGGTTCTCGACATCTGCTGACTCTAAGATTGCCTTTAATGATTTTAAGTCTTCCTCAACCTGTGACTTATCGGAATCAGACAGCTTATCTCCAACATCATCCAATGCCTTCTCTGTCTGGAATACCATGGCATCCGCATCATTTCTTGCTTCAATGCCTTCCTTACGTTTCTTATCCTGTGCCTCATATTCAGCAGCTTCCTTTACTGCCTTCTCGATATCATCATCGGACATAGAAGTTCCGGATGTAATCGTGATATGCTGCTCACTTCCTGTACCAAGATCCTTAGCGGATACATTTACAATACCGTTCGCGTCAATATCGAAAGTTACTTCGATCTGCGGAACGCCACGTCTTGCAGGAGCAATACCATCCAAACGGAAACGACCTAAGCTCTTATTATCTCTTGCGAACTGACGCTCACCCTGTACAACATTGATATCAACTGCGTCCTGATTATCCTGTGCGGTTGAGAAGATCTGGCTCTTCTTTGTCGGGATCGTTGTATTACGCTCGATCAAATGAGTTGCAATACCACCCATGGTCTCAATGGAAAGAGTAAGTGGAGTTACATCCAGCAGAAGGATCTCGCCGGCACCTGCATCGCCTGCAAGCTTACCACCCTGAATAGCTGCACCGATGGCAACACACTCATCCGGGTTGATACCCTGGAACGGATCCTTACCGGTCAATCTCTTAACCATATCCTTAACTGCGATAATACGTGTAGAACCACCTACCAACAATACCTTATCCAGATCTGCCGCAGAAAGACCAGCATCTTTTAATGCGCTCTGAACCGGTCCCGAGGTCTTCTCTACCAGATGAGCAGTCAACTCATCGAACTTCGCTCTGGTAAGATCCATATCAAAGTGCTTAGGGCCTTCAGCAGTTGCAGTGATGAACGGAAGGTTGATATTCGTTGTAGTTGCGGAAGACAATTCCTTCTTAGCCTTCTCTGCTGCTTCCTTCAGTCTCTGCATAGCCATCTTATCGGTAGATAAATCTACGCCTTCCTTTGACTTGAAGTCGCTTAACATATAATCTGTGATTACATTATCGAAGTCATCACCGCCGAGCTTATTATCGCCTGCAGTTGCCAATACTTCAATGACACCATCACCGATCTCAATAACAGATACATCGAATGTACCACCACCTAAGTCGTATACCATAATCTTCTGATCGGATTCATTATCCAGACCGTAAGAAAGTGCTGCAGCGGTAGGCTCATTGATGATACGCTTTACATCCATACCTGCGATACGGCCCGCATCCTTGGTTGCCTGACGCTGAGAATCCGTAAAGTAAGCAGGAACCGTAATAACTGCCTCTGTTACCTTCTCACCTAAGTAAGCCTCTGCATCCGTCTTTAACTTCATCAAGGTCATTGCGGAGATTTCCTGTGGTGTATACTTCTTGTCATCAATCTCAACTTTATAATCAGTACCCATGTGTCTCTTGATTGAAGCGATGGTCTTATCGGCATTCGTAACTGCCTGACGCTTTGCCGGCTCACCGACAACACGCTCACCATTCTTCGTAAATGCGACAACAGATGGTGTTGTTCTTGCGCCTTCTGCATTCGTGATAACCACCGGCTTACCACCTTCCATAACGGCTACACATGAATTCGTTGTACCTAAGTCAATACCTATAATCGTTCCCATGATCATTTACCTCCATTTAATTCATGAAAATTGTTTTTCTTATACTATCACTGTCGTGTGACTGCAGACTTCAAACCAGATATGTG
>JAFUAW010000174.1 GCA_017460485.1 Lachnospiraceae bacterium | reverse complement strand
CCGCTCGCCCATACCATAGATATATTCACTGACATCAATTGACAACTGCTCCCGCATATAGGTATCATGCAGTCCGCCGTCATCATACGGAAGTCCCTTCCAATCCGTCTTCATATAAGCAAGATCACGTCCGGCAGAGAAAGTGATCCGTTCCTTCCCGCCGTCAACAATACGATAATAATCCAGTCTGCAGCTTGCCTTATCAATCTCTAAGGTAAGACTGCCGGACTTCATGATCAGCGCTGCTTCCGTCTCTTCACAGCTTAAGTTCCCATCCGTGATACCCGTAAGCTCGAATTCCGGCGATTTCTTAACCACACCCCGATAATGTGAGGTCTGAATCCGAAGCACCTCCGGCATCGGAGCCGTGATCTCGATCGTCAGATTCACACCGCCCAAGGTATCGCCACGATGTCTGATATGGCTTGTCGGCGCGCAGATCGTTACCTTATCCGCATCGATCTTCGAATAATACACCTCTGCCGGTGAAAAACAGGCAGTTCCTTCCTTCTGCAGCCAGCATCCGTTACTGAATTTCATAATAGTATGATCCTCCTGTATCCATGATAGTATTTTAGAACATTAATTTGCCTTAAGTATACTGAATAATTCCCGCAAAAGAAACCAGTAATTTTTCAATCAAAATACCCTAATTAATTAACATCTTCTTCATTTTTTATTATTCCATTTTATAAAAAAGTGTTATTATAGTTACTAGAGGTCACATCTAACATAAGAATCATATGATAGGAGAACGAATTTGAAAACAGAATTATTACCTGACAGATTAATTGCCATACGGGAGCAGCTGGAACTTAACAAGGCACAGGCGGCTGCAAGAATCGGACTTTCCCCGATCGGCTATCTGCGTTATGAGCAGGGGCTTCGCCTTCCTTCCCCACAGATGACAGAGATCATAGCACTTAGGCTGAATACGTCCGTGGATTATCTGACTGGTGCGACGGATGATCCTTCCGCTGACCAGCTGTTGATTTCCAGAAAGGAAAATCAGGAATTATTTGAGATCCTAATGGAATTCCAATCGGGGGATTCTACCGCTGCTAATCGGTTACTAAACTACGCGGCGAAGCTTAAGAAAAAGAGCATCAGTTGAAGTTTGTAGGGCTTTATGTTAGTATTTTCATATGTGAGATCCTATACATTATTTACATATATAGGAGGATATAATTTCACAAGACATTTCATTGTTTTAATTAATATGGAGGACTGTCATGATACATAACACCATCACCTTATCTGAGGAGCGGAATGCCTACTTTACTACCTATTTGATTGAGAATTCTCAGGAATTCCAAAATGGTATTGCCAGACCACTCATTGTCATCTGTCCGGGAGGCGGCTATTCGTATCTGTCAGAGCGGGAAGCAGAGCCGATCGCAAGAGCGTATCTTGCTGCCGGTTATCAGGCCATCGTTCTGCACTACGGGATCGATCAGCATGCAGTCATGCCGGGACCGCTTCACGATATCGCCCAGACGGTTGCTTATGCAAGAGAACACAGCAAGGAGTGGCAGATAAATCCGGATCAGATCTTTGTATGCGGGTTCTCCGCAGGTGCTCATGTTGCCGCATCGCTTGGCGTCTTCTGGAAGAATCAGGAGCTGCTTCCGGACTATGCGGATCAACCGGAGCTGATCCGTCCGAACGGCATGATCTTATGCTATCCGGTTCTGGATCTGCACTCCTCATCGACACACTTAGATATTGGCTGCAAGCCGGGAGACGACATCAACAAGATCGAGTTTTCCCAGAAGCATCCGAAGATGCCGCTTAATAAGATCTTCATCATGGATGAGAAGGAGCAGCGGTATTTCGCCAACTTCGAGCATGCCATGAATGCCTATATCTTCGGAGGGGAATATACGGAGGAGCAGGAGGATTACTACAGCCTGCAGAATCAGGTGAGCAGTGATACTCCACCGGCATTTATCTGGCATACGGCCGAGGATGGTCTGATCCTGCCAGCCAATTCCCTGAAGTTTGCCGGCAAGCTGGATGAATTCCACATTCCATACGAATTGCATATCTTTGGCAATGGCGGACATGGAACGGCGTTAAGTACCTTAGTGACCGCCAACGACAGATACCAATGGAATCCGGCAAGTATGGGCTGGATGGAACTGGCGATCGCATGGATCGACCGGCAGACGAAGTTCTCCGAGCATATCCGGAAT
>JAFUAW010000173.1 GCA_017460485.1 Lachnospiraceae bacterium | reverse complement strand
TTCTTACATACAGGCGTTTCTGTATCATTATATTTATGAAAAGGAGAATGAAATCATGGCATCAGAAGTAGAGGAATTATATGAAAAAAAGATGCAGAATGACAAAAAGAAGATTATCGAGAACATGCTGGAGCTCGGCTCGATATCCGTGGAAGAGATCGCTCGTATGACTAGCACATCCGTGGATTATGTGCAGGAAGTCGCCGGCGGAATGACCACGATTACCAGCGCGGATATTCTTACCAAGTGTCCGGTCTGCGGAGCGGACATCCAAGCCGACGAAACCGTATGTTCCACCTGTGGCACCCCTCGCGTGCAATATACGAAGACGGCTGCGAATACAACCGCTCCATCACAAGCAGGATCTGCTGTCAATCCTGCCTCCGGTACACAGGCGGTACAATCAGCACAATCCGGAATACCAATATCATCACCGCAGGCAGTACAGCCGATGCAAACCGGAACAACCACTCAAGCAGCTTCGGAAGAACCAGTCAAAGTCTTCTCAGATGATACCGACTCTTACAGCAGCAGATCCTACCGGTATCAACCGGATAACGGAGTGAAAACCTCATTTAACTGGCGAAGTGATGATGAGAAAAAGGAGACCAACCAGAGCATCACCTACCGCTCTACTGCCAATGTAAAAGCAATCAAGAACAAGAACGATTCCTCCCGTTATGGCTATGACGGATTGGAATACCGGTTCAGTGTCAAGGCAGTAGTCGGCATGGTCTTAGCCATACATGGTCTGATCTTTGGCTTCATTGGGTGGATCCCGCTTGCCGGAGCCGGATACATGATCCTATCCTATATTCTGGCTATTGTTGCTCTTGCCCTTGCCGGAAGCGCAGGCTCATGGGCGCATCTCCGTAACGAAGGGCACTGCACAGCCGCCAAAGTGCTTGGTGTCATAACCTTGATCGTAGCCACCATCGGACTCATCATCACAGTAGCATCCTGCAACGACCTGACATCCAGCTATTCAAGTTATTACTAGACCTACAGTCAATTAAGAACACATAAGCAAAGGAGAATGACACTATGTTCCATTTACGCCATACATACAAGAAATATCTATGTATCCTAACCCTTATCTCTCTCTTGTTGACACTCAGCGGCTGCGGGAATAGTGGCAGTAATATCTTTCAACAGCTATTCCATATCGGAGGGCAAAATGAGGATACTGCCGCACCCACAACGGAGGAAGTGATTCCCTCAACAGAGGAAGTGATCCCCACTACAACAGAATATTATACAGAGGAGCCTAATACCGTAGGGGTAGAGGATACGGAAGAAGAAAGTATATCCTCCGATGTTGAATTCCAGACCTACACATATACATATTATAATTTTGACGGTTATATATATGAGATAACCATGACCTTAAGTCCTTGGATATTAGAATCACAGTCAGATGTACTGGAATCCGCATGGGCACAGGTAGGCAAAGATAATCCTCTGCCAAGTACAGATGGGATGAGTCTGAGAAAACGTTCCAATAATCTGTATCTGGGACCGAACAATTCCGGCAGCGGTTTCTATGCTACTATGACAGAGATGTACTTTTCAGTCGGAACAATCTCATTTAAGAATGTCACAGACGGTTGGAGCTTCTCTTCAGATCGTACCGGTGGAATTAATTATCAGTTATTGTGGGGATCTGATACCGATCGTTATGACAATTTGATTACTTCAGCAGACCGGTCAATGATGAGTAAGATCTATTATGGCAGTGGTGTCAAATACACAGAAGGCGGGTTCGAGATTCACCCATCCATGACATCTGACAAATGGGGTCCGGTACCATTCGTACTGGCACACGCGGAAAACATCACACCTAATTATCCGGAAGGAGAATTTCGACCGGAGATACTTGTCGGATATCTGGATGGGTTTATTCGAAATTCAAACGGTGAATATGATCATATCCAGATTCGTATTCCAATTTATGGCGAGGAATCCGTCACAAGTAATTCCTCTAATGACAATTCCGACTCCCAGACAAGCACTAGCAGCAACAATGGGGAGGGATTGTTTAACCGTGAATATATTGCCTCTGAAAAGAAATATAAAAACTACTGTCTTGGATTTGAACTGGATTTGGTCGATGATCCGAATTGGGGAATTGTAACCGTCTATGATACTCCTGAGAAGGTTAACAACCAGTTTATACATTACGATTATGAAAAATTCATAGAGAAACGTTATAATGGAAAAACAGTCGATGATATAGGAGCAACATGGGATGAGAAAAATACTTCAATTATAATTACTACCTCTACAAACAGAATTGATTCTTGTGGTTTTACACCTGAAGATACGGGAATAGATACTGATTTCGATGATGCATACCAATTCTCCGAATTCTATATTAATTTTTTTAAGGATATAATATTGAAACAAGGAGGTATATGTGAAAATCTTGGACGGGTTGAAATCAATGGTATTAACGGTTGTTTGGTCAAAGTAAGATGGGCTGACTCTTCTAATACACTTATAATATTCTTTTCAGACAAATTGGATTCCGATGCCTGTTTTGATATGCAAATCGACACCGGCACCCCAAGCGACGAACGAATTCCGGAAGTACTCGAATATCTGAACCAGCACCTACGGAAGATAAACTAACATATACACCATGCATATTACATTTTAACATCACAATACATTAACAGCGGGGGCAAGCTTACTTACCTCCGCTGTCTAGACATGATGTGTAATACAATAATCTATGAACGCTATACATACTCATTATGAATGATAACGGCTCCGTTCATCCTCCGGGATACAAAGAGCATCCATAGCCTGCTCCATGGACCATTTCATAGTTTGCATCAAATTCAGAATACTTTCCTGCACACCTTGACTGATTCCCTGATCCAGTCCCTCGCTAAATCCCTCTTCCCGATTCAGCTCCATTCTTCTCTCATATGTATAATCCAAAGTCATAGCTTTCTCCACCTCCCACCGATGTTCTCTAAAAAAATCTTCCAAAATATGATGTGTAATGCAATAATTGATTGCTTCATTGATTGCCTGCTCTAATATCTGCTTATCATTCGCCAGCAGATACGGATTATTCATTGATGCTTTCTGTAACCTGCGAACATTGTACCGCACTCTGTCAATAAATACCATATATTTCTTGAGCACCGGACACTGTTTTAACAATTCACGGTTATACCCGACATTGATATTGTATACCGTACAGATCAGTTCAAGCTCCGGATTCTCTACCGGTTGCTCATAAGCATCCGATAATAACAATGTCTCGATTTCCGGACGTTTCTCCAATCCATTGTAGAATACTGCAAATCGCGGTGTCGGAATCTTAACCAATTGTTTCCCG
>JAFUAW010000172.1 GCA_017460485.1 Lachnospiraceae bacterium | reverse complement strand
TATTCGGGAGAAGATTAAGATCGCGACCAAGCTGCCGCAGTATATGATCAATAATCGTGCGGCGATCGACCGGTATTTTGACGAGGAGCTCACAAGGCTTCGAACTACATATGTGGATTATTATCTGATGCATCATTTGACAGATATTGCCCAGTGGGAGCGGTTAAAGCAGATCGGTATCATGGATTGGATCGCGGATAAGAAGAAGGCCGGAAGTATCCGGAATATCGGATTCTCTTATCATGGGAATACCGATAATTTCCTGAAAATACTGAATGACTATGATTGGGATTTCACACAGATCCAGTATAACTATCTAGATGAGGTAACGCAGGCGGGAGTTGCCGGATTGAAGGCAGCTGCCGAGAAGGGGATTCCGGTCATCATCATGGAGCCGTTACGCGGTGGCAAGCTCGTGAATATGCTGCCGGATGGTGCCAGGAAGGCGATGCAGGACAGCGGACGCGATTGGACGCCGGCAGAGTGGGGATTCCGTTGGCTGTATAATCAGCCGGAGGTAACGGTGGTTCTTTCCGGTATGAATTCCGTGGAAATGGTGGAGGAGAATTGTAAGATCGCATCGGACGCAGAGGCGGGCCATTTTACGGAACAGGACTTTGCTGCTTTGGAGGTGGTTAAGCAGAAGATCAAGGACAGCGAGAAGGTAGGCTGTACCGGCTGCCGGTATTGTATGCCTTGTCCGAAGGGTGTGGATATACCGGGCATCTTCCGGTGTTATAATGCGATGTATACAGAATCTAAGCGTGAAGGACGGTTTGAATTCGCGCAGACAGTCGGACTGACTAAGGAGCCGGCGTTTGCATCGCAGTGTATCGAGTGCGGAAAATGTGAGCAGCACTGTCCGCAGAATATTCCAATTCGTGAAAAACTGAAAGAGGCAGATAAGGCGCTCCGTCCACTTCCGTTCAAGGTGGGAATTAATGTGGTGCGGAAGTATATGTTCCGAAAATCCGGCAACTGATATCGTATAGGGTCGATACATGGCTTTATGCTAAAAGGGAGTCTGAAATCATATGGGATTATTTTTTTCAAATGTTTATGTAAGAAAGACAGAGAGTTACATTTGTCAAGAGCTGGTTGATATCATGCAGAATGAAATGCTTAGTAAGGGCTATATATTGCAACAAGGCAAAGAAGATTCGGATGTGCAGATAAGTATCTATGCCCCGAAGGATAGCGATTGGGTTACCGTTGCTTCAGAGGATTTTCAGTTTATTGACGATAATGATACGAAGAAGATCGGCACTATATTATCAGAGACATTTCAGACAGATGTATTGGCGGTTTCCTGCGTGGATAGTGATTATCTGTTCATGCACCTCTTGAATGTGAGTGATCAGACAGATGGATGGATCAATATTGGAAGACCGTATTCCGGTAAGCTGCCGCGAAGAACCGGACTTATACCTTGGAAGAATAAGGTCAGTGATTATGAAAAGCTGAAATCCATCAGTAAGCAGAATTACACGTTTGCAGAGGAGGCATTATTGGAAACGGGGGCACTTCTGGGTTTACAGAAGGAGCAGTGTATTTATGAGCCGGATCATGCAGAAGATACAGAACAGGAGCTTGTTACGAATCTCTATTATTCCCTGCCGGAGAGCAGCCATAAGGATTTGCCAAGACTTAAAATAGATCGATTTACACTGACACCATGTGTGATTGGAAGAAGTAAATGTGTATTTGTGAGTAACAAGGGTGGAAAGTCAAAAGGAATTGCCATAGAATTTGTTGGTGATTATATTAAGGATGATTCACTTATTATTGAAAATGTTACATTTGAGAGTGATTATGGCAGTGAACGGCGCAAGATTACTCCGATTGAACTGAAAAAGGTAAAAGCAAGCAGTGGAAATTGGGTTCTATATTGGGAGGATAAAGACTTCGTGATTCCTCCGGCGGTCAATCGGGCTCTGCCCCCTGCGAAGTATAATCGGCTGGAATATGAACGGGAATTTGGCGTGCGGTTTACTGTGAAGGGGAATCCAAGAAAGGTATTGGACGTAACAGTTTTTATTATCCCATTGGAAAACACGCAAAAAGGCAGTGATTGCTGGTTTGTCTATCGACATAGCAGAACGAAAGCACAATATATAGAGGATTATAATAATAGCGTTCGGAGAAATCAAACAATCGTCCTGGATGAGGAATTGCTAAAGTCGGAGGATTATGATTTATAAAATATTCAAGGTTGGAAAATAATAAAAAACATGATACACTTAAAATAGTTATGTTTTTATAACTTTGATGGAAGTCAAGAGGAAGAAGATGTAAGAGTAAAACTCGTCAGGAATAAAGCACGTATTATTGTGTGGGATAGCATTAGAATTATAAGGAGGGTAATATGAAGACACTGAGAAAAGTGCAGGCAGTATTGATGATGATAGTGATGGCAGCACTGCCGCTGTTCAGTAATCCGGTAAAGGTCTTTGCGGTTGGCGATACATACACCATTAAAGGATATTATAATAATGATGGTAAAGGAAAAATCACAGATGAAGCCGGTAATGTCGTGTCAGCGTACTCATTCTGTCTGGATTCCAAAGAATCTGTTCCGGGCGAGGGTGTTACATATACCAGAGTACTTCTATCACAGATGGAAGACCACCCTTATACGAAGGATCATGAGTATCTGGCAGGAAAGGGATTCTCACACGAAGTGCAGGTTCGACTGTTGAAGATCATGATGGAAGGAGATGCGCTGATCGAATACGCGCAAACATTGGATCCGACAGAAGCAAGAGCCTGGATCATTGATAACGGGCTGACTACAAGTACTGAAGCAACGATGGAAAATGATTGGAATTCCTTTGTCAAGGATCCGCTTCAGAATCTGATCTGGGCTGCTGTTCATGAGGAAGCCGAATGGCCAAACTATGTAATGGATAGTGGTACCGGCGGCAAAGAAGATAATTACTATTTTAAAGAGACACATGATTATCATTACAATTCTCCGGATCCGATGAATGATCCGTATTCTCTGTGGTCTGTATTCTATAAACCGATGTTAGAATATATTGATAATAATATCAAGGATTATTTTCTGGACGGATATGACGCATATGTATATCTGGGTGATTCTTTCCATCAGAATATGCTTGGCACTGCGTTCAGAGCATTGTACAGTATCGAGATCGCTAAGGTTGATGGAGAAAGCGGATACCTTCTTCCCGATGCTGAGCTTGTGATTGATTGCGATGATGATGATGTGGATCTTATTGGAGTTACGGCAATCAGTAATGGAGTACCGGTAGATGTAGAATATGAATTTGAGACAGAGATTTCTTTTATAACGGGTGAATACAGTATTCTGCTTGAAAATATGCCTGCCGGACATTATACCCTTTCAGAGAGGAGTACTCCTCCGGGACATGTTAAGGCAAAAGATATAAAATTCACGATCAAGGATGATGGGAGTGTTGCTACGAGCACTAATGTCAAAGCACCAGGAAAGATCACCATGATAGATCATGTGGTTCGGCTTTTGAAGGTGGATGCCGATGACGGGACACCGATCTCGGATGCTAAATTTGTGTGGTATGATCTCAATGGGAAAGATCATTCTGTGACATCGTCAACAGAGGCAGTGTCGATAGATGATCTAGAGGTCAGTTCATCTTATAATTGTACGTTATATGAAGTTACATTCCCGGATGGCTATCTTCCTTTATCGGATACGGAGGATGGCTTTAGGATCCGAGTCGACAATGATGGGGTTTTACATTTATCTTATGCCAGAAATCATGAGATGGTCAGTGTATCCGGCGGACTTCTTACGGTTAGAAACCAAAAGACCAGTGTAGATATTGCCAAGGTAGATATTGCGGATACCACGAATTATCTTCCGGGTGCTCATTTCCAGATCATGGATCCAAATGGTACGGTAGTAAGAGAGTTTGATACATCTGCAGGTGAAGCAACTACAATAAAAGGGCTTACGGTTGGCGTAGTCTATACGGTACATGAGACGGTTCCGCCGGATGGGTATGCGGTTGCGTCGGATATTACCTTTACGATCGGAGCGGATGGAAAGGTTACAACTGCAAATGCCGATGATCAGGAGGCGGATGGAACGATTCTGGTAAGGGATACACTTACCGAAGTCGAGATAACGAAGACAGATATAACCGGAACAAGAGAACTTGCCGGAGCCATACTTCAATTGACCGGTAATGCTGATTGGGATAGTGTATATGCCAAGATTATGACGGTCAATGAACACAATGTGAAAAAGGTAACCGATTCCGTTACAAATAACACGATCGGTATTGAATGGAAATCAACCGGATATAAATTGAAGGTTCCGGGATTGACAGCGGGAGAGGAGTACACACTTCATGAAACCGCTTCTCCGAATGGATATGAAGCGGCAGAGGATACCACATTTACCATCAATGCGGATGGTACAGTGAACTATTCAGGGACCAAGCGTGCTGATGATGGAGCATTGCTTATCAAAGATGACCGGACAGTAATCCGGATTTCCAAGGTAGATATAACGTCGCAGAAAGAAAAGGCGGGAGCCCATATTCAGATTCTGGATCAGGATGGTACGGTAATAGAAGAGTGGGATTCTACAACGGAGGCTCATAAGGTACAAGCAGTACTTAAGAATGACGCAGTATATACTCTTCACGAAACAGTTGCTCCGGATGGATATACGATTGCATCTGATACAACCTTTATGCTTGGAGCGGATGGCAAGGTTGACACAGACAGTACAGATACTACTGTTACAACTAAGAATGGTGTTCTTCTGGTAGAGGATTTCATGACCAGTGTTAAGATCTCCAAGGTAGACATCACAGACAGCAAAGAGCTTGCAGGAGCTCATATTCAGATCTTGGATGAAGATGGAACGGTAGTGGAAGAGTGGGATTCCGGGAAAACCGCGCATACTGTTAAGGGGCTGAAGACAGGAACAACCTATACGCTGCATGAGACAGTGGCACCGGATGGATATACGATAGCAGCAGATACAACATTTACTTTGGACAAGAAAGGTAATTTTGTAAAATCCAAGACGACTACAACGGTATCGGATGATAATGTACTTCTGGTAGAGGATTCCATAACCAGCGTCAAGATCTCCAAGGTGGACATCACTGATAAAAAGGAACTTGCGGGAGCCCATATTCAGATTCTGGATGAAGATGGTACAGTAGTGGAAGAGTGGGATTCCGGGAAAACCGCACATACCGTTAAAGGATTGAAGACAGGCATAACCTATACGCTGCATGAGACAGTGGCACCGGCGGGGTATACGGTTGCTTCGGATATAACATTTGTAATTGCGTCAGATGGTAAAGTGACAAGCAGCGGAACAACGACAAGCGATACGTCTCTGCTGATCGAAGATAGTTTGACCAGTGTTGCGATCAGTAAAAAATCGGCAGTGAATAATGAGGAACTGCCGGGAGCGGAACTTAAGCTGACCGGTAATGCCGATTGGGAAAATGTATATGCGCAGTTTGAAGAAGGCGATGCCCATAAGATTGAAAAGCTGACCGATGAAAGCACGGGCAAGCTGATCGGCATTAAGTGGATCTCTACGGATCAGGAGTTGATCGTAATAGGACTTACCATCGGAGAGGAATATGTTCTTCACGAGAACGGTGCACCCGCCGGGTATGCATACAGCGAAGATATCCGATTTAAATTAGAAGAGCAGGGAACTCAGGCGGCAGTATATGTCTACAATAAGGATACCGAGCAGTATGAGAAATCTGCTAAGGTTGAGATGGTAGATGAATTGAATGTTGGAACTCTGGTTATTACTAAGACGGTTGATGGTCTGAATGTCACGGATGAAGAACGGGCAGGAGATTTGAAATTCACGGTGCAGAATGAAGACGGCAAATATCTGGATGTGGATGGAGACTTGCATGATACGGCAGTTGAATATACATTAAGTCAGTTTACGAAGGGGACAAATGGTACCTACAGTTTATCCTTTAAGAATGTTCCTTTAGGTAAGTATATTACAACAGAGGTTAATCCTAAGATTGAGGGGTATGATCTGGAAAGTACGAGTATCGTAAGCGCAACCGGAATCGTGCAGTACCATGAATCTACAGAACTTAAATTGGCAGATCATTATAAGAAACATCATGATGATGATGAAGATGGAAATAAGACGAAGAAAGCTGCGCCAAATACGGGAGATCATACAGCAGCAGGTATCATCTATCTGATGCTTCTGTCAGGAGCGGTATTGTTGATCTTCATCAAGAGAAGCAGGAAGAGTTAATTAGGGATTGATTATAATAACGAGTAGATCAGGAAGCGGTGTGGCGAGTGGCTGCGCCGCTGTCTTGTAATAAGATGAGGATGTGAAGTATGAGCGATTACATTATGGATCTGCGTAAGCAGGTCGGTCATCAGACATTAATCCAATGTGCGGCAAGTATTATCTGTATCAATGAAAGCGGCGAGCTTCTTTTGGGGAGACGTACAGATAATCATAAATGGTGCTATTCCGGCGGTTCTGTAGAGATTGATGAAAAAGTGGAGGACTGCGCGAGAAGAGAACTTCAGGAGGAAATGGGTCTGATCGCAGAAGAGATCGAACTGTTCTACATCAATTCCGGACCGGAAGCCCATTATATCTATCCCAATGGAGATGAGGTATCCAATGTCGAGATCATATATCTTTGCAGGAAATATCATGGTGAGATCGTGCCTCAGGAAGAAGAGATGGAGGAGCTTAAGTTCTTCTCTCCCAAAGAGATCGATCTTGAAGAAATATCTCCGCCGATCCGTCCGGTGTTAGAAAGGTATCTGGAGCAGTATCTGAAGGGAAGTAATTGATTTATTGAGGAGAGTCTGATGGAAGAAAAGGATCTGATGGAAGAGAGGGATCTGGCAGATAAAAAGGATCTGATGGAAGAGAAGGAACCGATAGAAAAAAAGGGAAGGATATCCGTATTAACAGTGATAGAAATAGGGATTCTGACCATCGGTGTTCTGATGAGCATTTCGGGAACGATTCCGACATTAGCTTACACATTCCGATATATATGGACCTTTGGATTCGCTGTACTGGGAATTGCTTTTATTCTACTGTTGATTGTCAGAATCCGCAAGAGATTCACTTGGCTTATCGGAATAGCATGTATTGTAGTCTATTTGTTTGCTGCCGGATATGGTTATATCGTCTGTGCCATGAATACACCGCGTATGCGAAGATTGGAGTCCTTTGAAGGCAAACACGTATATGCTGTGATTGACGGAACTACCTATGAATGGGACGGAAAGAGTGTTTGTTATAATTTTCATGAATTGACGGAGCTAGAACATGAATATTATACAGAAGACCATACGGTTCATATATGGGTAGATGATGAGGAACACCATTATATTTTATACACGGATATGAACACTTCTAATATTTATATGCAGATATATGGTGGAGGAACCGGCGATTTCCTGGTGTTGTCACCGGATTAGATGGAGAAAAAGAATGGCAATAATCGTGAAGCGAGACAGCAATCAGCATGTGCTTAAGCCGCTGCAACAGTATTTGAAAAATCAGGGGATTCCGTGTGAACTTCAATATGAATGGACCGGAGTGCGGGGACAGCATGGAGATGTAGTGCTGCTTGTGGAAGAAGAATTCTACGAGAGCACAATGGAACTCCTTGATAATATTGATACCTGTGCGACGGATGATGGTGTGGAGCTTCGGGATGCTGCAGGTAGAACTGTGGAGGAACAGAAGCGTCAGCGTCGCATACATGGGAAATATATGGCATGGCTGTGTATAGGTTTCATCTTGGCAGGGATTCTGTATATTATCATACGATATAAGTAGAGTGCAGCTTTACGGCAGCATAACAAACAAAGAGACAGAAAATGGAGGACAAGATTATGGTAGAGTTCAAGGACAAGGATATTATACAGGAGAGTACAGATCCATTCAGTGTATCCTATCAACCGAATGAAAGCAATATTAATATCAACGGAAGTATTCACGGCGGCGTGATGTTCTATCTGTGCGACGACGCGATTGGAAGATATGTGACCTCGATGGGACGTGTCGGTGCTGCCGCTGATGCCAGTATTCATTATTACCGTCCGGGCAAGCCGGGAGAGAAAATGATCGCTACTGTACTGGAACGTAAAGTCGGAAAACGACTGGGGGTCTTCTTGGTGGAGCTTCGGAATGAAGCAGGAGTATTACTGGCAGATTCCGTATTTACTGTGGCATTTCAGAATTAAATGCAGCCGTTTTGATTGGTGTCTGATATGATTGGAGAAGGTAATGAAGAAGCTGTCAGAACTGAAAACCAAAGAAAAGATCCTGCTCGTGATCCTGCTTCTGATCGGGTGCTTGTTCCTGATCACATCTGTAAGAACAATGGTTGGAAGGATCATGTATGAGGAAACCATGGGTGAAGTGGCGAATATCGAGCATTATAGAATGAAAACTACGAGGCAGCTCTTTAATCGCGACCTGACGAAGGTGACAATCGCATATTATGTGGACGGAAACAGGTATGAAGCTACCTTCACGGAGCATGAGGATAGTTCGGCATATAGGGTTGGTATGGAGCGTAAGATCTACTATAATCCGAATCATCCGCAAGACTCGTTTACAGAAATGGATGTTGGAATGCTGATCGCAACGCCTTGTGTGCTGGTGGGACTTATCTTTTGGAGCTTCCTGATCCTTAAGAAACGGGAATGAGTCACATTAGTTTTTTACAATACGGATGGAAAACCACTGATCTTCAATCTTAAAATCACATTCGGCATCATTTTTTTCGCAGTATGCAAGTATAGAAAGAATCCCTATTCCATGTTCACATTCATCGGAGGTAGGGATTCCTTTTTCATCAAGCAGAATCTCACCGATATATGGGTTGCTGATAGAGAACATGAACTTCGGGTGACGGATACATTTGCAGCGGATGATACGTTCCTCCTCCGGAAGCTTGCATACGGCATGGATCGCATTCTCAATGGCATTGGCAAATACAACGGAAAGGGATGTGGCATCCAGATCCAGCTGTGCGGGAATATCCAGAGCGGCTTCGATCTTGATCTTTTTAGTCTCGGCATAGGAGAAATAAGACGCAAACATTGCATTTAATACCGGATTTGCGCACCAATTTCGTATCTCTGTGTTATCAAGCTCTGATATACTGTGACCAATATATTCTCTGGCTTCTTCCGTCTGGTTCCGGGTAAGCATGCCTGCCACGGTGTTCAGCCTGTGTCGAAGGTCATGCCTGTAAATCTCAGTGTTACGCATGGCAGTCTCTGTCTGTTCCATTCTCTGCTGCATCATCTTAAGCTGTATTTCTAAGAGCTGGTTCTGCTCCTTTTCATGATAATCCTTCTGCTGCCTGAGCAGCGATGATATAAAATGCTGATAGGTAAGTATCATAAGAATAAAGGTAATAGCAAGCACAGGAATATCTTCGGGCCGTGTAGACAGAGTTGTGGGAAAGTTAAATATAAGCAGAAGTATGATCGTATACAATGCGGAAATGACCGCAAAGAGAGCCCACCCTATATGAATGGTGTTCATCGCATGCTTGTAGGGCTCTCTAAATCTTGTTACAAGTATGAATAACGCCAGAGGATACAGGGTCATACGCAGGAGAAACAGAACAATATGATTCTCGGAAGTGGAATAGTAATCGATCAGATTCGAGAATTGTATAATGAAAATACTGATTCCGGACGTGAAGAAAAAGGTGAAAAAGAATCTCCCGTCCCGATATCGTGAAAGGATATAGAAGAAGATGATCTGGGGCATGATATAGAAGAGCAGAGCAAGCTGACCTCCCCGTTCCGATCCGAATTTTCCATAGAAAAACAGGACTACAGCAATCAGTGGGAGCATGAAACAGATCGTCAGGATCAGGCTCTTTTTCTTTGAATAACGGAATTCATTCAGGGCGAAGAAATGAGCAGTGTTGAAAATAACAGCCCATGGCGCAGTCAGAGCCTTGAGCAATAATGCAGGTGTCATAATCACATTCCTCCTTCCAAACAGTAATCAAGCCATGCAGTATATAACGTCTTGCGCACGGTACGCGGAATTGTTATACGGCTGCCGGAAGAGAAGATAAGCTCGGTTTTCTCAATGGACGTAATATGTTCAAGATTCACCAGAAGGCTGGCACCACATAAAAAGAACCGCTCATCTTCGCATAATCTCGCAACTGCATCTTTAAAGGAGCCGGGGATGGTAACGCTGTCGATCGTCTGATCCTTACATACAAAATGTAGTGCCCGCCCGCTTAATTCGATATAACAGATATCCTTATAGTTAATGGAAAGTGTACCATTCCTGGTACGAACATGAAATATATGATTATCGTAAGCCTCAAGCGCATGAAGGGCATCGTCTAACACAGAACTGAGCTTTTCTTGCGCGACAGGCTTTATTAGATAATAAAAGGCTCTGACCTCATAGCTGTCAACGGCGTAGCCTGAGGACGATGTAATATAAATGATGGGTGTCTGTTTACTGTCTGACAGAGTCCGTAGCTTACGGCCAAGCTCAATACCGCTTAATTCCGGCATGATGACATCAAGAAGGAACATGTCATAGCCCTTGCCGTTATCAATGGAATTCATAAGATCTGCTGCTGATTCGAAGGACGCGATCTGTCCGTTTATATGCTTATCTGACATCCATTTGGATAACATAGCATGGATGAGCGTAAGCTCAGTATTCTCATCGTCACATAGAGCGATTCTCAGCATTCGTTTCCCCTCATTTATCTGATCAGTATTAAAATATAACCCCTTTCCACGTATTTTATCATGTTACTTTGCTAAAGTAAAATAAAAATATGACTTGCATTCAATATGAACGGATGATAGATACCGTTTGACAAATTTCGCATAAAAACATACAAATTCCGCATGTTCAATTTCAAGAAAACCAAAAAATGATAACATAAAGGAAAAATATATGGGCTATCTTGATTTGATATGCTGCAGAAATTGGTTGACATTGTGTATGTAACTTATATGTATTCAGGTTTTAAATAGTAATGATTCGTTTTAAGAGGAATAGACATGAGGAGGAATAGATATGAGAAATATGCTGCTGATAGGAAAAATGAATGAGGTGCTGGCAGATCTGAATAAGACACTGTTGGAATATTTCAGAGTACAGATAACTTCGGAAAATCGGGATGGATTGTCGGATCTGATCAAGGTTGCGAAACCGGATTTTATTGTCATCAGTCTGATCGGTATCTATAGCGATGATTCGGGCACCTCCCTGACGAGCGTTTTTAAAAAGTATAGAGAAATCCCAATCATCACAATCGGAAATGAGCAGGAAGTTAAGAGGAATGAAGCACTTTTTCGTATATGCGGGGCACATAATGTGGCAAGACCGGTGAATAACACGCAGCTCTTATTAGCTATATGCAAGGTTCTTGGAATTACACTGGAACGGATGCGGGAGGAAGCGCGGGATCTGGAGCATAAAGATGGGAGAAAACGAATTCTTGTAGTGGATGATGATCCTATGATGTTGAAAACGATCAAGATGTATCTGGATGATATATATGATGTACGGGTGGTTCCGTCAGGAACAAAGGCTGTTGCAAGTATAGGCAAGTTCCAACCGGATCTGGTTCTGCTTGACTATGAAATGCCGGTCGTTGACGGCAGACAGACGCTTGAGATGATCCGGACGGATAAAGACTTCTCGCGGATTCCGGTTATTTTTTTGACCGGAGTCGGCGACAGGGCACATATCGAACAGGTGATCGGCCTTAAGCCGCAGGGATATCTATTAAAACCACCGGTCAAGGATACATTGCGGGATACGATCCGAGAGGTTCTGGGGGAGTAAGCTTTGAATAAAAAACAGCCATCCTATGTAAAAAATATAATCATCTATGTCTTGATCATTCTATTTTTTATAAGTATCGTTTTTGTCTATTATCGAATGTTATATCAAGAAACAAGAGAGAATATCATCAGTACAGGTCGTAATGATGCGGTTGTTTCGGCCAACCGTATCAATATGTATCTGTCTTCCAGTGTTGATATTCTTAAGCTTTCCGGTTATACAGTGGATAACATGATTCTTGAGGACCGCTCAAAAGAGGATATCCTGGGGTACCTCACGGATGAGACGGTGGCGGTCAGGAATTCTCTGATCGCAGATACGACCGGTGTATATGGCTATATCAAGGGGGAATATATGGACGGCTCTGGATGGGTTCCGGAGGATGGATACGATCCGACGATAAGACCCTGGTATACAGAAGCCAGGAATGGCAACGGCGAACTTGTCATGGTAGACCCTTACATGGATCTTGATACCGGTACGGTCATGATCGCCATATCCCGGACGCTGTGTGATGGGGAAAGTGTAGTTGGGATCGATCTGTCCTTGCATGAGTTTCAGATGCTGATTGAAGAACATCTGTCTGAGAAACGCTTTTTCGAAGAATTGATCATTAATGGAAATGGTAATATCATTGCCCATTCAGATAACAGTCTGGTCGGAGAAGCATATAGCGGCGATACGAACGCTCTTGATAAGCTTATCTATGATAATATCCAGATCTCACAAGATAATTTCTTTTTTATTGAATATGACCATAAGGATTACATGGTATATATTATGCCGCTTTCCTATGATTGGAGCTATATCACGGTGATCGATGCAACGGATGATTATAACAGACTTCGGATTCCGCTCGTGATCACAGTGGTGACGGCGGTCATAATGGTTGCTCTGCTTTCTTTTTTCATTATCAAATCAGATAAGAAGAGCAGGGAGGCGCATGAGCTTGCTCTGCAGTCCGAGCGCATGATGGCTGCAAATGAAGCTAAGACATCCTTTCTTTCGAATATGTCCCATGAGATAAGGACTCCGATCAATGCCATCATGGGAATGAATGAAATGATCTTACGGGAAGCCGATAAAGATACGATCATGGAATATTCCGAGAACATTAGGAATTCCGGTGGATTACTTCTTGGTCTTGTAGATGATATTATGGATTTTTCTAAGCTGGAAGCAGGTAAGCTCGAAGTTATCCGTGCGGAATATGATCTCTCGCTTACGATATGCGATCTGGTCAACATGATATCGGACCGTGTCAGGGAAAAGGGGCTCACACTGAATCTGGATTTTGACAATAATATGCCTAAGCACCTCAAGGGGGATGAACAGCGGATTCGACAGGTTATCATGAATTTGCTGACGAACGCTGTGAAGTATACGGAAAAGGGGAGCATTACATTTGCAATAGGATTTGAACAGGCAGACGCAGAGCAGAATTCGATCATACTGAAGGTGTCTGTGAAAGATAGCGGAATCGGAATTAAGGAAGAGGATCTGGAAAAGCTTTTTTGGCGGTTTGAGCGTATTGAAGAGAAGCGCAACCGTAATATTCAGGGGACAGGTCTTGGGCTTAATATTACACAGGGGCTGCTTGAAATGATGGATTCCACCCTCATGGTCGAAAGCACGTATGGGGAAGGGTCTGTCTTTGGATTCCGATTGAAGCAGGAAGTCATCGGGGAGGAAAAGCTTGGGGACTATGAGACATTTTCCCGGGAGCTTAAGTATGATCGTAATAAGCATAAAGAAGCACTTGCTCATCACAGGGAAAAGCTGACGGCGCCGACTGCCAGGATTCTTGCAGTCGATGATAATCCGATGAATCTTGTGGTACTGAATAATCTGCTCGGATATACCTTGATCACAGTAGATACGGCAGACGACGGTCATCAGGCGGTGGAGCTTGCCGGTAAGCAGCCATATGATTTGATCCTGATGGATCACATGATGCCGGGAATGGACGGAATTGAAGCATTGCATGAGATCCGCAAGGCGAAAAGCAGTCCGAATGCTCAGACTCCTGTTATATGTATTACTGCGAATGCGATATCCGGAGCGAGAGAGACGTATATATCGGAAGGCTTCGATGATTATATGAGTAAGCCTGTGAATCCGCAAAGACTGGAAGAGGTGCTGCTTCATTATCTGCCTGAGAGTAAGGTCGAGATGGCAGCTGAGGATAAGGAGAATATAAGCGGCAGCACATTGGCAGATGAAGAAACGGTGAATAAGGATTCCGGGGAGAATGCCATTTCACTTCTTGACGGCAGCCTGATCGATACGTCTGAGGGGCTAACGAACTGCGGCTCCTATGATTCTTATCTGGCACTTGTGAAGATGTTTTCGGATTCCATGGAAAAGAGCATAGAAGAGCTCAACCGATTATATCAGGACTGGGATGTAAAGAATTATACGATCAAGATCCATGCACTGAAGAGCTCGGCAAGACTAATCGGAGCTATGAACTTAGGGGAGCTTGCCCAGAGCCTTGAAAATGCCGGAAAGAGTGCGGATGAGGAATATATTCGCATCAATCATTCCTTCTTTATTGGAGGCTATAGGGAAGTTGGAGCACTTATCACGGATGTTCAAAAACAGATAAATGGAAGTGCGGCTCAGGAAGAGGAAGCTGTGGACAAGCCGGAGATCGACGCCGACGCCCTGGCACAGTATTACAGTGAGATCAGCGAGGCGGCAGATGAGATTGATAGTGACAGGATCCACGATATCTTAGTTACGCTTGATCGGTACAGCATGGCGGAAGCGGATCGGGAATTGATCGCTGCTATCGAGAATGCAGCCGATGGATTTGAATACGACGAAATAATTGAAATGTTAAAGGATAAGGTGTAGAGGTTAGAGTATGGAACGAGCGAGAAATGAAAAATTTGTGATTCTGCTTATATCAGTTGCCTGCATTGGACTGGCGGTCGAGAGCTTTGTTATGAGCTGGGAATTCTGGGTTCCGCCTCTTATAATCATCGGGACCGTTGTATTATGGGTCATGAATCTGATGGATAAGCCATCGTATGAAATACGTTCGGTATATTATCTTGTATTCTCTATGCTGGCAGTTTTGTTTCATGGAGTTCATGAAACCAGCTTCTTTGATGTTGCCATTGTAGTGGTTCTTGTCATGGTCGCCCTTTCCTTCTTGGAGCATCCTTATATGATCAAGCTGATATTTTTTGAGTATGTGGTCGTGATGATCATTCAGCTTATTATGGCGCATGACAGCGGTGCCACCTTTGATACACTGAATATCTCGCGGATCATTCTTCATGCTGCTATCACTACACTTATGTATTTTAGCTGCACGAAATCAGTAAATGACCGGATAGAGGCGGCGCGTCTTGACAAGGAAAAGACGAACCGTATTGAGACTTATGATATTGATATGGAAGACTTTCTGTCGAATATATCTCATGAGCTGCGTACACCTGTAAATGTAGTAAAGGGTATGTCAGATATTCTAATAAAAAAGGATGTCGGGTATGAGGCAGATGCAATCAAGGAAGCAGGTATCCGGCTTACCTATCAGATTGAAAATATTCAGGATTACACCGAATGCAAAAGAAATAATGTCGTACTTGAAGAAGAGGAATATATGAGTACCTCTCTGATCAATGATGTCGTCACAAGCTTCCATCTATATGAAAATAATAATCAGCTTGAGCTTGTCGTCGATATTGATCCGGGGGTTCCTACGAGGTTGATCGGAGATGTCAATAAGCTGCATAAGATATTCCGGCATCTTTTGGAGAATGCCGTTAAGTTCACCAAGACCGGTGGTGTCTATGTCAGGATGTATTCGGAAAAAAAGGATTATGGTGTGAATCTTTGTCTGGAGGTCACAGATACCGGAATAGGTATGGACAGAAAGACTATAAGAGCATTATCGGAGGGTATGTATCAGGTTAATAAAAAACGCAACCGAAGCTCGGGCGGAATCGGACTTGGACTTTTTATTGTATATGGATTTACGCACAATATGGGTGGATTTGTAATGGTGGAAAGTCAGAAGAATAACGGAACCACAGTCAGAGTAACAGTTCCGCAAAGGGTTGCGGATACGAGCCCCTGCATATCTCTTGAGGATTCCTTCAGCGGAGATGTGGTTTTCTATCTTAGATCAGATAAATTCAAGGTTCCTAAGATCAGAGATTTCTATCGTACAATGGCAATGAATCTTGCGTCGGGAATCAAAGCGTCTGTATATCCCGTAGAAACTGTCAAGGAAATTGAAAGTGTTCGGGAGCGGGTTCAGGTAGAACTTATTTTAATGGGTGAGGAAGAATATAAGGAAAGCCCTGCTTATTTTGACGAGTTGAGCAGGGGAGATACCTTGATCGCAGTGTTCACCTCGGAAGGCTTAGTACCAGATCCGCTAAGTAAGGTTGTTGTCATGCCTAAGCCGTTCTATGCTTATCCGGTCATGAAGCTGATCAATGAGGGAGCTTCGGGAATTAACTTGTCAGATAGTAATGCCAAGCCGGTATTTCGCGGTGTTAAGGCACTGATCGTGGATGATGAGCCGATGAATCTTGTTGTGGCGGCGGGCTTATTTAAGGATTATGAACTGATTATAGATACCGCCGAAAGCGGAAGGGAAGCAATCGATAAGTACAAAAAAGGCGATTATGATGTGGTATTCATGGATCATATGATGCCGGAGATGGATGGCGTTGAAGCGATGAAGCATATCAAGGCCTGTGCAGCAGATATGAACAGGAAGGCGATCGTGATCGCATTGACAGCCAATGCTGTATCGGGCGCAAGGGAAATGTTCATGAAGGAAGGCTTTGATGGCTTCATTGCGAAACCAATTAATCTTGCTGACTTTGAGAGAGTGATGCTCAGAGAGCTTAAGGAATCAGATAATGACAGGAAAGGTATGTAGGTATTATGATTAAGAAATTGATTAAGGATATACGTGATGCCATCAGCGATTATAACAGAGGGTTTTCCGAACGGGTATTTCTGATATTTTCTCTCTTGTCAGAAGTAGCAGTCATTATCGCGTTAATAGGGGATATTATTGCAGGTGAGAATATTGGGGAAATCATAGTGATCGGAGTTCTGACCATAGCGGTTCCGCTTGTTACGATCACGTCACTTTATAGAAATAAGATCCGGCTGGCAGAGAAACTCTTAGTGACAGCATTAGTGTTTGTCATCATACCTGGTCTGTTCTTTTTTGGCGGCGGTATCGAGGGCGGAGGCGTTCTATGGATCATCTTTGCCTATGTCTATATTGGACTGGTGATATCCGGTGTATGGCGCACAGTCATGATCGTGATGGTGACGATCCTTGCCGGAGCCTGCTATTTCATCGAATATATCCATCCGGAATATGTAGCGGTCCATTCGAGGGAAATGTTTTTTGTTGACTCCTTTATATCTCTGATACTGGTGGGATTGATCTGCTTTTTCATGACATGGGTACAGAACCGTATGTTGACGGATGAAAATGCCCGTGCCAAAAAGGAGGCAGAAAAATCCGAAGAGCTTGCACGTTCCCAAAACCGTTTTTTCTCGAGCATGAGTCATGAGATCAGGACGCCGATTAATTCTATCTTAGGCCTGAATGAGCTTATACTCAGAGACCATGATGCCTCTGATGAGATCATAAAGGATGCAAACGGAATACAAGGTGCCGGTAAAATGCTGCTTGCTCTTATCAATGATATTCTGGATTTCTCCAAGATCGAAGCGGGAAGCATGGATATCGTACCGGTAGATTATCAGATTGGGGATATGCTGTCTGATATTGTGAATATGATATGGTTACGAGCGCATGATAAGGGGCTTGCCTTCAATGTCAGTGTCGATCCGAAGGTTCCGGCAGTTCTTTACGGAGATGAGGTCAGAATTAAGCAGGTCATTGTGAATCTCCTGAATAATGCGGTGAAATACACGAAGGAGGGTTCTGTCGAGCTTCATATAGAGAGCAGCGATATCAGTGAAAAGACAGTGGAGCTTAGCATATCCGTATCGGATACCGGAATGGGTATTAAGAAGGAAGCGCTTCCTTATCTTTTTGATGCGTTTAAGCGGGTAGATGAGAAGAAAAACCGGCATATAGAAGGAACCGGACTGGGACTTAGTATCGTTAAGCAGATCGTTGAGCTTATGGACGGCTCGGTTTCCGTTAATAGTGTGTATGGAGAAGGATCAACATTTACAGTAGTTGTTAGACAGGAGGTATCGGATCATACTGCGATCGGCGAGCTGAATATCCATGGAGAGCAGGATGTGCGGAGATCGAATTATGAGGCGGGCTTCAAGGCACCGGAGGCGAAGATTCTTATCGTAGATGACAATGAGATGAATCTGGAGGTGGAGAGCAAGCTTCTGACGGGTACGGAAATAATGATCGATCAGGCATTAAGCGGTGCAGAGGCGCTGTCACTGACCTTAAAGAGACGGTATGATACCATACTGATGGATCATCTGATGCCGGAAATGGATGGAATCGAGTGTCTGGAAATGATCAGAGCGCAATCAGGCGGGCTTAACAGGAATACGCCTGTCATAGTTCTTACCGCCAATGCGGGCAGTGACAATAAGGAGCTGTATAATCGTGCCGGCTTTGACGGCTACCTTGTCAAACCGGTTTCGGGAGAAGCATTGGAAAACACGCTGATCAAGTATATATCCGCAGATAAGCTGATCATCAGTTCCAAAGTAATGACAATGCATGAGGATATTAATGCCTCCTCCGGATACTTCGAAAAGCTTCCGGTCATCATCACATCGAATAGTGTATGCGATCTTCCGAGCTCTGTGATAAAGAAGCTGAATATTCCGATCATGCCGGTATTGATACGCACCGATGAGGGCGTGTTCAAGGACGGAATTCAGATGGATGCGGATGAGCTTATACGATATATGGAAAATGGAGGCAATGCCGCCTCCTTATCCATGAATGAGGAAGATTATACAGAATTCTTTGCAAATGCCTTGAAGCGCGCACATAATCTGATCCATATCTCAATTAATTCGGGTATGAGCAGTGATTACGAAAAGGTAACGGAAGCGGCCAAAGCGTTTGATAATGTTACCGTCGTTAATTCCGGAGTCCTGTCAAGCGCGACAGGTATTCTGGTCCTGATCGCATATAAGCTTGCCCAGCAGGGTGTATCTGTCCCGGACATCGTCGCTGAACTGGAACGGATCAAGGAGCGTATCAATTGCAACTTTGTTGTTAATACAACAGAATACATGGCCAAAATCGGGTTCGTCAGCCCGTTCGTGCATAAGGTGGCGCAAAGCTTTAACCTTCATCCTTCGATCAGCTTTAAGGACGATAAGTATAGAACAGCCGGTATATGGATGGGAAGCACCAGAAGGGCATACAGAAAGTTTATTCATAAGGCGTTTCCTGTAGATATCATCCCTGATCCGGATATTCTGTTTATCACCTATGTCAATGTTCCTACAGACACGCTGCTTTGGATCAAGGAGGAGATCAGTAAGATCGCCTATTTTGAAAATGTTGTGTTTAAGCAGGCTTCAGCAGCAGTTTCCTCCGGCTGCGGCTCGGGTACATTTGGTATCATGTATTTTGCAAAGAGCAACAAATCATACAATATTGCTTCATTCCTGAATGGTGCGGAGGAAGACCGGTTCCGTGAGGACACGGAGGAAGAGGATGAAGCAGAAGATGACAATACATATAACGAATATGATCATAGAGATGATAGACCGACTGCCCGTCAGAATCAGAGCGATGGCGGCGCAGACAAGGAAACTGCTGACAAGGAAGCTTTCAAGAGGATCGATCCAAAGGCAGATAGAGAAAGTGATTCCGGGCTTGCATGGTATGAATGTATCGAAGGAATCGATGGAGCAGCCGGGATCCAGAATGCTTCTTCCGAAGAACTGTACCGGTCGCTGCTTGAGATGTTCTATCAATCCATACCGGATAAGCATGCGGAGATTGACGGGTTCTATTTGGCCGAGGACTGGGATAACTATACGATTAAAATTCACGCCCTGAAAAGCTCAGCCAGATTGATCGGAGCGATAGAGCTTGGAGATAAGGCTCAGCTTTTGGAGAATGCGGGAAAAGAAGGGAATATCTCCTATATTCATGAACAGCACTCAGAGTTTATGCAGAATTATGTCCGATTTCAGGAACTGCTGTCAGACGTGTTCGGCAGTGGATCCGAAGAAGGCAGCTTCGGTGCTTCGGCAGCGGATGGTGATAATGGCGGTGATGCAGGTAACAAGCCTGCCATAGATCATAAAATGCTTCAAGAGATATACGAGAAGCTGCGTATTGCTGCGGATGAAATTGACAGTGATGCTATCGATGAATTATTAGAGGAGCTTTCGGGATATTCGTTACCGGAGGAGGACAATGAGATCTGTCGTGCGGTCAGCAGATTTGCTGAGAATTATGAATATGATGGAATAACAGAAGCACTTAATAGTAAGCTTTCCGGGTAAGCAGAGTGTATGCAGGACTATAGATGATATGGGAAGAGTGAGGTGAAGGATCATGGACACGATTATTAAGATCAATGATGCGGTAAATGGCTTTGCATGGGGAACCTTCGGACTGACATTACTGCTGGGAACAGGTGCTTTGTGTACTGTGATCACAGGTTTTTTTCAGATAACACATATAAGGTATTGGATAAGCAAAACCTTTGGGAGCATTAAGGATGAAGCGCGTATAGTGAATGATGCAGGTGCCCTTTCGCAATATCGTACATTTTGCACTGCCCTTTGTGCAACCGTCGGGACCGGCAATATTGCCGGAGTTGCCTCTGCAATCTGTGTCGGCGGCGCAGGAGCGGTATTCTGGATGTGGGTCGCTGCTTTGCTCGGAATGATGGTAAAGTATTCTGAAAATGTATTGGGAATCTACTACCGACGAAGAAATGTAGAAGGCGCATGGTCCGGTGGACCTATGTATTATCTTCAGGATGGGGTTGGCTCATTGAAGCACTGTAAAGTATTCGGCAAGGTTCTGGGTGTAATCTTTTGTGTGCTGACTATGGTAGCCTCCTTCGGTATCGGCAACATGATCCAGATCAACAAGATCACCGTTAATGTAGAGGAGACCTTTTTTGCAGGTGTTGATAAGGGTACGCTGTTTGGCTTCTCCAGAGTGAATCTTACAATCGGAGTTGTCTTGATGATAGCAGCTGCAATGATCATTTTTGGCGGATTTCGGCGTGTGGCTGCAGCCTCCGAGAAGCTGATCCCTTTCATGAGTATCGTGTATATCGTGGGCTGTCTGGTGGTGGCAGCTATGCATTTCACGAAGCTTCCGGATGTGTTCCTATCCATTTTCAAGTTCGCTTTGGGTCCGGAGGCGTTAAAAGGAGGAATTACAGGAACGGCAATTCAGGTGGCGGTCAATACCATAAAAAGCGGATGTAAAAGAGGTATATTCTCCAACGAAGCAGGGCTTGGCTCGTCTGTTATCGTGCACTGCAATACCTGTGCAAGGGAGCCTGTGAAGCAGGGCCTTTGGGGAATGGCAGAGGTCTTTCTTGATACGATCGTGATATGTACCATGACTGCGATCGTCGTTCTTTCCTCGGATGCGGTGGATCTGAAAACGGGTATGGTTTTAGAAGGGACAAGTGATGCAACACTGGTGGCAAAGGCATTTGGCGACTCCCTGGGACGTCCCGGCGAATGGTTTGTGGTATTTGCAATCACCTTGTTTGCGTTCTCAACCTTTATCGGATGGTCCTATTATGGAGCAAAGGTTACAGAATATCTGCTGGGTGTGAAGATTGCAAGAATATACAGGGTGATCTTTGTGGCGATCATCATCTGGGGCTCGGTAACGGAGTCAAGTCTTGCATGGGAGATATCCGATACCTTCAACGGACTTATGATGATCCCGAATCTGATCGGTGTCATAGCACTGTCACCGCTCGTCAGAAAGCTTACCCGTAATTACATTGACCGAAGGATGAAGGGCAAGGATATTGCCCCTATGCTGTCCTTTGATCCGGATATACAACGGGATGCGCAGAAAGCAGTCAAAAAGGGAGCGTATTAAAATACTTCTGTGTATTGTGATAGAAACACACCCTTAAGCCATAAGGTTTTTACCCTATGGCTTTTTATGTTGATATTCACATATTATGTGTTTGTGGACATAATACAAGGTTGACTGCAAACCGTTCGTCCGAATAATCCATACCGTTCATCGTTTTGCGGTTTCATTACAGAAGGTCTTCCTATATAGTATTCATGGGACTAACTGAGAGATGGTAATAGTTCAAAAACTATAGGAGGATGATACACATGAAGATGTTACGGAAGTGTACTGTACTGGGATTGGTAATGCTCCTGACACTGTCTATGGCGGGCTGTGGCAAGAAAGAGATTGAGGACGGCACGGTGGGTGCAGATAGTGATGAGACGGTATCAAACGGCACAGGAGAGAATGACAAGAAGGATAATGATGACACATCGGATGACGGTGGTTTCAAATACTGGAGCGAGGTCTATGACTATCCGGCGGAGAATGGGGAAATCCACCCATATCTGATGTATGATGGTAAGCGGATTGATGCACCATTTACACCGGAAGAGTTTTTCGAAGGGCATTCTGATATTATATGTGGATGGTATAATGTAGATTCCCATAAGGCAATTGTCGATCAGGTATCCGATATTGGACAGTTCAAGGATGGAGAACTGGGTTGGCTGGTTAGTGCCAATGGCCGCGATGGAGATTATCTTCCTGTGCGGACAGAGGATAACCTTACCGAGATGAAGTTCTATAATCTGTCGGATAAGGATGCAGATCCGGGTCGTGTATATAATGCTATGGCGTATTCCGTATCGGAAAACATCTGGGATATTGTTGACGTCAATGCGTATGAGCATGATTACAGTACGCAGATCGATATGTCGGATCAGGAGGATATTGAGCACGTCTTCTTTGATACCTTCGGCGTTCCGACCAGTGCGTACGTGGATGCAAACCACTCGTATGTATTCTACTGGGAGACGAATGCCTACACGGTGGAGGCAGGCGCATGGGAGCTGTATCTCAATATTAATGAAGATGTGCAGTCCTATAAGTGGTGTGGATTCGATGTAACATATTATAGTGCGAGTTGCCCGGATGAGGTGATATATGATACAATTAATGATGATAACCGTTCTTATACGGAGCTATGGAATCATGACCCTGTAGAGGTAGAATGGAGCGGGAATACCGAATTGGGTGATCCAGATGCCGGAAGCACGGAGAAAAAGGAAATCATGAAATATCAGGATCCTCATGCCTTAGAGGATCTGGGACTTACGGGCACTCTATCCGTGGATTGGATTGATGTGAGCTATGATGGAGCAAGCTGCGTGGTGGAGCCGGATTTTGATGTGGATCAGATGCTGGAGACATTCGGAGAGGCAACCGACTATGATGAACGCAATGATACATATAAGTATGGAACCTCGGGAAATGCCAGCCTGATGCATAGCTGTCCTCTGGAGATATCATTTCATACGCTTGATGACGGCTCGAAGGCGGTAAGCAGTATCTGTATCAGCTTTGAGACGGCTGCTTCGACCTCGATGATGGGAGTGGACGCATATTCCACGCCGGAGGATATGGCGGCATTATTCGGGACCCCGTCAACCATTGGCAAGATGTATATCAGCTCCTATTCAAGAGAGCAGCATATGGGCTGGGGCGACATTACCATCGGCGGATTTGACATTGATTATATAGATGCGTTCTATTATGATGGTGTGCTTACGGAATTGGAGATCGTCTTTCAGTAATCGGTGTTCTTGCGATAAAATGCTGCTTTCTGATCTATAGACAGATGAGAATGTGAGATTATGAAGGAAGACGATATGGAGAAGAATATGAATATCAAGTACAGAATTGCCGTGTGCGATGATGATCCTAAGCAAACGGGAATTCTTGGAAGTCTTATTCTGTCGGTAACTAAGAAATTGGCGATATCAGCAGGGGTGGAGTTATTCACCTCTGCTGTTTTGCTGCTGGATAAGATTGACGAGGATACAGCCAAGGGCCTTAACAGCTATGATCTGATCTTTCTCGATATCAGACAGCCAGACATGGATGGTATTACCTTTGGCAAAAGGCTTTATGCCATGCAGGTGGAGACAGAACTGGTGCTTGTGACCTCGTATCCGGAATATGCGGTTGAAGGATATTCGACCCATGCATTTCAGTTTCTTGTAAAGCCGGTAACAGAAGGAATGTTGGAGGCTGTGATCAGAGCAGTATTTGACAACCGTGCCTCTGATAAAATACTTGAGGTGAGTGGATCGGGCAGACGGGAACTGATACCGATCAAGGATATAGAATGTATTATTGCAGAGAATAAATATACCAGAATCTATTCTGTGAAGGGCAGCTACCTTGAGTCCCGTTCTCTGGATTCACTAGAGTTGTCACTTATGAGGTATGGCTTTGTAAGGACACATAGGGCAGCACTTATGAATATCAAATATTATTCCGCATTGGATAAAAAAGAGGTTGTCCTTACCAGTGGACGCAGGCTGCCGGTCAGCCGTCGGAGAATACCGGAATTGAGAAATGCGGTCAGAAAGGAATTGGAGAGAAGGATCATATGATGAGTACATGGCTTGCAGGTATTCAGAATTCTGTATTTATAATCAATGTATTACTGATCGTTGAGCTGCTGTTTGGTATGAGGATCACAGACAGCGGGAGATTCCATCGGATAAGTAAGCTGGCGCTTGTTTTCGGACTATCACTGGTGTTGTATGTAGGCACTGCGTATTTGATTCCGAATGAGCATATTCAGTTCCTATTTATCATTTTACTCATGATATGCGGCAGTATTTTTCTGTCCGGTCGGGGTGTGAGTATAGGGCAGAGACTCCTGTATATTCTGATGCTGATACCTGCTGTGCTTTTGGACACAGAATTCGGAACTGTGATGAGACTGATCGACCGGCTGACAGGTCTGGACAGAATATCCGTGAATATTGCAGGGCAGCTCTACGGACTTCTCTATACGCTGTCGGATGTCTTATTATTGATCATTCTGCTGATTCTTAGGATCATAGTGAATCGGAAGGGTATTGTGATCAGACTCAATGTACCCGAAACCATCATCATTATCATTTTCTGCGTATTCCTGCCGGTGATGGAGATGATCATGGAGACGATTCTTTCCGAAGATGGAAGATATACAGTTGCACTTGGCTGGGTGGTATTTATCACAATACTGAATGCTGCTGTATTCTATGGTGTGCTTCATAGAAGTATCGCAAGAATGTATAAAAGAGAAGTGGAGAATGCGGAGAATCAATTGGAGTCTGCGATCCAGGGAATAGACGAGAGATCGAAGAGACGAGAAACAGATCTGGCGATCAGTCACGATATGAAGAATCATTTCCTTGTAGTCAACGAATTGATACTGTCCGGCGAGTATGATCAGGCCTGTGAATATATGAATACGCTGGGGGAGACAGGATATCGGGCCGGCATTCCGCCAACCGGATGCCGTGTCGTAGACATTCTGCTGTCAGCAAAGGAATCCGAGATGCGGGAGCTTAGCATTACATTTCAATGCATAGGACAACTGCAGTTATTTCATCAAATGAAGGATGTCGATGTAAGTATTCTGTTCTCAAATATGCTGGATAATGCGATCGAGGCGTGCGCAGAGACGACGGCTGATCGATATGTGAAGGTACAGGAGACTGCGTTCGGAGATCATACTATGGTCGTTATGTCGAATCCTTATATCAACGAGCTGAAATGGGACGGCGGGAATCTCCTGTCTTCAAAACAAGATGCGCATATAAGCAGGAGCAGGGGGATTGGAACCCAAAACATTCGGAGAATTGCAGAAAAATATGGATTGCAGTGCAGCTTTGAGGCGGATGCGCAAGAATTTAGAGTGAAGCTGATGCAGTAATATGTCTTTTATGTAATCAACTTATTATATATTTTGTGAAAATAATACTTGAAATATATTATTAATTCGCTTAGCCTTATTTTTAGGACGTCCCAATTATAAGAAAGAAGGGCAGAGTATGGATAAAGCAGAGCTCCACAGACGCATATCGGATAGTACGAGCAATGAGAGTAATATTTGTCAGATTTATGCTGTTCAAAATGGCGAAACGATACTCGAGGACTGCTGGCATGGGTATAAAACCACGGATGCAGTGAATATCATGTCAGTTACGAAGAGTGTAATGTCGCTGCTGATCGGTATTACGATCGATCAAGGTTATGTTAAGGGAGTTGATCAAAAGGTACTGGATTTCTTTCCGGATTATCAGGTTAAGAGAGGAGAGAAAACAATCTATGATGTGACGCTGAAATCTATCTTGACCATGACGGCTCCGTATAAGTATCGTTCTGAACCATGGACGAAAGTGTGTACTTCGGATGATTGGACGAAGGCTGCACTTGACTTGTTGGGCGGGCGTTCCGGCTTAACCGGTGAGTTCAAGTATGCAACGCTTGGAATACAGATTCTGGCGGGAATCATAGAAAGCGCCACAGGAGAAAAATGCATTGATTATGCAAATAAGAATCTGTTCATTCCGCTGGGGATCCCGAAGCATAGGATACATGGGGCAAGTGATAAAGATGATCAGCTTGATTTCCTCATGAATAAGAATCCCAGAGACAATGAGTGGTATTCCGATCCACAGGATACGGTTACTGCAGGATGGGGATTATGCTTATCGGCATACGGTCTTGCAAGAATAGGGGAGCTTGTGTTATACGAAGGCCGGTTTGACAGCAAGCAGATCATATCGAAAGAATACATTTGCGAGATGCTCACGCCGATGCTTAAGCTGGGCAGGATGTTCGGAAATATGGACTATGGATATCTATGGTATAAGCCCTATGAAGACAGGGATGTATACGCGGCAATCGGAGACGGAGGTAATGTGATCTATATCAATAAGGAGAGGAATCTATCCGTTGGTGTAACAGGCACATTTAAGCCCAGAATATTTGACAGGGTGGAATTTATTGAGAACAACATATTACCGTTGGCAGAGTAAAACATTCCGGAGGAATCATACACGCAATGCTCCTTTGCCAAAAAGGAGTATTCAAGCAGGTAATGGTGGGGGTTATATGGGAATAACTGAACTATATAGTAATGCATATTGCATTGGGAAAATACGATATTTTAAGGGCGACAGGCTCTATAATGAAAATGCATTGTATGAATTTAATAAAAGAAAAATAACTGCAAAAGAGCTTGTGACATTTGATTCAGCTTTAATGAATCTTATGGAAATTACACAGGATGAAATTGACAGCGCAAGGGGAAGTTCAGAACAAATCATAGCCATAATTATTCGCCCGGGAATAGAGATAAGTTTTGAATTAGAACATAATTCTGATTTTGTTTTTTGCGGATATGATCTGGTTGAATCCTTTTCCGGAATTAGTGCAATTACGAATTGTGGTGCCGATTGGGGAGACGCATTAGATTATAGCATTTTAAATGAATTTGGACTAATACCTGACTATAGAAAAGCAGTTATGACCCAGTTGGATTTGGCTGAAAAATATCCTGACGAGAGCCATGCATATTGTGAGATTATAGAGATTTGGAGAATAATTAATTGAATCATATTAATGTAACAGAAGTAAAAACACAATACGGTTATACTGAAAACTATTGGACAATAGATGGAGTTGATCTTCCAACCCTGTTGGATTTGCATGTCAAAGATACTGACGATGATTATATTAAATCAGAGATAAAATCATTTGCCGGATTGTGCCCTGCATGGAACTTGGATCTGGAGTGGAGGGGAGATGTTCGCTTTGTTTGGAAGCTTATTGGCATGGATAGCGTGACACTGCCTCTTCTTTTGTGTGAGGATGATAAGGACTTCACATGTATTGTCGTTGTGGTTGAGATGGAAAAAAACAGTGATTTTGTATATTGGAATAGGATAGGCTATGTTCTGCACGACAACGAAAATTTCGATGACGAAAAGAAAAGTGGAATTATGGATTTGGAAAAGTATTCAGAAGATGATTGGGAAAAATATGGTGATAATATTGCATTAGCTGAAATAGACAGCAAAGAATGGAGACAATGGATCAACGAGCATTGGGATGAAGAATTGTATAGACGGCGCATGAATTATACTCTTCCATATTATAAAAAAGCGGAAAATATTAAGTGGTTTGTGCAAACAGACTGGGTGTTTGATTGTAATGAGTATGAAAGCATGGTAGATAAATTCAGAAAAGCGCAATGTAAGAAATATCTTAGTCGATTAAAAGAAGATACAGTTGATAAAATAGACATACATAAAAGTGCGGGTATTCTTGCGGATGTCTTACCAAATGGCGAGAAAGTGCTTGAAGAGCATTTAATGAATTACGGAGAAGTACTCTTACATGTGCTGGCTTCAGAACTTATAACCGAACCGTTGATTGAATCTTTAAATCATAGTGATAGAAATGCAGAATTAATTGAAATATATTGTGAGACGATAGAATTACTGTGGCTTCATGGAGATGATTTGGTAGTGAATGTGGTTGATGTGACAGTTTTAGAACGATTGTCAGATAATCACGAAACATGGAAACGGTTTGGCACATATATTACGGAAGACTTTAAGCAATATATTAATGAAGATGTGCTCATAAACAATTTAATGATGAGTGGAGTAATGCGATTGGAATAATATTTGTTAAAAAAAGAATTGAACTAAATGAAATCTATAAAAGTGTGCTCAATGGCTAAGAAAACAATTAAGTATAAAATGGAGGGGATGAACAGATGAAAAGATTGGTTGTATATTATTCGTTATCCGGAAATACAGAGGCTGCGGCAAAGAAGATCGCACAGGCACTTGACGCGGATCTGTTGAAGCTAGAAACCGTCAAATCTATGCCGAAGAGCTTTGCCTCACAGATAATCGTGGGCGGCGGGCAGGTTATGATGAAATATATTCCGGAGCTAAAGCCGTATAATGTGGATCTTAATAACTATGACGAGATCATTCTTGGCTCTCCG
>JAFUAW010000019.1 GCA_017460485.1 Lachnospiraceae bacterium | reverse complement strand
GTAACGAATGTATATCTGGAACAGTTGTATACATTTTCTGAGCCGGGCAGGGATCCGAGAGGATGGATCGTGACAACCGCATATATTGCCATGGTTCCATTTGAAAAGCTTAAGATCGCATCCGGAGATGACGCTAAGAATGCCGCGTTGGTTGATATTGTGAGGAAAAATGAAAGCTGGTATTTCAAGAATGAGAGCGTTGGATTATTGCTTCAGGAATCAGATATAGCATTTGATCATTATCGGATCATTGATATGGCTATTGAAAGGCTTAGGGGAAAACTGGATTATACAGATATTGCGTTTCAGTTTCTTCCAAATAAGAAGAATTTTACCATGCCGCAGTTGAAGACCATCTACGATACAATATCGGGTCATGAGTATGAGAGGTCTTATTTTGTAAAGACAATGAAGAACAGATATGGCAGCAGGCTGAAGGAACTGGGCAAGATGGTTCATGGAGTGGGGAAGCCGGTTATGCATTATAGTTATAAATGAGCCGGCATAACTGAGAAAGAATAAGTGTTGAATGTAATCAATAACGGAAAGGATTGTGATAGCATGGGAAGAAGTGAGAATGCTGCCGTATTTCAAGATACGGAAAAGCTATGTAAAACAGATAACAAAATAGCAGAGGCGGTTAAGAAGTCAACGGCCGGTCAGAAATTGATATTGGAGAAGGATGTAAGGGAGAAGCCTGAACTTCATCGATATGAGGAGCCTGCAAGGGTTATTGTATCGAAAAAGAGAACGCTTGAGGCGGCTAAGGCATATAAGGATCAGAAGGTGGCAGTCCATAACTTTGCCTCGGCCTCGAACCCGGGCGGAGGTGTGCAAAAAGGTGCAAGTGCGCAGGAGGAATGCCTGTGCAGATGTTCCGGTTTGTTTTTTAGTCTGAATACACCGGATATGTGGAATGGGTTCTACACACCGCACCGGAATGCCAGAGATCCGATTCACAATGACGACATCATATATACTCCGGCTGTACTTGTATTTAAGACGGATACGGCTACACCTATACTTATGGAGGAAAAGGATTGGTATTATGTGGATGTTATTACTTGTGCGGCACCTAATCTGCGGGATAAACCGAGCAATGGATATAATTCCGGTGATGGTAACAACAAAGTGAAGGTAACGGACAGGGTACTCTTATCCATTCATGAGAAACGTTTGCGACGCATTCTGGATGTTGCGGTAAGTGAAGGTGTTGATACAGTCATTTTGGGTGCGTTTGGATGCGGAGCGTTTATGAATAATCCGAATGTTGTGGCACAGGCTGCCCAGAATGTGATCAAGGATTATTTGAAAGCGTTCAGAAATATTGAGTTTGCGGTATACTGTAGATCGGATGATGATCGTAACTACAGAACCTTTGAGCGAATGTTACATAGTTGATGATCTGGTAAGACCAATCAGGCATTATGAGGGAATGACCTTGTAATGCCTTTTTCTTTGGTATATATTGGAATGGAGGATTACTGATCTGGCGACCGGCGATGCATGGTATGATGAGATTATGAAAAGATGAAAGTATGAGATTAGAGGTAAAGAGATGAAATATCAGGCGATTGCGTTAGGAACGGATAAATACAGCTTGGGCGAGGGACCATATTATGATCCACGGTTTTCAAGATTATCATGGGTAGATATTACGGAAGGTAATCTATGGGTTAGCACCCATGAGAATGAAAAAATCTGTTATCATCTGGATCGACCATTATGTGCTGCAGTTCCACTGGATCATTCAGAGGGGTTTTTGGTTGCGGCGAAGGATGGACTCTACCGAATGGAGGATGGACAATTTCATTTGCTTTATGGGCTAAATGAGATATATAAGCCGTACTGGCGCACCAATGATGCTAAGGCAGATCCATGTGGACGATTATGGTTTGGTTCGATCACGGATGATGACGGATATCAG
>JAFUAW010000171.1 GCA_017460485.1 Lachnospiraceae bacterium | reverse complement strand
CCATCCAATCTCTTCTCCCAACGCAAAGAGCATATTAAGAAAAGGTGCTATAGTAACAGCTTGAATCGTGCTGATTACCAGATAGGATTTAATCGTAAGTCCCTGTGCTTCCAACTGTTTAAGAGCACCCGCTTCTTGCATAAGGCTTCGCATTGTCTCAAACTCACCATCATACGCATTCGGAAAAATCACAAAGAACAGTACGCCACCTATGATACTGAGCACCGCAGGCATCCACAGCGAGAAGAAAATGTATCCGATCTTTCCCTTTAAATGAGGGATAAATCCCATACCTTTAAGCGGAATTCTCGCTATCAGTACAGAGAGAAGCGGCATATACATACAAACAGCCAAAATAACTCTAAAAACATTATTATCTCCCTTGTTTGCAAAGATACTTGCAATGATCTGTAAAATCCATCCGAGAGCAAAAGCTCCAATCATAAATATCGTAAATTGCCTTTTACTTGTCTGCGGTGTCATCATCCGGCACCTCCTTTCTTGCGTCCACTATATCGACTGATAGAATTTTTTAACACGAACCAGTGGTTGATATGTACAAAAGCCTTTATTAATAAGGGGACTCTACTGTTGGTTGAGTCCATTTTACAAAGCGATGTTCGATTGATTTTAAAGATAGATCTACTTCTTTTCTAATGCATCACTTTCTCTTTACTTGTAAAATACAATGTCAAAAATACAAAAAACAAACCGATGCTCTGTTGTCCCATACTTAGAACACCATTAACGAATGAGGTTCTTGGAAGAATCTTTGACAGCATTATACAGATAAGCCGTTCACATTCCTTTTGATCAAAATCATTCAGTAATGATTTGATCCAATCCTCACTGTGATGCCTCACCACAGCTCCCTCCGGCAATTCAAAGACTCCATAGCAACCATATTTTTCTTCATATTGTTTATAGCGGTTTAGATTCCGCTCATCAATATTCAGAATGAAATCATTTACATACAGGATTCCACCCGGCTTCAGCACTCTATATATCTCCGACACCAATTTTTTCTGATCCTCATTGTCCACAATACATGTAAGCACAGCAAACAGAATCACAGCATCAACACTGCTTTCGGGCAAGTCAATTGAATCATCCGTTTTTATCCTGAGATCAAGTGACGGAAATGCTTTCTTTCCTCTATCTATCATTCCCTGCGAAAAATCAAGCCCGATCAGGTTTGAATATCCAAGTCCGGTTAATTCATTTAAGGTTCTTCCATATCCACACCCCACATCTACAATCAGCGCGTCCTTTTTAACATATTTTGAGAATGCTTCCGCATGAAATGGTGTAGTAAATTCTTTCTTCTCTGAAACACTGTTCCAGTAATCACGTTGCTCCATATTACCTTCACCTCTACATAATAAGTTAGTTCAAACAGAACAAATATAAATATGAATCTCTGTCAGGATATTCATATGCAAATGGCATTTCATCTTTACTGATTCTTGCATAACCCCGTTTTTCAAAGAATTGATGACAGTCCTTTGCAACAGACGGCGTATCAAACATCAGCCGTGCAAATCCCTCTCTTTTTGCAAATTCTGTAAGCCGTTCATACAACTGTGATAATATGCCACGCTTCCTGTATTCTTTTTTTACAAAACCCTTCTTTATTATGCCATTTCCATCGCCTTTATTCATGATAGCAAGGGTTCCTATAACCGCATCCCCTTCAAGAGCCACCCAGAATTCTCCACCGCTCTGTTGGTAGCATTTCCATACTCCAATACCAAAATTTCTCGTAGCACGTTTAATGGGAAATATAAAAAACTACAGTTCCTTTTTCATATAACCGCAGGTAAATGGAAAAAATACATATTTCTGAGTGCAAACATGTACTGCCCCGGCTTTTTCATACCATTCACGCAACCTGACATTTTCCTCAACAATACCAATATGCATCACATTGCAGCCAAGCTCTCTTGCTATATTAAACGCATGGTCTATCAGCATTTTTCCTATGCCTTTATGCCGATAATCGGGTAAGACTGCAACATTATTCAATTCGCATTCATTATTCTCCTGGATCAGCAAAGAATAATACCCGCAAAGAACTCCATTTTCCTCAAAAACATACATGGGACGATGTTCGCCATTCCTCTGCCACAACAATCTCTCCTCGGTTGTTGCAAATGCTGTAAATCTCGGAGCATTCTCTTCCGTAAATCCAAATTCATCTGCAACAGTCATAAATGCTTTTTTTATAAGATCGACACACTCCGGGATTTCTTCCCTTTTTACTTCTCTGATCATCTGTTTCTTACTCCATTGCTTTTATAAATTGCTCTCTGTCAGATTCCTCCAAAACCTTGAGTTCAACCACATTAATCGCCTCAATTATGTTATATTTAAAAAAATGGAATTTGTCAAAAGTATTCTGTTTCTCTTCCAAACTTGATATTCAAATCTTCGTTCAGTGTCAGTGCTACGCCTTTTTTGATAATACCGTCGCCAATCTTATAAGTAAATTCATCAGGGATTATTTCGCTGGACAGCTCATACAGCATTATTTCTACCAAGCCGGCAAGAACGCAGTTCGCTACATCGTTTTTTACATCATTACCTGTTTTGTAATCCAAACCGATATCTTTTGCAAAATGCTCCTTGATGTATTCTCGATATTTTACGGCAAACTCTCCACCACGCTGT
>JAFUAW010000170.1 GCA_017460485.1 Lachnospiraceae bacterium | reverse complement strand
TGGCACGGCGGGCAGCCGGACATACGAATCCGAATCCAATGGTGGGGGCAGTGATCGTCAAGGATGGCAGGATCATTGGAGAAGGATACCACAGGCGGATCGGAGAGCTTCATTCGGAGCGGAATGCTCTGGCTGGCTGTACGGAATCGGTAGAGGGTGCGACCATCTATGTGACCTTAGAGCCGTGCTGCCATTATGGTAAGACACCGCCCTGTACGGAGGCGATCCTGGAACATAAGCTTGCAAAGGTTGTGATCGGTTCCCGTGATCCGAATCCGAAGGTGGCAGGTAAGGGAGCAGCGATGCTACGCGAGGCCGGGGTGGAGGTAGTGGAAGACTTCCTGCGGGAAGAGTGCGATGCGCTTAATCCTGTATTCTTTCAGTATATTCGGGAGAAACAACCTTATGTAGCGATGAAATATGCGATGACAGCAGATGGTAAGATCGCGGCGGATTCCGGGGATTCGAAGTGGATTACCGGAGAGGCGGCCAGATCCCATGTACAGGAGCTCCGGAATTATTATAAGGGAATCATGGTGGGAATTGGAACCGTCCTTGCGGATGATCCGTCACTTACCTGCAGAATGCCGCAGCCGGTCAGTGATGATTATGGAGAGGAACGGAATGTTTCCGGATATTACGGAAGGAATCCGGTACGAATCGTCTGTGACAGTCATTTGCAGATTCCTCTTGAGTCTAAGCTTTGCAATACGATAGATCAGGCACCGGTGGTCGTGGCGTGTCTGAAGGAAGAGGATTACGTGAGAGACTGTATGTGTAAAGAGACTGAATATTTTGCTTCTGACGATTCCGATTCTGCAAAAATAAGAATTGTAACGAATGTTAATCGTGATGTTGATTCTAAGACTGTTTCGTTATTATCGGAAGATTTGCTGCGTCAGAGCTACAGAAAACGTCTGCAGGAGCTTAAGGGAAAAGGCGTGCAGATCCTTACGGTCGAAGAGAAGCAGGGGCATATTGATCTTCAATGTCTGCTGACAGAGCTTGGCAAGCTGGAGATTGACGGTATTCTGGTGGAGGGCGGCGGCTCCTTAAATTCCTCCTTGATCCGGGAAGGATTGGTTCATCATATCTATGCTTACATTGGAGCACAGATCTTCGGCGGCTTGAATGGCTATACACCGGTCAGTGGAGCCGGGATTCAGAAGGTGTCGGAAAGTCTGAAGCTGACCGCGCTGAACGTGAAGGTATTTGGAGATGATGTCTTGTTGGAGTATGATATTAAGAAGGAGTGAATACAATGTTTACCGGAATTGTTGAAGAGACCGGAACGGTCCGTAAGATCATAGGGCAGCAGGTATCCGGTCAGATTGAGATTCAGGCGCATAAGGTGCTTGACGGAACCGCACTTGGTGACAGTATCGCAGTGAATGGAGTCTGCCTGACGGTAACGCGGATTCAGGGAGATGTCTTTACTGCCGATGTTATGGCAGAGACGCTTCGCCGGACGAATCTTGGCAGCCTTCCGATCGGAGCGAAGGTGAATCTGGAACGTGCTATGGCGGCAAATGGCAGATTTGGCGGACATATTGTAAGCGGGCATATCGATGGAACCGGAACGGTTCAGTCCCTGCATCCGGAAGGGAATGCGGTATGGGTAACGATTGCGGCACCGGAAGCTATTCTGCGTCTGATCATTGAGAAGGGTTCCATTGCGATTGACGGAATCAGCCTTACGGTTGCCTATGTGGACGATCGGGTCTTCAAGGTATCCATTATTCCGCATACCGGAGAGGAGACAACCTTACTCTTCAAGAAAGCGGGGGATATCGTGAACTTAGAAAATGATGTGGTAGGTAAATATGTGGAACGGCTGCTTGTCCCTTATCAGGCAAAGGGCGGAGGACTTTCAGAGCAGAATCATTCCTCCGGAATCACTATGGATTTCTTGGCAGAACATGGATTTTAAGATAAAGGAGACTGATAGAATATGGATTTCGAATTTTCAACGATCGAGCATGCGATCGAGGAATTGAAGGCCGGCAAGATCATCCTGTGTACCGATGATCCGGATCGGGAAAATGAGGGTGATTTTATCTGCGCGGCGGAATATGCCACCGGCGATAATATTAACTTCATGGCAGTACACGGAAAGGGTCTGATCTGTATGCCGATGAGTAAGGAACTGGCAGATTCGTTAAATGTTCCACAGATGGTATCGGAGAATACGGATAATCACTCTACTGCATTTACGGTCAGTATCGATCATGTAGAGACCACGACCGGAATCTCGGCGTATGAACGGTCGATCACTGCGATGAAGGCGGTGGAAGAGGGAGCGAAACCATCGGATTTCCGGAGACCGGGACATATGTTCCCGTTGGTTGCTAGAAAAGGCGGCGTTCTGGTAAGGAATGGTCATACGGAAGCAACTGTGGATTTGATGCGGCTTGCAGGATTAAAGCCTTGCGGCCTTTGCTGTGAGATCATGGCGGATGACGGACATATGATGCGAACGCCGGAGCTTATCGAACTTGCAAAGAAGTATGATATTGCATTTATTACGATTAAGGATCTTCAGGATTATTGCCGTTTGCATGAAAAACATGTGGTTCGGGAAGCAACGGTCAATCTCCCGACCGAATACGGAGAATTCAAAGCATATGGTTATGTCAGTGATATTACAGGGGAGCATCATATCGCACTTGTGAAAGGAGAGATTGGTGACGGAAGAGATGTTCTTTGCCGCGTTCATTCGGAATGTCTGACCGGAGATGTCTTTGGTTCTCTTCGATGTGACTGTGGTAAGCAATTGTCGTCCGCTCTCACACAGATTGAAAAGGAAGGACGGGGTGTTCTGCTGTATATGAGGCAGGAGGGCCGTGGCATCGGACTGATTAATAAGCTGAAGGCATACGAATTGCAGGAGCAGGGACGGGATACCGTGGAAGCCAATATTGAGCTGGGATTTGCTCCGGATCTTCGGGAATATTGGGTTGGAGCGCAGATCCTTCGAGATCTTGGAATTAAAGAATTGAGACTGCTTACGAATAACCCTAGCAAGATCTATGGCTTAGACGGACTCGGACTTACTATCAAGGAGCGTGTACCGATCGAGATTCCGCCTCAGAAATATGATGCCTTCTATATGAAGACAAAGGCTGAGAAGATGGGGCATATCTTAAAGGATTTTTAACAATAAATGAATAATAAGAAAAGGAGATAATAAGCATGAACATTTTAGAAGGGAAATTAGTCGCAGAGAACGTGAAGGTAGGAATTGTAGTATCCAGATTTAACGAGTTCATTACCGGGAAATTATTATCCGGTGCCGAAGATGGTCTGATTCGGCATGGTGTGCAGGAAGAGGATATTACAGTTGCATGGGTGCCGGGTGCTTTTGAGATTCCGCTCATTGCGCAGAAGATGGCGCAGTCCGGCAAGTATGATGCGGTTATTGCGCTGGGAGCCGTAATCCGCGGAGCCACCAGTCACTATGATTATGTATGCAATGAAGTGTCCAAGGGTGTTGCTCAGGCATCTCTTCAGTCCGGTGTTCCGGTTCTGTTCGGCATCGTTACAACCGATAATATCGAGCAGGCCATTGAACGCGCAGGAACAAAGGCAGGCAATAAGGGATATGACTGTGCCTTATCCGCAGTTGAGATGGTCAATCTGATGAAGCAGATATAACACCTATAGATCCAGATCCTTCAGACTGTTGATCAGATTGTCGATCTCATCATGCTCTTCATCAGAAGCAGTCTCTTCTGCTTCTTCCGCTGCCTGTTCTTCTGCGGATTCTGCTTCGTATTCATCACGCAGTTTATGGGCAAATGTTTCTAATTGGTCTCTCACTTTGGTAAGAACGGAGAGAAGCTTCGGAGAGAATACACCGCATTCACCGTTTTTGATCATCATGTAAGCATCTTCACATGAGTAGGCCTGACGGTATACGCTGTCATTTGTCAGCGCGTCATAACAATCGGCCAGAGAGACCAGTTGGGCGGAAATAGGGATCCGTTCTCCCTGCAGTCCGTCCGGATATCCTTTGCCGTCATATTTTTCATGATGCCAGCGTGTTATTTCTTTTCCGTATTTGATATATTCATCACTCCAGGAAGTAGCAACCTGATCAATGATATCATATCCGCGAACGGAATGGGATTTCATATATTCAAATTCGTCGTTGGTCAGTTTGCCCGGCTTCAACAGGATGCTGTCCGGGATCAGAATCTTGCCAACATCATGTAAGGCACTTGCAGAGACAATGACATGAAGCTTTTCGGGAGTCAGCTCATATTCCGGATAATCCTGCATTAACTGTGTCCCCAGGATTTCTGTATACTTTTCAATTCTGGCGATGTGGTTGCCCCCTTCCAGATTGCGGTATTCGACAATGGTTCCGAGTATGCGGATGATGTTCTCGTTACTTTCTTTAAGTTTATTCGATTGAAGCTGGAGCATCTTATACTGCATCTGCAAAGTGGAAGTCTGACGGTTAGCCTGTGCTTTCAGTTTGCTTCTGTCCTGATACAAGGAAACCAGACGGTCGACACGCTTCTTTACAAATTCTGTGTTGACCGGTTTGCGGATGAAATCGGAGACGCCGTAATCGAAGCATTGCTCTACCTGTTTCATCTCTTTTTCACTGGTAACGATAATGATCGGGAATTGATCCATATAGTTTCGTTTATTCGCTTCCTGCAGGAATTCCATACCGGTCATGACGGGCATAACAAGATCCAAAAGGATGGCAGCGATATCGGAAGCATGATTCTCAATATAATCCAAGGCTTCTTGTCCGTTTTCAGCCTCATCGATATCATAATCCGATTCTAACAGGTTTTTCAGTATTACACGATTGAATTTGGAATCGTCTACCACTAAGATTTTCTTTCCCATAGTTTGTCCTTTCCCGTTGTTTATTAATCCCTATAGTTTGTTCTTCTCAAATATTACCAAATGACAGTTGTGAACTGCAGAATCACAGCAGCTGCTTATCGGTTATTAGAGACAGATAAAGTCCTGTCAACGGTAGATATGACTACGTTGCGCCGATTGTCTGCATACCATCGTTTATCATTCAGATTAACAAGAGTTCCCTCGTAAGCCATGCCTGTAATGACAACTCTCGCTTTGTATGCTTTTTTTATTTCTGTATTGATCTTTTCCCAGATTGTTTCCAACTCTTTTAATTGTTTTTGCTTTAAGAAAATTGCCTTTTCCACCTTGATGTACATTGCCATATTGCTGTAGATTTCCGGTGGATACTCTTTTTGTATATTGGTATAGGCATGTTTCAAAGTAACTAATTCGTCCTCAATCTCTCGTCGGGATTCGTTGACTTTGTATAAATGATTCAGGAGTGTCGAATTCGTTGCGACTTTTAATACGGTGTGAAGTCCTGTATCGTTACCTACATCCCGAAGCTGAAAGCCGTTGGTGGCTTCGGCAATTCCCCCGGCAATGACCTTGGATGAAATAATCATTCCTTTGGCATATAACTGGCTGTTCAGGCAGCGGTTGACCTTGATATCTTTTTCAGATTCAACACGAACTGCTTCAAAGAACCGGCTTTCCACGTTGCCTTTGGCTTTGACATATCCCTGTCCGTTTGCATTCATGCCTTTTTTGAACAGAACGGCCCCGCCGCAGTTGATCTTGGCGGCATTTACCGTGCCATTTATTGACAGGTCTCCGCCGACATCTATGATTACGCCGTCACTGACATTTCCTTTGATGCTGACATTTCCGTCAAAGCGTATATTACCGGTCGCAACTGTTACATCTTCGTTAATCTCCATATAATTGGTAATGGTTATGGTAGTTCCCTGCAGTTGGATCTTGCCATTCAACATGGAATAATAAGTTTTTTTATCATCGTCCATGTAGAAACCGGTTCCGGTCAGGACACTCTGTTCGATTCCTTTCCGGGCTTTAATGATCTCTCCGGTAACAGAATATCCATCAATTCCGGGCTCGGCTTCATGATAGTATGCGATTTTCTGACCTGTTTTAACGGTTTCAAACCAATCCACTTCCGAATAATCCACAGTTCCATCCGAATTGACTTTTGGCTGACGGTTCAACTGGGTTCTGAAAAAGTACTCATACCATCCGTTAGGACCCATAACAGGCTGGGTACCCTGCGCGACCAATACTGCGGAAGGAGACTTTTGTTTTAAGATTTTCTCCAGTCCTTCCTTGATAATTCCGTAGCGGATATTATTCTGCTCCAACAGTTCCATCAGGATATCGATGGTAAGATCCTTGGTATCTCCGGTAAAGAGGAGATAAGCATCCATGCTTCCTGAGGAAAAAGTGAATTTGTATTCGTCATCTTGGATCAGATCCAGAGAATTATCAGCAATCTTAAGCAGCCGTAGCCGTTTTCTGCGCATTTCCGCAGCAGAATATCGTAATTTGCGATATTCCGATACATCAAGTCCCTGTTCGAGGCCCAGCCGGATTTCATGCATCTGCTGCCAGGAATAGAAGAGATTATTATATTGGCTGATATCTAATTGTCTCTGCAGTCCGAGCCGAAGTTCCCGCATTTTTGCCCAATCATAATCAATGGAAGTATACCGGGATACATCGATTCCCGCTTCAAGTCCTTTGCGGATCTGATGAAGAGCAACTCCACGGAAATTCATGGACAGATAGGGACTGAGATCGACATTATGTTCAATGGCAAGACGGATCTGCTCTAGCTGCTCGGCATCATACCTTTGCTTGACATAAGGAAGTAGGTCGATACCGGCAAGCATTGCTTTCCGGATCTGCTTTAAAATCTGCGCAGAATATTCAAGGTATGGAGACAGATCGATACCGTCTTCGTACCCTTCTCTCAGCTGGCACATTTTATCATACGGAATCTCCGGACGGGCATATAATCCGACATCGATTCCGTGTGATTGACCCTTTTTGATTTCTTCCATCTGGAACCAGTCAAATTCGGAATTGGTCTCCAGTTCCTGAACGAGTTCTTCCGCCATAAGGAATCCTTTCATTTTAGGTATGTTATCAGCGGTATTCCGCAATCTCCTTCATCTGATAAAACAAGCGTAATCCAAGCTGTCATAGTCTTTTTAATTATACTATACTTAGTTTAAAATGGCAATAAAAGGTGGGGATATATTAATAAAAAAGATACTATGTAATATTTTACTTGAATTCTGCTGCATATTCTACTATGATATTAGTGGTGTATTATGTGAAAATGGGTAAAATAGGGGTAATATCTATGTAAGACACCAGGGGGAGAACTATTTTTCCTTGGAGGTTAGTATAATGTCTAATTATGGTGCGTTTGGAGAGAATAATCCGGTATGGAAGGGTGTCAGCCGTGTGGCGGATATGATGTTGATGGGACTTTTGTTCCTGCTTACATGCCTTCCGGTATTCACGATTGGCGCAGCTTTGAGCGGCTTCTATTACGCGGCAATGGATTCCATGCGTAAGGAAGACGGATATATATTCAAGCGGTATTTTAGTGCATTTGGTAAGAACTTTAAAAAAGCGACTCTGATCTGGCTGATCATGCTTGTGCTCGCGGGGTTGTGCGGTATGAATGTATACTGCTGGGTGAAGTACTCGGATATGAAGATCGCTCCGGTTATGTTGGGATTGAGTCTGATCATGTGTATTGCGTGGCTGATGACATTTATTTTTGTATTTCCGTTGCAGGCGCGGTTTGAGAATACGATCGGCAAGACGATCGAGAATGCGTTCTTGCTGGCAATCAGTCATCTTCCGTTTACTCTGGTGATCATTGTGATGATCGGAATGGTCGCGTTCATGGTCTATGTTTCATGGCTTGTGGCGTTGATCATGATATTGATCGGAACCGGAGTTCTGGGATATCTGACAGTTCGGTATTTTGAACTGAACTTTAAAAAATGGGGATATATTGATGAAGATGACGGTAAGATCAAAGAGGATGATTATGATTTCCAGGTAGAACTTGATTATGATGCTCTATACGGAGATCGCAGCGAAAACTCTGATGATACAGAAGCGGCCGTCAACGGGATTGATTCTAAAGAGATTGACGGAGAGTATGATCCGGAACAAGATACTGCTGAGAAGGAGGACACCATAGATGAGTAAGCAGCCATTTGTGACAAAGGAACAGTTGGAGGAGATTATAAAGGAGTATCCAACACCGTTTCATCTATATGATGAGAAGGGAATCAGGGAGAATGCCCGGCGGATGAAAGAGGCATTTGCATGGAATAAAGGTTTCAAGGAGTATTTTGCCGTAAAAGCGACACCGAATCCTACGATACTTAAGATATTAAAGGAAGAAGGCTGCGGAACCGACTGTTCTTCCATGACGGAACTGATGATGTCGGAGCGGCTCGGATTTGATGGAAGCAGCAATGAGATCATGTTCTCATCCAATGATACGCCCGCTGAAGAATTCGTGAAGGCAAAGGAATTAGACGCGATCATCAATCTCGATGATATCACACATATTGAATATTTGAAGCAATCAGCCGGTATTCCGGAGAAGATCTGCTGCCGGTTTAATCCGGGCGGATTCTTTGAGTTGGGTACGGATATCATGGATAATCCGGGAGATGCCAAGTATGGAATGACAAAGGATCAATTGCTTAATGCCTATGGACAACTGAAGGACTTGGGTGTTAAGACCTTTGGTATGCATGCGTTTCTTGCAAGCAATACCGTGACCAATGATTATTATCCGACATTGGCTAAGATCCTGTTCGAGCTCGCTGTAGAGATCTATGAGAAGACCGGTGTCAAGCTTGATTTTATCAATTTGTCCGGCGGTGTTGGGGTTCCGTATACTCCGGATAAGGAGCCGAATGATATTCTGGCTATTGGCGACGGAGTACGTAAAGTCTATGAGGAAGTACTGGTACCGGCCGGAATGGATGAAGTAAAGATCTTTACAGAGCTGGGACGGTTCATGCTGGCTCCGTATGGTCATCTGATCACGACTGCCATTCACGAGAAGCATATATACAAAGAATACATTGGCGTAGATGCCTGCGCTGTGAATCTGATGCGGCCGGCAATGTACGGTGCTTACCATCATATTACGGTTGCTGGCAAAGAATCTGCACCGTGTGACCATGTATATGATGTGACGGGTTCGTTATGCGAGAACAATGATAAGTTCGCAGTAGACCGTAAATTACCGAAGATTGACATGGGCGACATCCTGATCATTCACGATACCGGAGCGCATGGATTTGCAATGGGTTACAACTATAATGGTAAGCTTAAGTCTGCCGAGGTTCTGCTTCGGGAGGATGGATCCACAAGATTGATCCGCAGGGCGGAGACGCCGGAGGATTATTTTGCAACTCTGGAAGGGTATTGGGATGTAGATCTGTCGTAATAGCGAGTGAATATTCTATTACAACGGAGTGAAATAATATATAATTGATGTAGGAGGGTAATAAGATGAGTAATCCGATTGTTACATTTGAAATGAGTAACGGAGATATTATGAAGGCAGAGCTGTATCCGGAGATTGCGCCGAATACGGTAAATAATTTTATATCACTGGTAAAGAAAGGATTCTATGATGGCTTGATCTTCCATCGAGTGATCTCGGGCTTCATGATCCAGGGAGGCGATCCGGACGGGATCGGAACCGGGGGACCGGGCTATGGGATTAAAGGTGAGTTCTCTCAGAATGGATTTGCAAATGATCTGAAGCATACAGAAGGTGTTCTGTCTATGGCACGTTCCATGCATCCAGATTCTGCAGGCTCTCAGTTCTTTATCATGCATAAGACATCGCCGCATCTGGACGGTGCTTATGCCGCATTTGGCAAAGTGATCGAAGGAATGGATGTTGTCAATAAGATTGCCGGGACACCGACGGATTGGAATGATCATCCGTATGAAGATCAGAGAATGCAGAAGGTGACAGTTGAGACCTTTGGCGTAGACTATCCGGAGCCGGAAACGATGTAATAAAGGGGATGCCTATGAATAATAAAATGAGGCCGCTTATCGTGATAGCGGTCATACTGGTTTTGATATTGGCGGTCTTTATATACGGTTACAGTCAGTATAAGATCTATGATAAAGAGTATCAGGGAACGGAATCAACTATCGGCGAAGATGTAACGGTAGTGATCCCGGAAGGTGCGGCCACCAAGCAGATTGCCAATATCTTGAAGGAAGCCGGATTGATCAAGTTCCCGAGCGCATTTGTGAAGCGGGTAAAGGAATCGGAGTACCGGGGCGTACTGCAGCCGGGCGAATACACCTTAAATACCGGAATGAGTACATGGGAAATGATCGAGATCCTGGGTGAGGTTGCACCTGTACGTACAGTATGGAAGACATTGACGATCCCGGAGGGATATTCCATCGAACAGATCGCGGTACGCGTGGAACAGGAAGAAATCTGTTCCAAAGAAGACTTTCTAAGAGCGGTTGAGGATACGAATTATGACTATGCATTTCTCGATAGTATTCCATCCAATGCGCAGGTGGAGTATCGGCTGCAGGGATTCCTGTTCCCGGCAACCTATGATATTTTTGAAGACACTACTGCTTATGACATTGTAGATATGATGCTTGCCAAGTTCCAGTCTGTATACAGCGGGGCTTTGGAAACTCAGGCGCAGACTATGGGATATTCCGCGTTTGAAGTGATAACACGCGCATCCATCGTGGAACGGGAAGCCAAGTTGGACGAAGAACGTCCGGTTATTGCGGGAGTAATCAATAATCGTCTTGATGAGGGCATGATGCTTCAAATGTGTCCGACGGTACTGTATCCGATCACAGATGGGATTTATAATAAGTCGACAGTCACATATGATGATCTGGAAGTGGATTCTCTTTATAACACATATAAATATACAGGGCTGCCACCGGGACCGATCTGTAATCCTGGGGAAGTCTCTATTCGTGCCGTACTGTATCCGGATGAGAATGATTATTTATATTATCATGTAGATGATGAAGAGATCGGAAGCCATATATTTACCAAGACATATGAAGAACATGTTGAGACACAGTAAATATCAGTTTGAGTATTAGGAGGGAAAACAGATGAAAGCAGAATTGATTCGGAAATCGATCAGAGACGGAAGAGAGGTTATGGAATACCAGTTGCAAACCGGAGAATTGATGGATGGTGTGATATTAAAGAATTGTAAGGAGAATTTGATTACTAATGTTTTGCCTGCAGGTGCCTTGTTTGAAGGTGGACGTAATTATGTATTTTCTTATACAGATCAAAAGAATACGCTTCGGGGAATCTTCTCTGGCGGAGTGTCGGCGGCGATTGTATTGAAGACGATTGAAAGTATCTTACATACCCTACAGCGGTTTCAACAGAATTCTATTAATTTGTCATATATGGTATTTGATCCGGATTATATATATTGGAACAATCGCACGAATTCTGCGGAATTTGCATGTTTCCCGATCAAGAATACTGCATATGATACACAGGAATTGGCAGATGGATTGCGGAAATTATTGTCTTATGCAGTATATGGAGACAATGAGAATGGAGACTATGTTGCGAAGCTGCTTACCGCTATCAATCGCGGAGCGGATCCGGATACATTGCTCGGAACCGTGGAAGTACTTATGAATGCGTACGGAATTGAAATTATGAAGAAAAAGTCGGCTCTGGAACCAGAAGTGGTACCGCAGGCAGTAGTGCAGCCGGTTGTAGATCCACAACAGGCGGTAGAACCACAGCCGGTCGTAGAGCCGCAACAGGCGGTAGAACCACAGCCGGTCGTAGAGCCGGAAGTGGTACCGCAGGCAGTAGTGCAGCCGGTCGTAGAACCACAACAGGCAGCAGGACCACAGCCGGTCGCAGAACCGGAGATTGTGCCGCAGGCAGTAGTGCAGCCGGTCGTAGAGCCTCAACCGATAGTAGAACCACAGCTGGTCGCAGAGTCTCAACAGATAGCAGAACCACAGCCGGTCGCAGAACCGGAGATTGTGCCGCAGGCAGTAGTGCAGCCGGTCGTAGAGCCGCAACAGGCGGTAGAACCACAGCCGGTCGTAGAGCCGCAACAGGCAGTAGAACCACAGCCGGTCGCAGAGCCTCAACAGATAGCAGAACCACAGCCGGTTGTAGAGCCGGAAGTGGTACCACAGGCAGTGGAGCAGCCGGTTGCAGAGCCACAACAGGCAGCAGAACCACAGCCGGTCGCAGAGCCGGAGGTCGTACCACAGGTAGCAGCGCAGCCGGTCGTAGAACCACAGCCGGAAGAACCGAAGCCGTATCTGCTTCGTACCAAGACGGGCGAAAAGATTATGCTTCCGGAAGGTGATTTTATTATTGGAAAGTCAGTTAATAATGCGGATTATGTTGTGACGGATAATACTGCTGTCAGCAGGGTTCACTGTACGATCTACAAGAATAAAGGCGCATTTTTTGTGCGGGATGAGAGATCTACAAATTCTACCTTTGTGAATGGCGAACAGGTATTGCCGGGTATGGATCATGTGTTGATCAATAATTGCAAACTGGTACTGGGAGATGAAGAGTTTACATATCATTTGTGGTAGTACGAAGAATGATCGATAAAGGTGAGAATAAATGAATTATTTGGTAGCATACAATACGGATGTCGGCTTACGAAAACATACAAATCAGGATTCCATGGCAGTTAAGATTATGGATTCGGAATTTGGAAGGATTGTTCTTGCCATTGTCTGTGATGGTATGGGCGGTCTGGCTCACGGTGAACTTGCAAGTAAAGAAGTAATTCGGGCGTATTGTGACTGGTTTGATCATGATTTGACGGATATGGTCAAAAAAAAGGAAGTAGATATTGATGGGATATGCCATGACTGGAGAGAGATTGCCATTGTGGAAAATGACCGGTTGTCCCAGTATGGCGCAAGGCGCGGAATTAATCTGGGAACGACATTGTCTGCCATGCTGATCATTCAGAATCATTATGTTGTGGTGCATGTAGGCGACAGCCGTATCTATCAATTCACCAATGAGCGGGTACGGCAGATTACGGAAGACCAATCTGTAGTTGCCAGGGAGATCGTACTTGGAAATCTGACTCCGGAACAGGCTCTGAAGGATCCGCGAAGAAGCATCCTGCTTCAGTGTATAGGTGCGTCGCCAATGGTGGAACCGGCTTTTTTCAGGGGAAGTGTGGGACCGGAGATGTCGTTTTTAATCTGTTCAGATGGTTTTTGTCATGAGATCAGCCATGATGAAATGATGGAACGACTGGGACCGCAGGCTTGTGCGGATGCTATGACGATGAAGCAGAATTGTATGCATTTGACGGATCTGGTCAAGCAAAGACAGGAAATGGATAATATCTCGATGATTTTATTAAAGACACAGGAATAAAAGCTATTTGATTGTAATTATATGATGAGTATACGGATCTGTTTGCCGTATGATTGAATAATTGGGAGATCAGTATGACGGAAAAGGGAACTGTATTAGATGAAAAATACGAAATACTGAAGGAAATCGGCAGAGGCGGTATGTCTATCGTCTATGTTGCTATGGATCTGCGGCTTAACAAGCAGTGGGCAATAAAAGAGATTAAAGATGATGGCTCTCAGGATACCCAGACGCTTCTTAAGGGTCTCGAACGTGAGGCAAATATCCTAAAAAAAGTGGACCATCCTGTACTTCCACGAATCGTAGACATTATTCAAAAAGAGAATAAGGTCTACGTTGTTATGGATTATGTGGAAGGCCGTCCGCTCAGCAAGATCTTAGAGGAACAGGGGGCTCAGCCGCAGGATCAGGTGATTCAGTGGGCGAAGGATCTTGCCAGTGCTCTTGATTATCTGCATTCCATGGATCCGCCAATAATATATCGTGATATGAAGCCGTCCAATATCATGTTGCGTCCGGACGGCAAGGTCAAGCTGATCGACTTTGGAACGGCAAAGGAATATAAGATTGAAAACAATGCGGATACGACAGCTTTGGGAACCAGAGGATATGCGGCTCCCGAACAGTTCGGAGATGAGCAGGGCCGCGGAATCTATAATACAGACGCGAGAACGGATATATATTGTCTAGGGGCAACGCTTTATCATATTGTAACCGGTATGAATCCTTGTGAGCCGCCTTATAAGATCGAGCCGATCCGCAAATGGAATCCGGCACTTTCCAGCGGTCTGGAAAAGATCCTCTTAAAGTGTACTCAGCCGAATCCGAGTGAACGGTATCAGTCTTGTTCAGAATTGTTATATGCGTTGGAGCATTACGATCAGTTGGATGATGAACATCGTAAGCAGAACAGTACAAAACTGGCACTGTTCGCAATAGCGGCGGTCAGTACGCTTATTTTTGCCGGAATATCTCTTATGGGCTTTTCCGCGCAATCCAATCTGAATGATCAGAATTATTATAATATTATCAGTGAAGGCGATAATTACAAATTCCGGGGAGAATATGACCAGGCAATCTTGGAATATCAGAATGCGATTTCGGCGAATGCCAAAAATGAAGAAGCATATATTAAAATCCTGAATTTGTACGTGAATAATCTGAATGAGCCGGAACGGGGTCTAGACACGATTGCTTCTTATGTGAACGGAAATAAGAGTCTGTCCAAAAATGATCATTTACTGTATCAGCTGGGTATTACCTATTTCAATCAGGGTAATTATGAAGCCGCTCTCCGGTATTTTCGGATGGTAAATGAAAAATCAGAAGAATACGGACCGATCTCCAAGCATTATATTGCCATTGCGATGGGTCTTTCATCTTTGAATATTGATTATTCGGAATTGGAGGAGAATCTTAGAGAATTTGAATCGGATAATGCGAGCTTGTCCTTTAGTGATGCCAAGCTCATGAATTATCAGAATCTGGGGATGATCTATTCCATATATATGAATAGTGTGAATGGTGCGGATGAAGCGATTAAGCGGGTGCTGGAACCGGCCTTGCAGGAGCTTGCCCAGTCCGGTAGTACGATCGATAACAGCTCCGGATATTATTATCACTATAATCTGTATTTGGCATATGCATATCAGAGTCTTGCCCGCAAGTCTGAGGATGAGGTAATGGCCAGGGAGTATTATTATCGGGCCTTGGAATGCTGTGAGAACGTGGTGTCCCAGATTAGTCCGGATGAGGATCTGGCCGTATACGAGAATATGTATGTAACCGAAGCAGAGGTATATACCGCACTCGGAATGGAGAAGGAGACAATCGCAACTTATGAAGAGGCAGAGAATATTCTAGGTACCTCAAGTGCCTCCATTTATGTAAATCATTTAAGATTCTTATATAACAAATATAAGGCTGTTGAACCAGATGTATCTGCGTGGAATGCGCCGGATATCATTAAAGTATATGAAGCAGGGAGCAGTGTTCCGGGTATTACGGAGAATTTTGAATGGAAACCGCTGGTGGCTAATCTTCAGCCATTATTCGATAAGGTATCCGGTCGTTTACCGGAATCCGATACAACGGAAGAGACGCAGGATGCATCCCGGGCCGGCGAAGGAGAGACGGTGATTGATCCGTCCGGTACAGAACAGACATCTGAAGAATCAAATACAGTCGATAATACCGAGGATGATGAATCATCCTCAGAAAGCCGCTAGCTGTCATCTGCGGCAAAGGAGGAACTAAAAGTATGTCAACATTGTATATGATTATGGAATATGGAGGGCTGACATTGGCTCTTATATGCCTGGTCATCGCAGTTATATTATTTATCCGTTGGGATATTCCCAAGGTGATCGGAGATCTGACCGGGCAGACTCAGCGGCGCGCGATTGCCAAGATTCAGAAAGAACGGAACCGTGATATGCTGTCCCGGGATGATGAATTGCAATCAGAGCCGAATTCTGGAAGGATCAAAGCGAGGGTCTCTGACAAGCCTTTGACAGGTGTTCTGAATTCCGAGGAAAAGACAGCGTCACTTCATGCGGCGGCAACTGATGAGGATGTGACGGATGTGCTTACCGCAAGAGCTTCCGGAGATTTAAGTGGGCGAAATCTTGCCGGAGACGGAGAAGAAGTAACAGATGTTCTGACAGCCACCGGTCTGGAGATGAGAACGACAGTTCTTGGCGGATCGGATGCATCCGGTGAGAGTGCCACAACGGTTCTCGGAACCGGTAATAACCGCGAGATCATCACGTTACCGGATGAACAGATTACGGAATCAGGAACGATCATACAGGTTCTGGAATTGATCGTTGTACATACCAAGGATGTAGTTGCATAGAAGGAATGGGAGGTTTCTATGAATTATAAACACAAAAAAAAGATTCAATCAATTCTTGCATTCGGAATGGCATTATTAGTTGCGTTTATTCCGACAGGAGGCAGTCTGTCCTTCAGCGGTTTGTTTACGGAAAAGGTGCAGGCGCGAACAATTCCAGCTCCGCAGTATTATACGGGATTTGTTATCCATAAAGAGAGTTATGAGGGACCGGAATTAGGAAATCAAGAAGAGCTGGATGATGATACCACATACTATGTCGTTGCAGACCTTACAGATAGAAGCCGGAATTATTTGCTGACTGGTACCGAACAAACGTATAAGTATGAAGCATTAGGTCGTGATATTGTAGAATTACCTGCTCTTGAATTAGTGACGGCTCTGCCTATCAATATAACTGTTCCTTACGGAAGCAATCTTGAATACAAAATAGAGGTCGATGGCGTAGACGAGTTGGTTTCTGTGTCCCAACTGGAATCCGGAATAACAATGGATGACGATTCTTTCCTTTATGTAGAATTTGATGCTCCGTTTTCGTATATGTACACACCATCATTGAATGATATGATTGCGGGAAGTGAGACCAGCAAGAATAATCATTTGCGGCATTGGAAACTGGCATTTCAGTATTCTGTTGTAGCTGCTAATGGCGGAGAGATCATATTGAATGAAGAGGAAGCTCCTTATATTACGGTAGTTCCGACACACGTTACCTCTCTGTCAGCTACAAACGCGGACTATTCCGCAGATAGCACCGATTCTATGAATTGCAAATATTATGTTCCGTTTGATAACGAAGAAGCATATTTTCTTAATTTGAATCCAGATGCTGGATGCGAATGGGTTGAGATTTCGACAGTGGATGAAATAAATCTGCCAAATTCAAATAACAGCGGTGAGCTGGCACATTGCTCTATAACACACAATATTTTGAATTCCCTCCAAAATGGCAGGTTGATCGCAAAAGCACAGGTAGCTTTGGAACAACCGACTGCTGATATCATTATATCTAAGGGATCAGAATATAATAGAAACCGTTGGTACAAAAATGGAACCCGGTATTCACAGCTGGTTCTTGACGAAGATACTATCACAATGGGAAGTGCACAAACGTATGCATTGGATTTTTATGATCTCTATTATACATATACAGATAAAGATACCGATGAGATCTCGGATCCGGATGCTGCCACATGGGTTCGGATTGATTCTCCATATGAGATACCGATTGCGAATCTGGGTGTGCGAGATGGCAAATCCGCTACGGTCAATCTGTTTCTTAGATACAGTAACGGAACAAGAAGCGGCGAGATATCGGCACCGATTGAAATTGGTATAGACAACAAGGCTCCATCTGCAAAGATTACCAAGATTGATGCCAATAAGAAAACAGTATCCGGCTCCTCGGAATATTGGACATCCGGTACTGCGGATATTATTTTGACGATCACGGAAGAAAACAGCGGGATTGATCCTGCAACTTTGAAATATGCATATACCGATAATCATGATGAGGATAATCCTCCTACAGATTTGCTGGATGGAACCATCGAAGACGGCAAGATGACTTTGACATATACTCCAAGTGATCCAAATATGAAATCGGATTATTTGTATATGCAGGTGTCTGATCGTGTCGGTAATTTCTATTCGGGTTTTTTCGATATCAGTAATATCAAGTATGATGAGGAAGCTCCTGAGATTAATGTCAAATATTATACTTCCTATGGTACAGCTTCGCAAAAAGAGGTTGCTGCTTCCTTGCTGGGCACGAATCACTGGCAGGCAGAGCCTATCACAATAGTTGTTACACCGACTGACCTTCCGGCAGATGGTTCTGGTATTAAGAAGGTAGTATTTACAGATCAGGGTAATACACATGAAGAAACTGAGTCAGATACAGACGGTAATTATATTTACAACCTTTCCGACGGAAAGCATGCAGTCTATGTTACTGCTTACGATTATGCAGGCAATCCGAGCAATGAACTAACCCAGATCATATGGCAGGATTCAGAAGGAATCACAAATCCACAGCTGGTATTAAATCCACAGCAATCTGCATATAAGAGCAGTTTTCGCTTGCAGGCAAAAGCAGAATCATTATCCGGAATCCAGAAGATCACGGTAGTTTATTATGAGAACGGAACTGCCATTGATGGTGGTGAGTATGTATTCCCGGGGACGGATGAGATCAGTAAAAGCGATAATGTATATTCGATTGAACAGCTTGCCCCACAGGAACTGCTCGATCAGAAAAAGAATTTGACAGTATCGGTAACATTTCAGGATGTCTGTGGCAGAAAGAAAACAGTTACCTCAACGGAATTTGCCTATAATAGTCAGGGAACCGGGATCATATATGAGAATACGGATGAATCATGGCAGAAGCAGGATATTACGGTCCCAATCCGTGTAACAGACAGTGCCGGATTCCAATCCGTTACGGTTCTTGTCAATGATTCTCCTGTCGATGCGGAATTAAAGAGTAACACAGATGATGATACCGAACGGTTGTACCAGATTACGCTTTCTGAGAATTCTGTCAGTACAGGGACCAAAGTATCGGTAATTGTAGTGAATAATGTGGATGATACTACCCGCGCCGACAGATTGTATTATCTGGATAAGCAGGCTCCGAAGCTGTCTTTATCTGGTATTGCTAACAATGCGATTTACAACAAGGATTGCAGCCTATCTATTACAGTGGATGATAATATATGGAATCATGCTGAGGTCACAGCAACGGCTTCCCGCATCCTGAACGGGGAGACTATAGCGGTTGATCTTGGCAGTTTTACACTGAATTCTGAAACAAGTTCCTTCAACCGCATATTTGAAGAAGATGGTACATATCATATTAGTTTTTTGGTAAAGGATGCTGCCGGTAATTCGGATCGGGATAATATTTCATTTGTTATAGACAAGACGGCTCCGGATACTTTGAATCATAATAATCTGAAGTATTATACCAAGTATTCACCGGTTAATTTGGAGACGGATAATGTTGAGGTATCATCCATCGCAGACTGGCAGACCGAGACGGTATATGTGGTGGCTGCTGCTAAGGATTCGGCAGGTGCGGACGGTAATGGTACGGGAATTGACCGGGTAGTATATACGGATTCTTATACCGGAACCAGTGTGACACTGACAGATGGAGATGCGGCCGGCAACTATGTCTTCTATGTGTCTGGCGATGGGTTGCACAATATTACCATTCAGGTATACGACCGGGCAGGCAACAGCACCCAGACAGAACAGAGTATCAGAATCGATACTGCCGGTATTCAGGAAGCGGCATTAACCATGGATCCGACACTGGCTGCATATCGGACTGCATTTAAGACAAATGTAAAAGCGGCTTCCGTTTCCGGAATTCAGAAAATTATATATCAATATATATGGAATGGTACGGTTCTGAACGGTGGGGAAATTGTATATACAGATGATATTGTTAAGAACGGAAATCAATACAATTTGGAAACGGATGCACCGATTTCCATTCTGGATCAGAAGCGCGACATTGTATTAAGAGTAGTGTTGACAGATAATTGCGGCCGGGAATTCACATTGAACTCCGGAGAATTTTCTGTTAATACCCAAGGTTCTGGTATTGTTTTTGGTAATCAGGACGGATCATGGAAAAATCAGAATATTGAAGTTCCAATTACAGTAACGGATATGATCTCTGGAATTGACCATGTGGTGATTACTGAGAATGGAGAAGTCATTACACCGACGATTGTTACTGAAACAGATACGCAGAAGTTCTATATAGTGACAATCCAGAATAATTCCTCTGCAGAGGGGACGGTTATTTCTGTATCGGCAACGAATCATGCGGGAGAAGTGACAACAGAATCTTATACGTACCGGTTGGATAAACAAACTCCGATAATTACCTTGACCGGTGCAGGAAATGGCAGCGTATATAATCAGAATCAGACAGTATCTGTTCGTGTCGAAGAGAACATCTGGCAGGAAATGAAGCCGGTTGTAATAGCGGCAACCCGTACGTTAGATGGTGTTACAACGGATTTGGAACCTTCCAATTTGAATGCAGGCGATTCTTCTATCTCAGGAAGCAGAACCTTTACGGAGGACGGTGTCTATCAGGTGACGGTTACGGCAGTTGATGCGGCCGGCAACGAGTCAGTTCAGACGGTCAGCTTTACCATTGACAAGACAGCACCGGTACTGTCTATTACCGGTGCACAGGACGGGGCATACAGCGGCAATCCAATTGCGTTGAATTTTCAGGCTATAGAGTCATTTTATGAGACGGATAATGTAACGATTTCCGTAGAGCGGAGATTTGAAGGAGCAGCATACAGCAGCAGGGTTAACTTTGCAAATTCAGGAAAGAATTCCAGCGTCAGCAATGTATTTGCAACGGATGGGGAATATACAGTGGTTATGACAGCGACTGATGGAGCCGGCAATGTAGCAACGGAGCAGACAATCCATTTTACAGTAGATGTAACGGCACCGGTGATCTCTATTCAGGGAACCAAGGATTATTTTATTACTAAAGATATGGTTGCTCTGCAGTTCTCAGTTCTGGAATCTTACTATGAAACGAATCAGGTAAGGATTACAGGCACCCGAAAAGATGCAGATGGTAACATTACTAATCTGAATATTGAGGGTTGGGCGAATACAGCCAGAACCAGTACGCTTTCCAAAGAATTTTCGGAAGATGGATATTATACTATAACGATTGAATCTGTTGACCGGGCAGGTAACAGCCGTCGCCAGACGATTCATTTTACAATTGATACACAGTCTCCTGTGATTGCGGATCTTAGTCATTATAATGGAAAATATCTGAAGAGATTTGTATTGGAAGAAGCCTTGGAGGATTTGATTTCTGAATTGACATCACCAACTGTGCGTATGACGTTAAATGGGTCTGCATATGATGGCGGCGAAATTACGGAAGATGGAAAATATACTCTGATTATTGAGGTTACAGATGAAGTGGGTTTGACGGCAACTCGTACAATTGAGTTCATCATTGATAATACAGCACCGAAGGTTATCTTTGCAGGAGTACAGGACGGTACACGCACGACAGAACCGATCCGTCTGAATATCACGTTGGAAAATGAGAATGATTCCATTGATGGTATTACGATCAATGGAGAACAGCAGGATATGCAGGGAAAAAGTTCTTACGATTATACTTTTAACAGCTATGGCGAATATATAGTATCTGTATATACCAGTGATACTGCCGGTAACAGTAACAGTCAGACGATCAGCTTTACTTATGCTGAACAGGCAAAGACCAGTTATCTGTGGATTTTTATTGCGGCTGCTGTGTTGGCTGTCATTTTGATCATAGGACTTGTGATTGTTGGAATAAAGCAAAAACGGAATCAGAATTGAAGTTGTTGTTCTAAGGTCCCCTGAAGAATCATATCTTATTAATAGGACAAAGAGTAAGATATGAAAGGCAGGTTGAATAATGACAAAATCAATGAGAATTCTGGAAGTGATCAAGTATTTGGTGGTTATTTACATCATAACGGGGATTGCTTTGGCTGCGCTTGCATTTGCCATATATAAATGGAATCTCACGGAAAACGTGGTAGACATTGTGATTCTGGCAATTTATGGTGTGGCAACCTTTATTGGAGGTCTGCTGATCGGTAAACGGATGCAGGATAAAAAATTCCTATGGGGAATGATTCTGGGTGCATGCTACATCTTGATCATATATGGAGTGTCCTTGATCTTAAGTGCCAGCCTGGATATGGTTTCAACAACCGGGATTCTGGCAGCGGTCATAAGTATTGCCGGAGGATTGTTGGGTGGAATGCTTAGTTGAGTGATATTATATGTTTTTTCTTGCATGATGTATAGATTTGTGCTATGATATTTTGAGCTATGAATTTCTAATTATTATAGTGCATAGTTAAGGAGGAATTTCGATGAAACACGTGAAGACTTTAACCAATAAGACATTAAAGGAAACAATGAAGAATGGTGGCTGTGGCGAGTGCCAGACTTCATGTCAGTCAGCATGTAAGACCTCTTGTACAGTGGGGAATCAGACATGCGAGAATAAGAGATAGTGAATGGATCAGGATTACGTAAGTGAGGGAGAGGACTGCGAATCAGCTGTCCTCTCCCCCATTGTTGAGAAATAATCGGAGCACCATTATGGTACATCAATATAAGAATAATGGTTATAATATCGTACTGGATGTGTGCAGCGGAGCGGTGCATATTGTTGATGATATCATGTATGATGTTATAGCTGTATATGAGGATAATAATAATCATCAGAAACCAACAGATATAGCTTCACTTGTGGACAAGCTGCCCGGTTATTCGGAAGATGAGCTGCTAGAGGCATTCGAAGAGGTTGAATATCTAAAAAATGAAGGCGAATTGTTTGCCGAGGATGTCTACAAAGATTTTGTTATGGATTTCAAACGCCGTAAGACGGTTGTTAAGGCGTTATGTCTGCATATTGCCCATGATTGCAACTTGGGCTGCCGGTACTGTTTTGCTGAGGAAGGCGAATATCATGGTGACCGTTCTTTGATGAGCTTTGAAGTAGGAAAGCAGGCTCTGGATTTTTTGGTTGCGAACTCCGGTAAACGAAGGAATTTGGAAGTGGATTTCTTCGGTGGTGAACCCACCATGAACTTTGAAGTTGTAAAGCAGTTGGTTGATTATGGTCGAAGCATTGAAAAGAAACACGATAAGAATTTTCGGTTTACATTGACTACGAACGGGATTCTGTTAAATGATGATATCATGGAATTTGCTAATCAGGAGATGGCAAATGTGGTTCTTAGTATAGATGGACGTAAGACGGTTAATGATTATATGCGTCCCTCTAAGAACGGCAAGAGTACATATGATATCATTGTTCCAAAGTTTCAGAGATTCGCGGAACTTCGCAATCAGACCAATTATTATGTCAGAGGAACCTATACGCATCACAATCTTGATTTTTCTGAGGATGTACTTCATTTGGCAGATCTCGGATTCCGGCAGATATCGGTAGAGCCGGTTGTAGCTCCGTTAGAAGCGGATTATGCCATTCGGGAGGAGGATATTCCCCGGCTTCTTGATGAGTATGACAAGCTTGCCAAGGAGATGGTTGCAAGAGAACGACAGGGAAAGGGATTTAATTTCTTTCACTTTATGATAGATCTTAATCAGGGACCGTGTGTTGCAAAAAGGCTGTCCGGATGTGGATCCGGAACGGAATATCTGGCTGTTACGCCATGGGGAGACCTTTATCCCTGCCATCAATTCGTCGGTCAGGAACAGTTCCGGCTGGGTGATGTATGGAAGGGAATCGATAATACATTGGTTCGGGATGAATTCAAACTGTGTAATGTCTACGCAAAGGATAAATGCAGAGAGTGCTTTGCCAGGTTCTATTGCAGCGGCGGCTGCGCAGCGAATTCTTATAATTTTCACGGCAATATTCTGGACGCTTATGATATTGGCTGTGAACTTCAAAAAAAGAGAATCGAGTGCGCAATCATGTTAAAAGCCGCACTGGCAGATATAGAAGAAAAGGAGAACGAAGAAGATGAAGAATAAAAAAGTAGGCAGTGTACTGGCACTTGTAATATTCTTATTGCTGACAGCTGCAATTGTATATGTAGATATATTTGGACTTGCCGGTTCCGGCAAGGCGGAAGATATTACGCTGGGTCTGGATCTGGCGGGCGGTGTCAGCATCACTTATGAGATTGCCAATAAGGATGCAACCACGCAGGAGATTGATGATACGATCTATCGTTTGCAGAAGCGTGTTGATAGCTACAGCAGTGAAGGAGTTGCTTATAAAGCGGGTGATAACCGGATCGCAGTTGAGATTCCGGGTGTGGAGAATGCGGATGAGATCCTGGAGGAATTGGGTAAGCCGGGTAATCTGATGTTCTTAGATCCGGAGAACTTTTCTCTTTATTCAAGCGGTGAAGAGGAGTATGAGACAGTTCTGACCGGTGCGGATATTGTGGCTGCCGATCCGAGAATTGATACCTCCAGCGGAACCAATGAGTATGTTGTGTCTCTGGAACTTGGAGATGAGGGAACCAAGCGGTTTGCGGAAGCAACTGCCGCAAATGTCGGTAAACCGATCTATATCATATACAATGATGAAGTGATTAGTTATCCTAATGTTAAGGAAGCGATTACGACCGGTTCCTGTGTGATCAATGGTATGGCGGATTATGATGAGGCCAATAATCTGGCAACAACTATTCGTATTGGTGCTCTGCCTCTGGAATTATCCGAATTACAGTCCAATATCGTTGGAGCACAGCTTGGACAGGATGCAGTTCGTACCGCTCTTCTGGCTGGTATGATCGGTTTGATCTGTGTTGCTGTTATCATGATCGTGGTATACCGGTTCCCGGGTGTGATCTCTGTACTGGCATTGATCGCTTATACCGCGCTTACAGTACTTTGCTTGAACTTGTTTGATATTACATTGACTCTGCCGGGTATTGCAGGTATTATTCTGTCCATTGGTATGGCGGTAGATGCCAATGTCATCATATTTACGCGTATTAAGGAAGAAATCACGGCTGGCAAGAATGTTAAGCAGGCGGTACAGGGTGGTTTCCACAAAGCATTGTCGGCAATTCTGGATGGTAATATTACCACATTGATCGCTGCCGCAGTATTATGGTGGAGAGCTACCGGTTCTGTAAAGGGCTTTGCACAGACACTTGCGCTTGGTATTATTCTTTCCATGTTCACGGCACTGGTCATTACCAGAATGTTGTTGAATGCATGTGTAGAACTTGGTGCGGAGAATCCGAAGTTCTATGGTACGGTTAAGATAAGAGGCAAGTTTGATTATGTGAAGAACAGCAAGTTCGCCTTTATAATATCCGGAGTTGTGATTGCGCTTGGTCTGATCTTCCTTCCGATTAATAAGGCTAATCCGAATGTCGGACATGTTCTGAACTTCAGTATGGAGTTCATGGGCGGTACTTCCATTACGGCTGATTTTGATCAGTATTACAGTTTGGAAGAGGCAGAGGCAAAAATCATACCGGTAATTACGGATGCGACCGGTATCTCTGCAGCGGATATTCAGCTTCAGAATGTACAGAATTCGAATTCTATTGTAATCAAGACGACTTTGATGAATCAGGAACAGAGAGAAGCGGTTCAGGATGCGTTGGAATCCAACTTTACCGTGACTAATATGGAGATTGACAGTATCAGTTCTACCATCAGTAATGAAATGCAGAGAGATGCGATCTTCGCAGTTGCTCTTGCGGCAGTTCTGATGTTGATCTATATTGCTGTCCGGTTCAAGGATGTGCGATTTGGAGCAAGTGCGGTTCTTGCACTGCTTCATGATGTTATGTTTGTATTTACCCTATATGCAGTGGTAAGACTGTCGGTTGGTAATACATTTGTGGCTTGTATGCTGACAATTGTCGGATATTCAATCAATGCTACGATCATTATCTTCGACCGTATCCGTGAGAATCTGGGAGCTATGGATATCAAGAAGGTGGATTTGAAAGAGATCGTCAATACTAGTATTGCGCAGACATTTACCAGAAGTATCTATACTAACCTGACTACCTTTGTTATGGTATTGGTATTGTATATTGTTGGAGTATCGGCAATCAAAGAGTTCGCGCTGGCTCTGATGGTCGGTGTACTGGCAGGAACTTATTCCTCCATCTGTATTACCGGACCATTATGGTATTATATGCGGACGAAGATTGGCAAGAAAGATGAGATGTCAAGTACCGGCGGTAAGACCGGAAGCAAACCGAAATCAAAGAAGAGTTCTGAGCCAAAGCCACGTGCTCAGGTATAATAACGCAATAAGGCTGCTTGGAGGGGTCCAGGCAGCCTTATTTGATGAGGATGATATATGAAAGAACAATGGATGATCTATAGTAAAAAGGCGGATTTTCAAGCACTTGCGGAGCAATTTCAGATTGATCCGGTGGTCGCGCGTGTAATCCGCAACCGGGATTATGAGACCGAGGAAGAATTCGATCATTACCTGAATGCCAAGCGTGATATATATGACGCGAGGCTCATGAAGGATATGGAAAAAGGCACCCGTATCATAAAGGATTCTATTGATCGGAAGGATAAGATCCGGATCATTTCCGATTATGATGTAGATGGAGTAATGTCTAATTATATTCTGTATCAGGGGCTGATCAAATGTGGTGCGGATGTTGATTATCGGATTCCGGACCGGATTGCAGATGGGTATGGCATGAATGAAGCTATGGTAAGGGAAGCCTATGATTCCGGAATACATACGATTATAACCTGTGATAATGGGATTGCGGCACTGCTTCCGATTGCTTATGCCAAGAATCTGGGAATGACGGTTGTTGTCACGGATCATCATGATGTCCCATTTGAATATGATGAAGACGGGCATAAAGAGTATATCCTATCTTCTGCGGATGCGGTGATCGATCCGAAGCAGGAAGAGTGTAAGTATCCGTTTAAGCAGTTGTGCGGAGCAGGTGTTGCTTACAAATTCATGCAGGTCTTATATCCACTGTTCGGAATTGAGTCTGCCGAAACGGAGAAATTCATTGAATTTGTAGCTGTTGCAACTATTTGTGATGTCATGGATCTTCGGGACGAGAACAGAGCTTTGGTACGCTGGGGGCTGGAAGAACTGGTGAGAACCGGGAATCTTGGCCTTCGCGCATTGATCCGTATCAATGATCTTGGCGATAAGAAGATACAGTCTTATCATGTTGGTTTTATTCTGGGACCATGTATTAACTCTACGGGGCGACTGGAAAATGCCCGTCAGGCATTGGAGTTATTGTTTGAACAGAATTATGACCGGGCTTTGGAACGTGCAGCCGAGCTAAAAGCATTAAATGAAACACGTAAAACGATGACGGAACAGGGAACGAATGATGCAATCCGCCAGATTGAAGAATCTACCCTGATTGATGATCGGGTATTGGTTGTCTACCTTCCGGGGGTTCACGAAAGTCTGGCAGGTATTATTGCAGGCAGGATCCGTGAGAGGTACTATCGACCAACGTTAATCATCACAGATTCGGAAGACGGTGAGCTCAAAGGCTCTGGCCGCTCAGTTGAAGAATATAATATGTTTGAAGCGTTGACAGAGTGCAAGGATCTGCTTACAAAGTTCGGCGGACATCCGATGGCGGCAGGATTCTCTTTGCAGGCAAGGGATCTGGATTATTTGCGGCATAAATTAAACCTGTTGTGTGAACTCTCTGATGAAGATCTGACACCGAAGATTAATATTGATGTGGAAATGCCAATTGATTATATCCGTTTTGATCTGATCGAACAGCTGAACCTTTTGGAACCATATGGCAAAGGCAATGAAAAGCCGGCATTTGCGCAGAAGAATCTGAAGGTTCAGTCTGCCCGGATTATGGGTAAGAACGGGAATCTGCTGAAGCTTCAGCTGGAGAATGAATCCGGAGCGAAGATCGAAGGAATCTATTTCCAGGTAGATGAATTCATGGATAATATCAAGGAATGGTTTGGCGAGACAGAATGGGATCAGATGATGAAAGGTTGGCTGAATCGCGTGAAGCTGGATGTGATCTATTATCCATCCGTGAATGAATTCAATGGAATGCGGGCATTACAGATTGTAATAAAAAGCTATCGACCATCAAAAACCGAATAGTTTCTTGATTTTTCGGGATATTGAAATTATACTTAACAGTATAATTAACGGGAATACTATAGAATATTAGATACAGCCTTTTGATATACATACGGAACTGACCGGTCTTATTATGAAGTGTGGTGATAGTATGAGCGAAGATATGACGAATGCAAACGGACAAGTAAATAGTATAGGCAATACGGCGAACACTCTTTCAACGGGCGGCGCGATTCAGGAGATCATATTTCCGAATATGCAGCAGCCTTTGGTTGGTGGTGCCAATGTCGGAAGAAAGCGTGAAATGAATCTCTCCACTCCTGCTGATTTTACTTCTCCGGATGAGTTGTATCAGGCACTGATTCGGCAGATTCATATCTATCATCCGTCCACGGATGTCAGTATGATCGAGAAAGCGTATCATGTAGCGGATAAGGCGCATGAGGGGCAGAAGCGGAAATCAGGCGAACCATATATTATTCATCCGCTTTGTGTTGCGATCATTCTGGCTGAGTTGGAAATGGATAAGGAGACTATCGTTGCCGGCATCCTTCATGATGTAGTGGAGGACACGGTTATGACCAGTGAAGAGATTTCACGGGAATTCTCGCCGGAAATCGCATTGCTGGTAGATGGTGTTACCAAGTTGACCAAATTGAATTTCTCTCAGGATAAGCTGGAGCTTCAGGCAGAAAATCTTCGTAAGATGTTCCTCGCGATGGCTAAGGATATCCGGGTAATCATTATCAAGCTGGCTGACCGGCTGCATAATCTTCGGACGATGCAGTATCAGTCTCCGCAGAAACAGATTGAAAAGAGCCGTGAGACAATGGATATCTATGCTCCGCTTGCCCACAGACTCGGTATTTCCAAGATTAAGGTGGAGCTGGACGATCTGTCTATGCGTTATCTGATGCCGGATGTCTATGAAGATCTGACCAGACAGATTAATGAGCGGATCACGGAGCGGGAAGCATTTATCAATAAAATAGTTGCGGAAGTCAGCAATCATATAAAGAATTCGGGGATTGAAGCGGAGATTGACGGACGGGTGAAGCATTTCTTCAGTATTTATAAGAAAATGATCAATCAGCACAAGACGCTCGATCAGATCTATGATATCTTTGCTGTCCGGATCAAGGTTGACAGTGTGAGGGACTGCTATGCGGCATTGGGTGTTATTCATGAGATGTACACGCCGATTCCGGGGCGTTTTAAGGATTATATCGCTATGCCAAAATCCAATATGTATCAGTCACTGCATACGACATTGATCGGTCCGTCGGGGCAGCCGTTTGAGATTCAGATCCGAACATTTGAGATGCACCGGACGGCGGAATACGGTATTGCGGCCCACTGGAAATACAAGGAGAATATGACTGGTACCGGGCAGGAAAAGGAAGAGGCTAAGCTGGCATGGCTCCGTCAGATTCTGGAATGGCAACAGGATACGGATGATAACCGGGAATTCATGAGCGCGGTCAAGACAGACCTGGATCTGTTTGCCGAGCAGGTATATTGCTTTACTCCATCCGGAGATGTGAAGGTACTCCCTGCCGGATCGACGCCGATTGACTTTGCATATCTGATCCATACGGCCGTCGGTAACCGGATGATCGGTGCCAAGGTAAACGGTCGACAGGTAACCTTTGATTATACCCTGCAAAATGGGGATCTGGTAGAGATCATTACTTCCAAGATGGCGAATGGCCCAAGCCGGGATTGGCTGAATATTGTTAAGAGTACACAGGCAAAGACCAAGATCAATCAATGGTTCCGCCAGGAATATAAAGAAGAGAATATCACAAGAGGCAAAGAACTCCTGAATGCATACTGCCGTACCAAAGGAATCCAATTAAGTGATTACACCAAGCCGGAGTATATTGCCAAGGTAGTGGAGAAGTATTCGTTCCGGGATTGGGAGTCTGTATGTGCGGCTGTCGGACATGGGGGACTGAAGGAAGGTCAGGTAATGAACCGCCTCATGGAGGAGTATGAGAAGGATCATTGTCAGCCGGTAAGTAATGATGAACTTCTGGCCCAGATGTCTTCGGAGACTGCGGATGTTTCCCCTCGCCGGAGGTCTTCGCATGGCGGTATTATTGTTAAGGGAATCGATGATGTGGCTGTTCATTTCTCCAAATGCTGCAGTCCGGTTCCGGGGGATGATATTGTTGGATATGTAACCCGCGGGCGTGGTGTATCCATACATCGGAGCGATTGTATCAATATCAAATCCATGACGGATGAAGAGAAGGAACGTCTGATCGAAGCGGAATGGCAGCAGCAGGACAAGACACAGAATAATGTATATATAACAGATATTAAGATCTATGCCATTGACCGGAGAAATATTATATTCGATATATCCAAGGTATTTACGGAATCTCTGATCAATGTTACCAGTATGACACTGCGTACCAATAAGCATGGAAAGGCAACGATCAATGTGGCTTTTGAGATCCATAGTGTAGAGCAGTTGAACAAAGTGATCGCCAAGATCCGGAATATCGATGATATCATTGATATTGAGAGAACTATGGGTTAATAACCATCAATAATTACAGGAGTATGATATGGAAAATTTGGTTGTGATTACGAATCCGCTGAGCTCAATGATGACGAATTGCTATACGGTATATAATACGGAAAGCCGTGAAGCAATTGTGATCGATCCGGCAAGTAATGCCAGATTCTTGTATAATATGCTAGTAAATCAGCGGCTCACATGTGTGGGTATCTTTTTGACACATGGACATTATGATCATATCGGAGGCTTGGAAGAATTATCGGAGCTGATCGGGCATAATGTGCCGGTCTATGCTGCGGAAGATGAGGTGGAGATCCTTCAGGATCCTCGAAAGAATCTGTCTTCCATGATGTCAGAGGAAATGATTACAGTGAAGCCGGATATCCTGCTCCATGACGGGCAGCAGCTTGATCTGCTTGGAACAACAATGACTTGTATTCTGGTGCCGGGACATACCAAGGGCGGAATGGCATTTTATTTTGAAGATAATAAATATCTGTTCTCCGGAGATACATTATTTGCCGGGAGTATAGGAAGATCGGATTTTCCGACCGGTGACGGGGAGACACTGATCACGGCGATCAAAGAGAAGCTGATGGTGTTGCCGGATGATGTAACGGTATATCCGGGACATAATGAGAGAACCTCGATTGGTCGGGAGCGGGATATGAATCCGTTCTTGAAAGCGTATTAATATCTGGTTACTGAAAAATGCTGATAAGATTTTTGATTATTAAAACAGGTTACTGATTACTTATGTTTTTTGAGAATTTTAAAATGATATGATTATACTGAAATATAATTATGATTTGTATGAGAGTGATTTTCGGCAGATGATCCAGGCGTTTTTTTTCGGAGAACGGATCGTGACGGAAGTGAAGGGGAAGGTAGTTAAAGAAGAGCAGGAAGCACCTATATTCGTGTTTGATGCGTGGTTTGGTGATGGATCGGATCGGCTTGATGTTGAGGACACGGAGATGGCCGGGCAGAGTGAACTTTCGTCTTTGGAGTTTGGTGAGATCATCATGCGGATTCTTGTGGATGGAGTATGTCAGGCACAGGAGCGTGTGATCTGCAGATACCGGGATCGGAAGGCGAGCCGGAATCAGGTGAAGGCGGCGGCCTATCATCTATTGTCCGGATATACGGGAAGGACTCTTCCTTGGGGAAGTATGACAGGCGTCCGGCCGACCAAGTTCGCGACCAGGATGGTTGAGGAAGGTTATTCGGATGAAGAGATCATTCATGAATATGAGTCAACTTATTTGACAACCCGTCAGAAGGGGGAGATCTGCTGCAGGGTTGCCAGAAAGGAACAGGCTTTACTGGCTCCTTTTCATTTTCAGGAAGAATACTGTCTGTATATCGGAATACCGTTCTGTCCCACCCGTTGTCTGTATTGTTCATTTGCATCGTACTCCATAGAAGCTTGTGCCGATAAGGTCGAACCTTATCTTCAGGCGTTGTTTCGGGAATTGGATTATGCAGCAAAGGCATATGCCGATCGGCGTCTGGTGGCAGTCTACATGGGAGGCGGAACGCCGACTGCTTTATCGACGGAACAGATCTGCAGGTTAATTGAATATATCAGTTCCGTATTCGACACCAGCTCTGTTCGTGAATTCACGGTGGAGGCCGGAAGACCGGATTCATTGACGGAAGATAAACTGTATATGATGCATGAGCATCCGGTTACTCGGATCAGTATTAACCCGCAGACCATGAATCAGAAGACATTGGATTATATCGGGCGGGTGCATACAACAAAGCAGATTCTTGAGACTTATGAACTGGCGAGAAAGATTGGATTTGATAATATCAATATGGATATTATCGTTGGCCTTCCGAAGGAAACAATGTTGGATATCCGGCATACCTTAGATAATATCAGGAAGTTACGGCCGGAGAGCCTGACTGTTCACAGTCTGGCACTAAAACGTTCGGCAGAGCTGAATATACAAATGGATAAATATCGGGACAGTATCACAGGCAGTACGGATGAGATGCTGATGGCAGCGGATGAGACAGCAAGAGCACTTGGTTTGGAACCATATTATCTGTATCGCCAGAAGAATATTCCCGGTAATCTGGAAAATGTCGGATATGCTGCATCCGGCAAAGAATGCCTGTATAATGTCTTGATTATGGAAGAGAAAATGGATATTATAGCAGTAGGTGCGGGTACATCTACGAAGATGGTATACCCGGACGCGGTCGGCAGGATCGAGAACGTGAAGAATCTCAATGATTATATACAGAGAGTGGATGAGATGATCGCTAGGAAAGAGGCGGAGTTCCGAAAGAAGGGAATTCTGTCTGCCATGGAATAGAGAAAGCATTGGAGACAGAATGGGAGAAAAAAGCAGCTGAAGATATAGGTATAATAGCAAGTGTGGGGATAGGTGAGAACATGGATGATAAGAATAATCAAATGCCGGTAGATACGGAGATGGACTCTTTTCGGGATATCTTTGAAGGAGAGACGATCAATGAATATCTGAGTGAGGATTTCAGCGCGGGAATTGTTCATGCTATGTGCGTCAGCGATCTTGCCGGTAAGCTTGCAGAGGAACTCGGTCTTTCGAAGGCAATGGTCGAAGAAGTGAGACTCGCAGGTATGCTCCATGACATTGGTAAATTAAAGATCAGTCCGTACATATATGGACGTAAGGAGGACGCCCTGCGAATAGAAGAGACCAGATACATCAGACGGCACGCAGAGCTTGGAGAACAGATTCTCCGGAAAGCAGGTTTTTCGGACTTTATCTGTGAAAGTGTATTGTATCATCATGAGAATTATGATGGCTCTGGATATCCATATAATCTGCGGGGAGATGAGATTCCGATCGGTGCTAGGATCTTACGGGTATGTGATGTCTTCGCGGCACTTATTTCCGATCGTCCATACCGCAAAGCCTTTGATATGGATACAGCGATGCATCTGCTTATTGATGAGGTTCATCATTTTGATATGAAGATATTCCTTGCGTTCCAGAATGTGATACATACAGAAAGCACGATCCGGGAGATTGAAGATATCGAAGCACTGGATCATGCGGAAGAACGCTATGGAACCTAAAAAAGCATATGATATCTATGCGGCATGAGAATACAGATTGAATGATGATTGTATGATTGGGCTGCTTATAGATACAAGGATAGATGGAGGACAATTATGACAATGAAAAAGAAGCCGGTAACCGGCATGAAGGATATTCTGCCAAGGGAAATGGAGATCCGGGATTATTGCATCGCATTGATCAAGGAAACCTACAAGACCTTTGGCTTTACCTCTGTGGAGACACCTTGTGTGGAACACATTGAAAACTTAAGCAGTAATCAGGGTGGGGAAAATGAGAAGCTGATCTTCAAGATCTTAAAGCGCGGCGAGAAGCTGAAATTATCAGAGGCGGAGACAGAAGCAGATCTGGTAGACGGCGGACTGCGGTATGACTTGACACTGCCGCTTTCCAGATATTATTCCAATAATGCCAATGATCTGCCGAGTCCATTTAAGGCGTTGCAGATGGGCAATGTGTGGAGAGCGGATCGGCCGCAGCGGGGACGGTATCGTCAGTTCATGCAATGTGATATCGATATCCTTGGCGAGCCTACGTATCTGGCAGAGATCGAGCTGATCCAGGCGACCACAACTCTGCTTGGCAAGCTGGACTTCCATAATTTTACGATCCGTATCAATGACCGCAGGATTCTGAAAGCAATGGCGGCCTACAGCGGATTTGAAGAGAAGGATTATGATACGGTCTTTATCATCTTGGACAAGATGGATAAGATCGGACTGGAAGGAGTAGAATCAGAGCTGCTCGAAGCGGGCTATGCAAAGGATTCAGTCGATAAATATCTGGAACTTTTCCGGATCGTGACGAATGATACCGCCGGAATCGCGTTGCTTAAGGACAAGCTTCAGGGATTCTTAGCCCCAGAGATTGCAGAGGATCTGACTACCATTATTGCCAGTGTCGAGCGGGTAAAGAGCGCGGATTTCAAGATGAGCTTCGATCCGACC